>CAWVGT010000116.1:0-4445 GCA_963928645.1 Candidatus Fimadaptatus sp.
GCCTAACGACGCGCCCGCAGCCACCTGGCTTCGTTGGATGATGCGTATCACCCCTGATACCGCGCTTTGCCTTAGGCCAAGCATAAACCGGGCCTAACGACGCGTCCGCAGTTGCCTGGCTTCGCTAGATAGCGCGTATCACCCCTGATACAGCGCCTCGCCTCAGGCCAAGCATAAACCGAGCCTAACGACGCGCCCGCAGCCGCCTGGCTTCCGCAGATAGCGCATATCGCCCTGACACCGCGCCACGCCTTCAGTCCAAGCGCGACCGATGCCCGGCAACGCGCCCGCAGCCACCACACTTTGCCGGATCATGCGAGTCGCATCTGGCAACGCGCGCGCGCGTGTGATATAATGATGGCATCCTGTATGGGAGGGATTGATTTGGAACTGACTAACTTCATTGGCGAGCTGACCGCCGCGCCGGGCCTGCCGGGCTATGAGCGCGAGGTGGCGGAGCTGTTCGTCCGGGAGATGGCGGCGCTGGGCGCGCGCACCGATATCGACGCGATGTGCAACGCCACCGCCTGCCTGGGCGAGGGCTCGCCGCGCATAATGGTCACCGCGCACCTGGACGAGATCGGGCTGATCGTCACCGAGATACTCGAGGACGGCGCGCTGCGCTTTACGCGCATGGGCGGCGTGGACCCGCGCATACTGCCCGGGTCGCGCGTGCGCGTGTACGCGGGCGGCGGCGCGGCGCTCACCGGCGTGATAGGCGCCAAGCCCCCGCACCTGCTGACCGCAGCCGACCGCAAGAAGAACCTCGAGCTCAAGGACATGTACGTCGACCTGGGCATGAGCGCCGCGCGCGTGCGCGAGCTGGTGCGCGTGGGCGACCTGATCGCGCTCAACGGCCCGCTGACCGAGCTGGCGGGCGGCAACCTGGCGTCCAAGACGATGGACGACCGCGCGTGCGTGGCGGTGATGTGCGAGGCGGCGAAGCTGCTGGGCGACGTGAAGCTCGCGGGCGAGGTGTGCTTCGTGGCCGCGGCGCAGGAGGAGGTCGGCTCGCGCGGCGCGCAGACCGCGGCGCACCGGCTCGCGCCCGACCTGGCGATAGCCATAGACGTGACCCACGGCACCATGCCCGACTGCCGCGCGCAGGAGATATACCCGCTGGACAGCGTGGTCACGTCGATAGGCCCCAACATACATCCGATGATGCACGCGCGCATGGTGGACACCGCCCGCCGCAACGGCATAAAGCTGCTCGAGAGCGTGTGCGGCGGCGTGACCTCGACCGACGCCGCGGCCACCCAGGTCGCGCGCGAGGGCATACCCACGCTGCTGATCGAGCTGCCGCTCAAGTACATGCACACCACCGTGGAGACGCTCAACCTCAATACGCTGCGCGAGACCGCGCGGCTGCTGGCGTGCTTTGTGCGCGATACTCTGGCCGACTGGGGGAACATACAATGGCAATAGACACTCAAAGGCTGCTGGAATTGCTGCGCCGGCGCGGCGTGTCGGGCTGCGAGGGCGACGTGCGCGCGGCTATTATGGACATTGTAAAGCCGCTGTGCGACGAGGTCTACGTCGACACGATAGGCAACCTGTTCGCGCACAAGCGCGGCGCGGGCAGGCGCGTCATGGCCTGCGCGCACATGGACGAGGTCGGCCTGATGATTAGCCACTTCCGCGACGACGGCCTGCTCGAGTACGCGACCGTGGGCGGCATAGACCCGCGCGTGCTGGTCAGCAAGCGCGTAGTGATAGGCGAGAACCGCGTGCCGGGCGTGATAGGCTCCAAGGCGATACACCTGCAGTCCGAGGCCGAGTACCATTCGGTGCTGGGCCACGACAAGCTGCGCATAGACATAGGCGCCGCCAGCGCCGACGAGGCAAAGAAGCTTATCAAGCTGGGCGACTACGCGACGTTCGACTCGGAGCCGGAGCTGTTCGGCGAGGGCTGCGTGTGCTCGCGCGCGCTGGACGACCGGGTGGGCTGCCTGGCGCTGATAAGCGCGCTGGAGGGCAGCTACGACTGCGACTTCACCGCGGTGTTCACGGTGCAGGAGGAGGTCGGGCTGCGCGGGGCGCGCGTGGCGGCGTCGCGCGTCATGCCCGAGGTGGCGATAGTGCTCGAGGGCACGACGTCCAACGACCTGGGCGAGGTCGACGAGCACCTGCGCGTGTGCGAGGTCGGCAAGGGCGTGGCGATATCGTTCATGGATCGCGGCTCGATAGCCAGCGTGCAGCTGTACCGGCAGCTGTTCGAGCTGGCCGAGCGCGAGGGCATACCGCATCAGGTAAAGAACGTGATAGCCGGCGGCAACGATGCCGGCGCGATACAGACGCGCGCGGGCGCGGTGGCGACCTGCGTGCTGTCGGTGCCGTGCCGCAACATACACTCGCCCGCGTCGGTGGCGGCGCTGAGCGACATGGACGCGCAGGCGCGGCTGCTGCGCGCGTTCCTGCGCGCGCAGTGAGGGCGGCATAATATAAAAGGAGTTGTATTGCTGTGGATGTAAAGAGCACACTGAAGGCCGTTTGCGAGGCGTTTGGCCCCACCGGCCACGAGGCGCGCGTGGCCGCCGTGATAGAGGAAATGATAAGGCCCTGCGTCGACGAGATACGCTACGACGCGCTGGGCAACCTGATAGCGATAAAGCGCGGCGCCGGCAAGCGCATAATGCTGGCGGCGCACATGGATCAGATAGGCTTTGTGGTGACCGCGGCCGACGAGAACGGCTTCCTGCGCATACACCCGCTGGGCGGCATAGCGCGCAACGTGACGCTGGGCCGGCGCGTGGTGTTCGAAAACGGCGTCGAGGGCGTGATATACTTCGAGCAGACCTCCGAGGGCGGCGCGTTCGACGTGGACATGGCGCGCATGTTCATAGACATAGGCGCGTCCAGCCGCGAGGAGGCGCTCTCGCGCGTGAGCATAGGCGACGCGGCTACGTATGCGCCGGGCGTCGTGGACATGGGCGCGCGCATGGCCTCGCCCGCGATGGACAACCGCGCGGGCTGCGCGGTGCTGATAGAGCTGCTGCGCGACGTTGAGACCGATAACGAGCTGGCCTGCGTGTTCACGACGCAGGAGGAGGTCGGGCTGCGCGGCGCGCGCGCGGCGGCGTATGCGCTCGAGCCCGACATGGGCATAGCGCTGGACGTGACGCCCACGCGCGACATGCCCAAGGCGGTGCGCCACAGCGTGGTGCTGGGCGAGGGCCCGACCATCAAGATAATGGATTCGTCGCTGATCTGCAATCCGCAGGTCGTGGCCGACATGCGCGCGGCGGCCGAGCGCGCGGGCGTAAAGTACCAGCCCGAGGTGCTGACCGCGGGCGGCACCGACGGCGCGGCGATGCAGCTGACCCGCGGCGGCGTGCCCTCGGGCGTGATATCGGTGCCGTGCCGCTATGTGCACACGCCGGTCGAGATGGTGCAGATATCCGACGTTGAGGGCGCGGTAAAGCTGCTGCGCGAGCTGGTTAAGTAAGGCGCGCGGCCCGGAGCGGCTTGCCGGCCGCGGGCGCGCAGCGCGTGCAATAAGGATCATGTGTGCGGGCGGGTCACGGCGGCGCATGTGCGGCTGCGTGCCCGCCCGCGCGGCGCAATGAGGAGGTGTCTGGCTACAGATGGTAGGCATAGTTTGGCTGTGCGCGTTCATAGCCGAGGGCGAGGTGATAGCGCGGCGCGCGTTCGGGCGGCATGCGCTGATGGTGCGGGCGTGGCTGGGCGCGGTGATCGGGCTGGTCATGGCGATGTGGCTGCCGACGATATGCGCGTTCGCGATGCGGTTCACGGTGGCGGCGCAGTGGACTGCGCTGGGGCTGGGCGCGGCCATAGCGGCGGCGGTGCAGCTGCTATACAAGCCGCGCTGGGTGCTGCCGGGCGACGACGCGCCGCCGTGGCTGCTGGCGCTGGCGGCGGTGCTGCCGCTGCTGGTCGTGGGCGCGTATCTTCAGTATACGCACAACCTGCGCCCGGTCGACGGCGCGCTGAACGTGGGCCAGTCCACGTACAGCGATATCAATCTGCACATGAGCATAATCACCGGGCTGCGCAACGCGTCGCTGCCGGCCGAGTACATACTGCTGCCGGGCACGCGGCTGTGCTACCCGTACCTGGTGGACGCGCTGTCCAGCTCGATGTACATGCTGGGCACGGAGCTGTCGGTGAGCCTGTGGCTGCCGGGCATAGTGATGATGGCGCTGACGTTCCTGGGCTATGCGTGCCTTGTCTGGCGGATAGGCCGCAAGGCGTGGCTGGTCGTGCTGAGCACGCTGCTGCTGTTCGTAAACGGCGGGTTCGGGTTCTTCAATATGTTCGACATGGTGTTCAAGGACCCGTCGCGGCTCATCAACATATTCACCGGCTACTACCAGACGCCCACCAACCTGCCCGACCTGAACCTGCGCTGGAGCAACATACTGGTGGACATGCTGGTGCCGCAGCGCACGTTCCTGGCGGGCTGGACGGTGCTGATGCCGGCG
>CAWVGT010000117.1:0-16085 GCA_963928645.1 Candidatus Fimadaptatus sp.
CTTTTTTGTATAACTTTTTGTTGCCCACCCGCATAGCGGGTGGTTGCCTGTTTCGCTTCGCTCAACTGCCTAAAGGCATTAATGCGATCGATACCGATCGAAACCGCCCCGAGCTGCATGCAGCCAGCATACAGCTCGGGGCGAAGTCCATATAGCAATGCGCACAACGGATATTGCAGAAGCAGGACAGGCCGCATCTCAGGGCGCGCAGAGCAACACGCAGCCTTAGCGATGACTAACGCGCCGCAACGCCAGCCAGACGTGCCTGCGTATCAGCTCAATCCTGCGACGCGTATCTGCAAGCCAGCACCGCAAACGCCGACGCGGTCCAGGTATACGCCGGGTCGCGCAGCGCCTCGCCGGTGAGCGCGTTGTAGTTTTCGGGCAGACCGCACTTTACGCAGGTGTCGCAGAAGCGGTCGGCGAGCAGGCGCGCGAATTCCGCGTCGCCGCCGTCGGCAATGCCCATAATCAACAGCAGCATCGTGGGCGCCCATATCGGGCCGCGCCAGTAGCCGTCGGGCGAATAGCACGGCGAGGACACGCTCTCGGTCGCCAGGCCGTGCGGCGTGAGCAGGTAATCCGGGCGCTTCAGGTCAGAGACCAGCTTATCGAACACGTCGCGCGGCAGGCGGCGACCCAGCACCAGCGGCAGGTAGGGGTACAGGCTCTGACCATGCGGGCTCTCGCGGTGGGTGCCCGACTGGTACACGTGGAAGCGCTCGCCATCCCAGCTGTGCTCGAGCAGGCGGGTCAGGAGCGCCTCCGCCTTTTCGCGCCAGGCAGTCGCCTCGGCATCGCGGCCCAGGCGGCGGCATACGTCCTCCAGCGCGTACATCTCGATTACCAGGTACGCGTTCAGGTCGGGGCCCTCAACCGGCGCGCCAACCTCAAACGGCGTGCAGTTGTCCCAGCCGCAGTCATTGCCGTGGTTGTACTGACAGATGCCGTCGCCGTCGCTGTCGGTATATTCGAGCCAATAGTCTACCTGCCTGGCAAAGCGCTCACATACATACTCGAGCTGCGCGCGATCAAGCCTGTCGATGAAGAATCGCTCCAGCGCTATGCCGTGCACCGGGGGCTTGGTGAAGTTCCACATTATGTCGTACGGGCTTACGTAATCGGGCAGCAGCCCCTCAGGCGTCTGATAGTCGAACGGGAACAGCAGTTGATCCAGCGCCAGCTCAAAATCGCCCAGCGACAGGCCCATTGCGTTTATCGCGCTGTCCCAGGTCCATATGCCGTTCATCCAGTTGTTGCTCATGTATACGCCGCGGCGCTTCATCACGCCTATCGGACGGACTATCGCGCTCCAGAACGTGAACAGCGCCAGGCGCATAGTGTCGGTATAGCGCGCCGGCGGCTGTGGGAACGGCGCGCAGAACTCCTCGAACATGCGCTCGTTGCGCCGCATCGACGCGCGCGCATCGGCCAGGTATTCGCGCTCGTGCCACAGCGTCTCGAACTGCTCGGCGGTCAGCCGCACCGTGCCTGATTCGTCGGGCAGGAAATCGATTTTAATGTATTCGCAGCACTCCTTGCCGTAGGGCGCATCGACCTCCATGCGGCCCTGCTGGCAGCAGAGCATGAACTGAGCGCGCGAGGTCGACGAGTTGACCAGGCAGCGGTCGGGCCGGTAGCGTGCCACATACTCATAGGGGCACATGTCCATGTCTATCGGCATGTCCATGCGCAGGCCCAGACCTTCGCCCAGCACGACGCAGGTGTCCTCGTCCTCAAATGTCATGTACAGCCGGCCCGCACCGCATTCGAGCGTAACGCCGGCAGGCGTCATATCCATGCGCACCTCTTCGAACGGCACGGGCGCGCCGTCCCTGAGCGGTATCAGCTTGAAACACTCGCGGCGGCCGTGGTCGTGGACTATGCGCAGGTACAGCCCCTCGCTCACGCGGCGGGCCAGGCGGCCCTCGGCCAGGCGCAGGTTCAGGTAGGAGCCGGGTATGCTGTAGGCGATCTGATGAATAGGCAGCTTTGTCATGGAGTGCACCTCATTTCCATTCTATTCGCTTGGTAATCTTGGCCGCCGGATCCGTGGGCGGCTTTTCTCGCGCGCCGTTGTGGCCGGCGATGCGGTACTGGCTGGGGGTAATGCCATACTGCTTGGCAAACGCCTTGCTGAACGAAGCGGCATGGCTGTAGCCTATGGTCTGGGCGATGCCCTTAATGGACACGTTGGAGTCGAGCAGCAACGAGCAGGCATACTGCAGCCTAAGCGATATAAGGTGGCTCTGCGGCGTGCAGCCCACTATCTGGCGGAATATCGTGCTGAAATAGTTGGGGTTCAGGCCGAGCATGTCCGCAATCTCGGTTATGTTCATGCGGCCGGTCAGGCGCTGCTGCATGTAGGACAGCGCCTTTTCGATGTATACCTCCTTGGTGTAGTCGGGCTTGACGGCGGCGGTAAGCCGACTGGCATTGTCATCCATAAGCGTAGCGAACAGTTCCAGGCATATACTGAATATGCGCGGGCCGGCAGACGGCGAGTGCGACGCGGCCAGGCGCATCATTTCGCAGATCTGGGCGTGCGCTCGTTGCGGATCGCTGAATCGGAACACCGGGGTGCGCTGATTAACGTTTACGCTGCGCAGGTATTCGTCCAGCTTGACGCCGTTAAAGTGTATCCAGCAATACAGCCATGGGTCGTCCTGGTCGGCCTGGTAGTTGACCGGTATGTTTGCAGGGCTTAAGAAGCCCTGTCCGGCCTCCAGCTGATAGGTGTGGTTGCCTATGAAAAGCCTGCCCCGGCCTGACACTATGAAGTGTATCACATTCACGCAGCGCACCAGGCAGGGTATGAGGGTATATCCGGGCGGGCATTGCTGCAGTCCGCATTCATACAGGTTTAAATCGCTGTTGCCATACAGGTTAAGCAGCTCGAATACCTCGTCATGCTTGTCAGTCATTTGAATCTCCGTCCCAGCCAAGCAAATATAACGCCGAATATAATGGGCCTCAGCCATGCGCACCGGCAGCCGAACGGGCATCTGCCGCACCGGTATTGCGCGCGGTGCCTCTAAGGTGCTCATTCCGGCGCATTCGGCCCGATTGCAATGCGACCGTAGCTTGCGCTTTAGTCTATTATAACCTATTGGCAACGGTAATACAATGCACAGGCTTGTCCTAATCTCAGATATAGCCGCTTGAAACTTAGCTGTTTGTGAGGCGGTGTTGACAAAGCGGCACAAAATCATGTATTTTATATTTAGATTTAATTGTGTGAAGCGCCGCGTGGAGCCGGAGCGGGCCGGTTGCGGCTCATATTTCAGAGGGGGATGGATATGGCAGAACTTCGCTACGACCTTTCGTACCTGCGCGATCCGGAGGTGTTCGCGGTGGGGCGCATGGACGCGTTCTCGGATCACGACATATACCGCGATTCGCGCGAGGCCGACGCGCAGACAAGCTCGCTCGGGCTCAGCCTGAGCGGGCGCTGGCGGTTCCGGCTGTCGCCGGATCTTGACAGCCTGCCCGCGGGGTTTGAGGCTGAGGACTACGACGCGTCGGACTGGGACGAGATAGATGTGCCCGGCCACATACAGCTCAGCGGCTACGGCGGCGCACAGTACGTGGACGCGCAGTACCCCTGGGACGGGCACGAGGAGCTTCAACCGCCGCAGATACCTCACGCCAATCCAACCGGCAGCTATCTGACCCGATTCAGACTGCCCGATGAGTGGCGCGGCATGCGCGTAGTGCTCACGTTCAACGGCGTGGAGCCGGCGTTCTTCTGCTGGGTCAACGGCCGGCTGCAGGGCTATGCGGAGGACGGCTTCACGCCCTCCCGCTTCGATATAACCGACGCGCTGCACGCGGGCGAAAACATACTCGCGGTGCAGGTGTACCACTACGCATCCTGTTCCTGGATAGAGGATCAGGACTTCTGGCGCTTCAGCGGCATATTCCGCGACGTGGAGCTGAACGCATGGCCTGAGGCGCATGTGCGCGACATGTTCGTGCACACCGAGCTGAACGCGGCGTGCGACGCGGCCGAGCTGCGCACCGAGCTTGCGCTGGATCTGCCCCGGGGCGAGGTCGGGCTCACGGCGCGGTTGACCGACCCGAACGGCCGGTTGGCGGCCGAGTGGGTCGGGGCGGCGCAAGCGCGCATGGAGCTGCGCATGGCGATAGACGCGCCCGCGCTCTGGAGCGCTGAACAGCCCGAGCTGTACCGGCTGCGCCTGACGCTGACCGACTCGCAGGGCAACGAGCTTGAGGTGGCGCAGACGCGCGTGGGCTTCAGGCGGTTTGAGATACGCGATGGGCTAATGCTGATAAACGGCAAGCGCATACTGCTGCGCGGCGTGAACCGGCACGAGTTCCATCCCGCAAAGGGCCGCGCGATATCGCGCGACGAGATGTATTCCGACATAGTCGCGCTCAAGCGCAATAACATAAACGCGGTGCGCACCAGTCATTATCCCAATCAGAGCCTGTGGTACCGGCTCTGTGACGAATACGGCATTTACCTGATAGACGAAGCCAATTTCGAGAGCCATGGCACCTGGTGCTTTGCCACGCACCGCGACGTGAGCGGCGCTGTGCCCAAGGATCGACCCGAGTGGCAGGCGGCGCTGATAGACCGCGCTCGCTCGATGCAGGAGCGCGACAAGAACCATGCCTCGATCATAATGTGGTCGTGCGGCAACGAGAGCGCGGGCGGTCGCGTGATATTCGAAATGGCTGAATATATGCGCCGGCGCGACCCGTCGCGCATAGTCCATTACGAGGGCGTGGCCGACGATCGCAGCTATAACGCCACCTCCGACGTGGAGAGCCGCATGTATCTGTCGGCCGAGCGCATACGACAGTGGCTTACGCAGCATCACGACAAGCCGTTCATGCTGTGCGAATACTCGCACGCAATGGGCAACAGCTGCGGCGCGCTTCACAAGTACCTGGCGCTGGAGGACGAGTTCAGTCAGTACCAGGGCGGCTTCATCTGGGACATGCTGGATCAGGCGCTCAGCGTGACCGCGCCCAACGGTCGGCCCCGGCTGGCGTACGGCGGCGACCCGGACGATCGCCCGACCGAGCGCGAGTTCTGTGGCAACGGCATATTCTTTGCCGACCGCACGCCCACGCCCAAGCTGCAGGAGGTAAAGTACCTATATCAGCCGGTCAGGATCGCGCCCGATGCGCGAGGCGTGCTGCTGGATAACCGCGCGCTGTTTACGAACACGGAGCGGTATGCGCTGAAATGGCGGCTCATGCGGGACGGATGCGTGGAGCGAACCGGCGTCATCGACGCGCCCGACGTGGCTCCGGGCTGCGCGCGGCACTTTGCGCTGGAGCTGGGCGACATGAGCGCACCGGGCGAGTGGGCGCTGCACTGCGGGCTGTACCTGCGCAAGCCCTGCGCGTGGGCCGATACGGATTACGAGCTTATGCACGGCAGCGCGGTGGTGCGTCAGGCGGCTGCGCCCGCGCTTGAGCGGTTGCCGGTCAGGTCGATACGCGGCGATTACAACGTGGGCTTTGACGACGGCGCGGCGCACTTCATGTTCAGCTACAAGGAGGGCGACCTGGCCTCGATGCGGCGCGCAGGCGGCAACGAGCTGCTGATGACGGCGGTGCATCCCAGCCTGTACCGCGCTCCTACCGACAACGACGTAGCCAACCTGGGCGACCGGGACGCGGCGTTTTGGCAGGCTGTGTGCGAGAGCGCGCGCGGCGAGCTGCTTGCGCCGGACTACCTGCTGCGCCTGGGCCAGGCGCGCTGCCGGTATGCGCTGCCGTTTGCCGGCGGCGCGCGCATGGAGCTGCGCTATACGGCGCTGGGCGCGGGCCGGCTGCTGGTTGAAGTGGAATACACTGGCGCGCCCAATCTGCCCGATCTGAGCGCACTGGGCGTGGCGCTGCGGCTGCCGCGCCGATTGAACCGGGTGCGCTACTACGGCCTGGGGCCGCAGGAGAACTACAGCGACCGCATGCACGGCGCGTACCTGGGCGTGTTCGAATACGATGTGGACGCCAACCTGACGCCCTACCTGCGCCCGCAGGAGTGTGGCAACCGCCAGGGCGTGCGCTATCTGGAGGTAACCGACGCGTCCGGGCACGGCGTGCGCGTGGAGCGCGTGAGCGAACCGCTGGCGATCAGCGCGCTGAACTTCAGCCCGGCGCAGCTGCGCCAGGCGCGTCACCCGGATGAGCTGCCCGAGCCGTGCTATACTTTCCTGGACATAGCCAAGGCGCGCATGGGCGTGGGCGGCGACAATACCTGGGGCGCGCCGGTGCATCCCGAGTACCATATACGCGCCGATCAGGATATGAGATTTGCATTCGTGTTGAGCGCAATCTGAGCAAATGCGCCCGGCCGACGCGATGCATTGCCGTGTTGCGCGCGCCGGGCTTTGCCTAATCTCATATCCTCGTGCGAAAATCTTATCAAATATCCACTGGGTGTTGATTTGCAGTTCAAAGATGATATAATGCAATTGAAACATGTGATCACTTTGCACTGCAAATGTGAACGGCAGCTGAGCATATGTTAATATGCTGCTTACGTCCAAGCCGCGTTATCGGCTGCATATCGATGCGCGAAAGTAGAAAAGGAGGTTCGTGGGGCCATGAATAATGCGGTGAAGGCGCCCAAGAGGCAAAACGAGGTCTTGCGCGACATACGCAAGCGACCGCTGTTGCACATCTTCGTATGGCTGGGACTGATACACCTGTTCCTGTTCAGCATCCTGCCGATGTTCGGAATACAGATGGCGTTTCGGGAATTCAAGCTGCGCGACGGCATGCGCGGCATATGGACCGGCGAATGGGTGGGCGCAAAGTACCTGGTCGAGTTTCTGACCGACCGCAAGTTTGGCACTTTGATACAGAACACGCTGAGCATAAGCGTGCTCAAGCTGATAGTGAACTTCCCGCTGGCGATAGCGTTTGCGGTTATGCTGACCGAGATGCCGTGGCAACGGTTCAAGCGCGTGGTTCAAACGGTCAGCTATCTGCCGCACTTCATATCATGGGTCGTGGTGTCGGGTATAACGTTCGCGTTTTTCTCGAATTCGCAGGGCGTTATTACCGATATCTGCGCGCGTATGGGCATTACGATGCCTTCGATACTGACCAAGCCCGAATATTATTATGGCCTGGCCGTGCTCAGCGAGCTGTGGAAAGAGATGGGCTGGAACGCCATAATCTACCTGGCGGCGATAACCGGCATAGATCCTTCGCTCTACGAGAGCGCGCAGATAGATGGCGCCGGGCGCATACGCCGCATATTCTCGATAACGCTGCCGTCGATAAAGGGCACGATAGCCGTGCTGCTGATCATGCAGATGGGCAGCCTGATGGGCGGCAACCTCGAACAGTCGATGCTGCTGGGCAACGCGACCAACATATCCCGCAGCGAGATAATCGAGCTGCACGTGTACAACCAGGGCCTTGCAGGCGCGCGCTACTCATATGCGGCGGCGGCGGGCCTGTTCCAGGCGGTCATGGCGCTGGTGCTGGTCGTAAGCGCCAATCTGTTCTCCAAGCACGTGCTGGAAGAATCCCTGTTCTGAGCGGAAGGAGGAGCGCTGATGATAGCCCGTACGCAGCATAATAACAAGATCCGATTGACGCGCGAGGACAGGGTATTCAATGCGTTCATATGGGTCGTAATGGCATTTGTGTTTCTGGTCACGGTATACCCGTTTTATTACGTAACCATAATGTCGTTTAATGACGGCATTGACGCCATGGCCGGCGGCATATACCTCTGGCCGCGCGTGTTCACGCTGGAAAACTACAAGGAGTTTCTCTCGGACAGCAAGTGGCTGCTGGCGATATTCGTGTCGGTATCGCGCACAGTGTTGGGCACGGTGCTGGGCGTGTTCTTCACCTGTTTGGTGGCCTATGCTATGTCGTTTAATGACCTGAAGCTGCGCAAGGTTTACTATGGCATCATGATAGTGTGCATGTACTTTGGCGGCGGTCTGGTGCCTTACTATCTGACGATACGCAGTTTGGGGCTGCTCAACTCGTTCCTGGTGTATATACTGCCCGGTATGTACAGCATATACAACATGATACTTGCGATATCGTTTTTCCAGGCAATACCCAGCACGCTGCACGAGTCGGCGTACCTGGACGGCGCCAACGACATGACGATATACCTGAAGATAGTGCTGCCGCTGTCCATGCCGCTGCTGGCGACGCTGGCGCTGTTTGTGGCGGTGGCACAGTGGAACAACTGGACCGACACCGCGTTTTACTGCACCGGGCAGAAGGATCTGCGCACGCTATCGTTCCTGCTGCGCGACGTGATAGTGTCCAACGAGACCGGCGCCATGCGCGCCAACTCAATGACCTCGGTCGCCGCCGGCAAGATGAAGCCTACCACCTCCCGCTCAATACAGATGGCGGCGATGATAGTGTCGGTGCTGCCGATAATGTGCGTTTACCCCTTCCTGCAGAAATACTTCGTAAGCGGCATAATGCTGGGCGCGGTAAAGGGTTGACCGATGAATTTAGGGGGCCCGGCTTGGGCCCCTTAAAGAGAAGCACAACGCTTCATAATATACATTAAGGAGGATATCTGCAATGAAGAAGTTCCTCACCGCTTTGTTGGCCGTGGCTATGATGCTGACGGCGCTGGCGCCTGTGGCGCTGGCCGAGGATCGCGTGACCTGGCCTGATCCGCCCGAGGAAAAGACGCTCACGCTGTTTGCGGACTGCTCGTGGCTGCCTTATGACACGCTGGACGGCATCATACCGCAGTGGATCAAGGAGCAGACCGGCATAACCATAGATATGACCAAGTCGACCGACTCCAACCAGATAGTGCTGCTGGTCGCCTCGGGCGAGCTGCCGGATCTGATTATGACCGATAATGCGGACATGTTCCGCGAGCTGTCGTCGACCGATCTGTGCTATCCGTTCAACGAGCTGATAGAGCAGTACGTGCCCAACTGGGAAGTGCCCGAGGTCGAGCAGAAGATGAACAGCTATTACTCCGAGGACGGCAATTACTACATGCTGAAGAACTACTTCAACACCGTCGAGGATGTAAAGGCTGCGGGCGGTCTGGCGTTTAACAACAATCAGTTCTACATGCGCACCGATATTTTCGAGGCCATGGGTGAGACCGAGATCCCCTCGAACTTCGAGGAGATGATGGCGCTGCTGGGCCGCGTCAAGGAGCAGTATCCCGACATGGTGCCCATGGTGTTCCAGCACCGCAACTATGGCGCGTTCGCGCACCTGGTAGGCCTGGATCGCAGCGCGCCCAAGGACGCGGACGGCAACCTGGTACACGAGATGTCCGATCCCAAGTTCAAGGATTTCCTCAGCGTCATCAATCAGATGTACCGCGCGGGCTACATACTGGAGGAGAACTTCTCGTTCAACTCCGACGAGCAGATGATTCAGTACATGTCCAATGGCCAGGGCTTCATGTTCACCAGCTTCGGCCTGGACGACGCCGTTTACACCTCCTACGTGCGCAGCACCGTGCCGGATGGCAAGCTGGATCAGCTGCCGCTGATGGACAACTACGCTCAGACCTTTAGCATCGGCGGCTGGGCGGGCTGCTTCATCTCCAAGAACTGCTCCGATCCCGAGACTGCCATCAAGCTGATCGGCTGGATCAAGGACGGCGACAACATGTACTGCTCCTGGTGCGGCGTCAAGGGCACCGACTGGGATTGGGACGAGGACGGCAACTTCGTGCCGCTTGAGCGTTATGTCGAGGCCAAGGCGGCCGGTGCCGTCGACCCGACCTACACCGGCGTGGGCTTCCTGCTGAGCGCGACCGACTACATCTGCGAGGGCGTCGTGGGCTACGCGACCTATGACGAGCGCGTGCGCGGCATACTCGACGAGACCTCCAAGCGCGCCAACTTCTCCAACCTGCTGGGTCTGTGCACGCCGGTAGCCAATACCGACGAGGCAATCATCAAGACCGAGCTGTCCGACCTGATGACCGAGTACTTCCCGATCGTCTGCATGAGCGCGACCGAGGAGGACTTCGAGGCCAACTTCGCCACCATGATGACCGAAGCCGACAACATAGGCATACAGCAGTACAACGAGTGGCTGTCTCAGACCTATGCCGAGATCTGCGAATTGTTCGGCACCGTCTGATGCACTGAAGCGGCTATAATATGGGGCGGTTTGCTCATGCGGGCGAACCGCCCCATTTGACATTGACAGGAGGGCATATGTTGACGCCGTCATACTATTGCACATGGGCCGCGCAGAACTATCTGTACGGCTGCGGTGCGAACGCGCTGGACGTGTCCGAGCTGGAAGGCGACGCCGGCGCGGATCACGCCAACGATCAGATGCGCGAGGACATACTGTTTGGCGAGGATGGGTTCGCGCGCTTCCATGCGGCCGCGCGCTCCGGGCTGTACTTCCTGCTGGATGCGGGCTGGGATGTGCCGTTTTCGATGGATCGGGGCTACTTCGGCTGCCTTGAGCCGGCTGCGGACAGGTTCCCGGGCTGCCCGAGGGAACCGGGCGCGGCGCTTGAATACCTGAACAGGCTGGCGCGGGAGCGCGGCTGGGCCGGGCTTGGCATATGGGTAGCCGCGCAGGAGGCGCCGCGGCTGAGCGCGGCCGGCGCGCTCGATCAGCGTGAGTACTGGAAGGAGCGGCTGGAGTGGTCGGCGCGCGCAGGCGTGGACTATTGGAAGGTGGACTGGGGCGTATATCAGCACGACATAGAGTTCCGCAACCGGCTGACCGAATGGGGACACGAATACGCGCCGGGGCTGATGATCGAACAGGCGTATTGCCAGAGCTGCGTCAATGATGCGACGACCGGGTGGCCAAAGGACAAACTGTGCGTACGCACCGGGCGGGTCAGCGGCGAGCTGATAGCGCGGCAGGCGCAGCTGCTGGAACATTGCGACGTGCTGCGCACATACGACGTGCTCGCGCCGCTGTCGATAGTGCAGACGGTCGAGCGCGTGGCGGCGCTGCTCGAGGCGATGCGCGGACGCACGGCGACCGGGCGCGCGCTCATCAACTGCGAGGACGAGTGTTACATCGCGGCGTCGCTGGGGCTGTGCGCGGGCGTGATGCGCCATCCGCTCAGCGGCCTGCGCCCGGACGGCGATCCGGATCTGTTCTTCCCGGCGGGCGCGCGCAACTTCAAGCGGCGCATGGACGAAGTCACGCGCATGGTCAACTGGCAGCGCGTGATGCCGGCATTTGGCGCCTCCGACGAGCCGGCGCATGTGTCTGAGCTGCTGCTGACCGACGAATGGGAGTTTGCGCCGGGCGAGAGTTGGCTGGCGCCGGCGATAGGCCGCACAGTGGCGCAGCGCGCGCCTGCGGTGGTCAGCCGGGGCCTGCCGCTGCCCGAAGTCAAGGCGGCGGGCGAGCCTCCGTTCGTGACGGCGAGCAGGCACGGTGACTGCGCGGCCGTGGCGACGCATGGCCGCACTCGGGTCGGCGCGAGCTGGTATGAGCCGCTGGCCGATGTCGCGCTTGAGCTGGATGGCGGCGTGCGCCACGTGGGCGTGTTCGGTCGATACGGCAGCCTGCGGTTGCGCGGACTGCAGGGTCGAGCGCGTGCGCGCGACCTATGCGGCGGAAGCTGGCGCGAGCTGGATCTGAGCGACGGGATGGTGCTAGACGGCGCGCTGCTGGCTGAAATAGGGCGGCAGAGCGCGACGCGCGGCGACGCGTCCGCGCCCGGGCTGGAGATTGAAATATACTGAGCGCAGATTCGACAAGGGCCCTTCCGCACGGCAATCGACCGAGTGGGAGGGCCCGTGCTGTAGATCGATGACCTGGGCAAATAGCGAAACCGCACTCAAAATGCTGTTTTCATAGCCATCGATATATGTTCGGCAACGCATCAATCGGGTATTGCGTTCAAGCCGATAAGCTGATAAAATACCCGTGAAGCAGGAGGCGCAATATCTCAAGTGGAAGCAATGACGATAGCGCACAAGTTTTCTGAGGATATCGCCGCCGCGTTCCTCTGGAAAACCATCGCTGTGTTTGCGATCGCTCGCTTGCCAGCGATTACTATCGCCCTAGTCAGTGCGGTATCTACACCAATGTCGTCGCAAACCTGGCTCGAAAGGGTGTGCGACAGGTCGCGGACGCAATCGCGCACGTCGCCGGGCAATATTGGCGCAAGGTTATATGCCCGAGCGCTTGGAGGCCATCGTATTTACCGAGGCGCAACTGCACGCCGTATGTCAAGCGCAATGCGCTGTTTCAGGGGATAATGCGGCTAAAGTAGCAGAGCAGATTGGTATACGGCCAATATGACTTGAGCTGCGTAGAGCTCCCGGACTGGCAGGCTGTAAAGCTCGATATACTGAACTTCCAGGAATGGAGCGATAGGTCGACGCGCTTTGAGCATAGCGAGCAGTCTTTTGTAAACTCGACGTTAATGGGAGTGCAGCGGTATCTGCTGCTAAAGTGCCATATCGTCGAGTTCAACAAGGTCAATGTGACCGACCTGTACACGGCCAGCGATCCGCCCGTCGTAGACCGCGCTACATGCGGCTTTATAGACGACTACATTGACAGCAGGCCATGCGCATGGAACGATGACATCCGATCGCGCGATACCGCCTGGCATGATCGCCTGTTTGAGGTGATAAACCGTCAGGTGCTGTGCGACGAATAATTGCGCATGTGGCCATACTGGAATTACATCGCCGCGCCTGCAGCGGGCCCAGCGCCCAAGTTTAATGTACGCCGCCATATGAGCGGGTGCCGCGCCCGGTATCGCCGTGCGCCCGACTCAGGCGCGCAGCCCTGACCCCATTGCACCCACAACGCGCAATACAACCCGATAGCCTACTCGGCGCTGCGCATGCGCCCTGTGCCTCATGCGCAGCGCCGGGCAAATATACATAACAAGGAGAAGCAATATGCCGATAACCTACATGCCGGAAAAGCAACTCTTTCACCTGGCCGCGGGCGACGTGAGCTATGTTATAATGGTATACAAGCAAAGCTACCCGATGCACGTGTACTATGGCCGGCGCATACCCGCTGAGGACGTATCCTGGTACGTCGAGGCGCCCTATCGCCGCAAGCAACTGATCGAGCGCCAGGACCCGGACGATCCCATGTTCCTGCGCGAGTTCTTTCCATACGAGTATCCCGAGTACGGCACGTCTGACTTTCGCGCGCCGGCGTTTGAGCTGCGCGACGCGGGCGGCAGCTGCGTGACCGACCTGAGGTATCAGGGCTATGAGATATATGCGGGCAAGCCGGAGCTGCCCGGTCTGCCCGCAACGTACTGCGAGCACGACGACGAGGCCAGCACGCTGCGGCTGGATCTGGCGGATTCGCTCACCGGGCTGCGCGTGGCGCTGTACTACACGCTGTTCGAGGACAGCGGCGCAGTAGCGCGCCATGCCGAATTTGCTAATGCGGGCGATAATGCGCTGACGCTCCGGAGCGCGCTGTCGATGAGCCTGGACTTCAAGCACGCGCCGCATGAGCTGATACAGCTGTCGGGCACCGCGCTGCGCGAGCACCACATTGAGCGCCGCGAGCTGGGCGTGGGCGAGATGTCGATAGGCAGCGCGCGCGGCATATCCTCGCATCAGCAGAACCCGTTCATGGCGCTGGTGGCGCGCGATACCACGGAGTTCAGCGGCGACGCATACGGCTTCAGCCTGATATACAGCGGCAACTTCCTGGCGCGCGTGGAGTGCGACATGTACATGAGCGCGCGCGTGCAGTTGGGCATCAACCCGTTCATGTTCTCATGGGAGCTGCGCCCGGGCGAGTCGTTCTGCACGCCCGAAGCGGTGCTGGCGTATTCGCCCGAGGGGCTGGGCGGCATGTCGCGCAAGCTGCATTCGCTGTACAGGCGGCGGCTGTGCCGCGGCGCGTGGCGCGACCGCGCGCGGCCGGTGCTGCTCAACACCTGGGAGGCGGCGTACTTCGACTTTACACACGACAAGATAATGGACATGGCGCGCAAGGCGGCGCGCGTGGGCGTGGAGCTGCTGGTGCTGGACGACGGCTGGTTCGGGCATCGCGACGACGCCACATCCTCGCTGGGCGACTGGGTCGTGGCCCGGCACAAGCTGCCGCAGGGCCTGGACGGCCTGGCGCGCGAGATAAACGCGCTGGGGCTCAAGTTCGGGCTGTGGTTCGAGCCCGAGATGGTGTCGCCCGACAGCGAGCTGTACCGCGCGCATCCCGACTGGTGCATACATGTGCCGGGGCGCAAGCGCTCCGAGTGGCGCAATCAGCTGGTGCTGGATCTGAGCCGCGCCGAGGTGCGCGACTACATCGTCTCCAGCGTCAGCGCGGTGCTGGAGTCGGCCAACATAGAGTACGTCAAGTGGGACTGCAACCGCCGCATAACCGAGCCGGGCACGCCTTCGCTGCCGCCTCATCGGCAGGATGAGCTGATGCACAGGTATGTGCTGGGGCTGTACGACGTAATGCGCCGGCTGACTACGCGCTTCCCGCGCATACTGTTTGAAAACTGCGCCTCGGGCGGCGCGCGCATGGACCCAGGCATGATGGCGTATTTCCCGCAGACCTGGGCCAGCGACGACAGCGACGCCGAGGAGCGGCTGAGCATACAGTACGGCGCGAGCCTGTGCTATGCGCCGGTTATGACCACGGCGCACGTGTCGATCTGCCCGAACGAGCAGATAGGCCGCAGCGAACCGCTCGAGTTCAGGGGCCATGTCGCGGGCGCATTCAACCTGGGCTACGAGCTGAACCTGTGCAAGCTCAGCGATGCGGAGCTGGACGAGGTGGCCGCGCAGATAGCCCATTACAAGGAGATGCGCGACCTGGTGCAGCACGGCGAGTTCTACCGGCTGCTGAGCCCGTATGACGGCGATTATACCGCGTGGATGACGCTGGCGCGCGATGGCAGCGAGTTCGCGGCGTGGTTTTTCAAGCCCACGGCCCGCCCCGAGGAA
The DNA here is from genome assembly GCA_963928645.1 of Candidatus Fimadaptatus sp. GTDB lineage: Bacteria > Bacillota > Clostridia > Christensenellales > Aristaeellaceae > Fimadaptatus. The sequence goes on from CAWVGT010000117.1 coordinate 14,883, forward strand.
GCGTATATAAACCTGCGCCTTAACGGCCTTGAGCCGGGCGCGCGCTATCGCTGCCGGGAGGACGGGCGCGTGTACAGCGGCGCGGCGCTGATGAACCTGGGCCTGCCCATCGCGTGGCGCAATGGCGACGACTTCTCGCAGCTGTGGCGGTTTGAGCGCGTGGCGGTGCCTGTGCCCACGGTCGACTGCTGCTGCGAGTGACGCGGCGGCCGCGTACCCTGCGCGGCTGTACAAACGATTGACAGAGGAGAATTGATATGGTCGATGAGTGCGCACGGGCATATACCACGGAGTCCTTCGAGCTGAGTCCGCTTGCGGACATGGACGCGCCGGCGTCGTCGCCTGACAGGCGATGCAGCCTGCGGCTGGGCGTGCGCGCGCGCCCGGACGGCGGGGCGGCGGGCGAGCTGCGCATATGCGAGGGCGAGCTTATGATAGACCTTGCGCCGCGGTACGACCGTCCCGAATGCGTCGACGAACTGCTGAAGCTGGTGATACCGCAGCTGGTGCGCGTCAGCGGCGCGGTCGGGCTGCGCTGCGATGTGAGCTGCGCGCCGGAGCGCATACCGCTGCTTGAACACTACGGCTTTGAGCGCGTGGACGCGCGGTGGCATGCGCGGCCCGAAGTGCGCCGGTTCGACGCGCGCCGGGGCCTGGCGTACTGCGGGCTGGCGTGCTGCGTATGCGGCGAGGGGGAGGACTGCGCGGGCTGCCGCCAGCTGGGCTGCGCCAATTACGCTGGATGCCGCGCGTTCAACTGCTGCGCGCCGACCGGGCGCGCGGGCTGCGGGCAGTGCGACATGTTCCCATGCGACTGGGACATGCTGGGCAAGCTGCGCGTGCGGACGTTTGCGCGATATGCGGCGCTGCGCGGCGAGCCGGCGCTGATGGACGCGCTCAGGCGCGACGAGGCGCGCGGCGTGCTGTACCACTATACCGGCAAGCTCGTCGGCGACTACGACCTGTTTGACGACGAGGCGGCGCTGATGCGCTTTCTGGACGAAGCGTAAGCGGCGGCGCGCATAAAATTTACGCATGATGCGTTGACGCCGGCGCGCAAAACATGTATATTTGTATCGAACGGGGAGCTCATGACGCGTGGGCTGAGAGGAAGACCGCAGCTTCGACCCGCATTACCTGATTTGGATAATGCCAACGCAGGGAACATAGCCTTAGCGCAGTGTCTTTACGTCGCATTCCACG
>CAWVGT010000118.1:0-9245 GCA_963928645.1 Candidatus Fimadaptatus sp.
TACTCCTGACAGTTTTTGCAACATCTCGTTGGCAATGCCGCAAGATTAGTCTACTGCAAGCTGAGTCAGGCTTCGATTTTCATGTTCTGCTGGCTGTCTTTGTATATTTGGCCAAGCAGACCGTGTGTGGTATACTTTGTCATTAGCCCTGGCACGGCACAGGCCGCGCCAGAACGCTGACAAGCCCGGATGCTGGACGACCGGTTTTACTCCTGACAGTTTTGCAACACGTTGGCAATGCCGCAAGATTAGTCTACTGCAAGTTGAGTCAGGCTTCGATTTTCATGTTCTGCCGGCTGTCTTTGTATATTTGGCCAAGCAGACCGTGTGCGGCATACTTTGTCAAGCAGCACACTGCGCTCAAAGCGTTGACATGGCCCTGACCGCCGTATGGCACTGGTTGCTCTAAAACTCGATTTGACTTTCACATATATCGAATTATGCACAACAAGCGTTGCAACGCAGGTCATATGACCACAATGTGCAGAAAAGACCGTGATCATTGCAACACGCATTTAGCCATCTACGCAAGCACAGCTTTTTCAATAGACTGAGCGCGGCACAGGCCGCGCTCAGTCGATCGGCGGGTGTATGGCAGCGAATTGCCGGGCGCTCAGCGGCCGCGCGGCTTGCGCAGCGTCGCCCAGGCGGGCTTCTCGGCGCAGCGCAGCACGCCCCGGCGCTTCGGCTTCAGCCCCACGCGCGCCAGCAGCTGGCCCGCGCTCAGGCGCTCGGGCGAATTAAGCTCGCGCTCCAGCGCCTCGGCTTGATCGGCGTCGAGCTCGTCGCGCTTGATATCCAGCCCGCGCAATGCCCGCATCAGCGCCTCGTACTCGTCGGTGCCCGGTTCGGCGGCCACGATGCGCGCCTCGCACTCCGTGCAAATGAACCCGCTCCCCACATATATGCCCTCGCGATCCGTGCCGCCGCATACGATGCACTTGGTTTCAGCCATATCACACCTCCGCACTCTTGATTTACGTCCGGCTCCGCGCCCGCGCTCACTTGCGCCCGGTAAGCCGCGCCACCGGGAACTGCGCTATGCGCAGCCGCGTATTGCCATAGGGCACCAGCTCTATCTCGCGCGCCCCGGCCGCGTCGCACTCGGGCGCTATCGGCGGGTTGGCGCAGGACGCGCCGTCCATGCCCCACTCCGGCACGCGCACGCCCTTCACGCTGAGCCGCAGCGGCGCCTCGCCCGCAAAGCCGGCCGGCGCCTGCGTGCGCTCGGCCCGGCGCGCCGCCAGCTCCGGGTCGTCCACCAGCGCCCAGTTCCACTCGCCGCGCGGCCAGATCTCGCAGTCGTCGCAGAACGGCCGCTGCTTGAGCACCGTCCACTCCTCGCCTATCGGCAGCGCCATCAGCAGCGGGCCCAGGTCAATCGCGCGCGACTGGTGGAACCAGCTCGACGCGCGCGGCGCCATGGGCAGCCGCAGCTCTATCACGTCGCCCGTGCGCCAGGTGCGCAGCAGCCTGACCATGCCGCCCACCGGCGTCGCGCGCTCGCCGTTGAGCCGCGCCTCGAACCCTGCGCACCACTCGGGCACGCGCAGGTAGATCGGGAACTCGCACGGCGCCTTGACGCTGACCTCTATGCGCACCTGCTCGTCAAACGGATACTCCGTGTCCACGTTCAGCCGCACCGGCTGCCCGCCCGCGCGGAACCGCACCGTGCACGGCGCGTAGCTCACCGCCGCCAGCCCGTCGTCGCTGGTGGCCATCCACAGCGATTCGACGAACTTGGGCCAGCCCTGGTGCATGTTGGCGGTGCAGCAGCCGAAGTTCGGCTCCAGCCCGAACGTGTTGGAATCGAGCCCGTTGTTGTACCACGGCCGCGGCTCGCTGCTGGCGCGCACCTGGTTGACCTGCTGCAGGTACTGGTGCGACTTCATGTCGGGCGATATCGTGGCCGGCAGCGCGTTGAACGCGAGCTTTTCGAGCCGGTCGCCCAGCGTCAGGTCGCCCAGCGCCCAGATCAGCGTCTCCAGCGAGAACATGGCCTCCACGACCGCGCACAGCTCGGTGCCCTGCGTGGGGCAGTTGCCCGACAGGTGCTCGTCGCCGGTGAACATGCCGGTGGCCACGCCGTGGTATTTCATCAGCTTCTGCCAGCCCTCGTAGAACGCCTCGCGATCCTTTTCGCCGCCGTGCAGCAGGTGCTCCAGCGCCGGGGTCTTGAGGCCCATCGCCACGTTGACCACGTGCGAGAGGTGGTACTGGGTGCGCATATACGGCCTGTCCACGCCGGTGAGCGGGCCTTCGGCCTCGCGCCCGGCCTTCAGCTCGCTCCAGGGTATGTGCCGGGCCATCGAGCGCGTGAACGGGAACGTCGTAAAGAACTGGCTCCAGTTGAGCGTCTGCGCGTCCAGCTTGCGCATCAGGTTCATCAGGAACGGCGCGCCGGTCAGGTTGTACAGCCACATCGCGCACAGCATGTTCTCCGCGCCGCGCGCCACCGCCCATTCAATCATCGGCTGCGCGTCCAGGTTTTTATACTGATACGCGAAGTATTTTAACATGAACTTGGGCACGCGCTCGTCGGTGGTGGCGGTGTAGTACTGTATCAGCGCCTTGAGCGCGACCATGCGCGGCCACCAGTCGTCGTTGCGCTCGGGCCCGAAGTAGCCGTCCTCGCGCTGCGAGCCCAGCAGCCACTCGATATACCGGCCCGCCTGCGCTATCAGGCGCTCGTCGCCGGTCAGGTACGCCAGCGGCACCAGCCCGTCCAGGTAGTACGGCGCGCGCTCCCACGCGTCGCCCGGGCCGCCCAGCCACGCGCACTCGTCCGACACGTCCGGCCAGAGCTCGTACAGATGCCCGCTCAGCCCGCGCGCCTGCGTCTCCAGCTGCGCCTTGAGCCAGCCCGCGGGCCGCACCGCCGTCAGCGGCAGCGGCGCGAACCGGTTCTTGGGCAGCGGCGCGCGGTTGAAAAACACCTTGTTGTTCATCGCACATCCTCCAGTAAGCACGATCGCGCGCATCCGCGCCGGGCGCATGCTGCGACGCGTTTCGCACGGAAATTCGTCTATAGTATACTATACCACGCAACCGGGGCAGGTTTGCGTTTGTTTATCGTTAATCTTCGCGTTTTTGTCAACTTTCGCGCCGATCGCGCGCCTCGTCAGCGGCCGGACGTCCGGCGCCCGCGATACGACGCGCGGTCGAACGTCATGAACTCGCACTCTATGCGCCCGTTGTACAGCCGACGGCGCCGGTCGGCGCGCCGCCCGAACACGCGCTCGAACGCCGGGTTGGGCGTAATCACGCCCAGCGCGAACTCGGGATGCGCGTCCGACACCATGCGCAGCGCCCGCGCGACCGCGTCGGCCGCGCGCCGGTCGCCCAGCCACTCGCCGTAGGGCGGGTTGGCCAGCAGCGCGCCCGACTCATGGCGCGAACGGAAGTCGCGCATGTCGGCGTTGATAAGCTCTATGCGCCCCTGGAACCCGCACTGGCGCACGTGCCTTCGCGCCAGCTCCAGCGCGCCCGGGTCGATGTCCACGCCGGTAATCATCAGCTCGTCGCCGTCGTGCGCGTGGAAGCGCTGCCGCGCCTCATCGCGCAGCGCTGCGGACTGGGCCGCGGGGCACTGCGGCCAGCGCTCCATAGCGAACGCGCGCTCCAGCCCCGGCGCGCGCTCGCAGGCGATCATCGCCGCCTCGCACAGCAGCGTGCCCGTGCCGCAGCACGGATCCACCAGCGGCTGGCCCGGCCGCCACGGCATCAGGCTGACCAGCGCGGCCGCCAGCGTCTCGCGCAGCGGCGCCTCGCCGTTCCAGGTGCGGTAGCCCCGCCGGCTCAGCGCGTCGCCGCTCGAATCCAGCGCCAGCACCACGCGGTCGGAGTGTATCGCGCAGTCGATCTGGTACACCGCGCCGGTCTCGCTGAGCCAGTCGCCGCCATAGCGCGCCTTGAGCCGCTCGGCCACCGCCTTTTTGACTATCTTCTGGCAGTCGGACGGGCTCATCAGCTGGCTGCGCGCGCAGTGCGCCCGCACCGGAAACGCCGCGTCCGCCGGCAGCAGCGCCTCCCACTCTATCGCGCGCGTCGCCTCGAACAGCTCCTCGAACGAGCGCGCCGTAAACCGGCCCATCTCCAGCAGCACCCGCTCGCTGCACCTGAGGTACAGGTTCGCGCGCAGCCCCGCCGCCATGTCGCCCTCAAACCGCACCTCGCCGCTGTCCGCGCGCACATCCGCCATGCCCAGCGCGCGCAACTCCCGCGCCACTATGCCCTCCAGCGCAAACGCCGCCGTCGCTATCCATCGCACCCGCGCAACCCCTCCATATATCTCATCGCACGCATATTATACTACCCCGCCGCGGCGCTTGTCGATAGCGGCGCGGATTAAGTTTAAGCTATCGCGCCGCCCGCTGTCGGCGTCAATTGTAAACCATTTCGCTAATTTAGTTGACATATTGGCGCGCATGTGGTATCCTAAGAGCCGTACAATGCGCGGGAGGTGGAGCGACATGGAGGCAAGGACGGGCTGGAGCGCGCGCGATCTGACGTACACGGCGCTGATGGCGGTCGTGATCGCGGTGTGCTCGTGGGTGACGATACCGATAGGCGCGGTGCCGTTTACGATGCAGACGTTTGGCATATTCTGCGCGCTGGGGTTGCTGGGCGGCATGCGCGGCACAGTGGCGGTGGCGGTATACGTGCTGATCGGGGCGCTGGGCGCGCCGGTGTTCGCGGGATTCGCGGCGGGGCCGAGCGCGCTGGCCAGCGCGACCGGCGGCTACATACTGGGCTTTGTGGTCACGGGGCTGATCTACTGGCCGATAGCGGCGCGCGCGGGCGGGCGCTGGCCGGTGAAGGCGCTGGGCATGGCGCTGGGGCTCATCGGGTGCTATGCGTTCGGCACGGCGTGGTTCATGGTGCTGTACGCGCAGACCACCGGGCCGATAGGGCTGGGCACGGCGCTGGGCTGGTGCGTGATACCGTTTGTGATACCCGACCTGTGCAAGCTGGCGCTGGGGCTGACGCTGGCCGAGAGGATACGCCGCCATGTGCGCATATGAGCTGCGGCCGCATCACGCGCTGTGCATGCGCTTCTTCACTGGGCACGGGTACAGCGCGGAGTTTACCGCCAACATGCGCTCCGTGATATCCGCGCTGGAGCGTGGCGCTGAGGTGCGCATATGCACCGGCCCCGACGCCATATGCGCGCGCTGCCCCAACATGCAGGCAGGGCGCTGTACGTCAGATGGCAAGGTGGCGCGTTATGACGCGGCGGTCATGGCGCTGTGCGGGCTGCGCGCGGGCGATGTGACCACGCTGGACGAACTGCACGCAGCGGTGGAGCGCGGCGTGCTGCGCAACGGCCGGCTGGGCGAGGTGTGCGGGGATTGCGAGTGGAGCGCGCTATGCCAGTCAAGCCCGCTGGCGGCGCAAGGCTGAGTTGTCAAGCCGGGCGCAGCCCCGGCTGCGGCTGGAGCGCCGGGCTCATCCGGCCAGAGCGCAGGGCCCCGGGCGGTATCACGCACGTCAGTCGAGCCCTGGACGGCGCCCGCGCTTGAACCGGCGCCTTAATTTGCGTCTGGCCGCGATATTCTTCGCAAAAGAACTGTTAAAAGCCGCAAATAGACAGAGCGCGGCGTGCTGAACGGCGACCGATCGGCAGCCGTATGCGGGGATTGCGAGTGGAGCGAACTATGCCAGTCAGGCCCGCTGGCGGTGGCGCAAGGCTGAGTTGTCACCCCGGCTGCGGCTGGAGCGCCGGGCTCATCCTGCCAGAGCGCAGGACCCCGGGCGGTATCACGCACGTCAGTCGAGCCCGGTACGGCGCCCGCGCTTGAACCGGCGCCTTAATTTGCATCTGGCCGCGATATTTTTCGCAAAAGAGCTGTTCAAAACCGCAAAAATTTGATAAAATATACTTAGAACGTCATTGTAAAGGAGTGCTTTCCAATGCCCATAGTCAATTCCCGTGAACTGCTCAAGAAGGCCTACGAGGGCGGCTACGCGCTCGGCGCTTTCAACGTCAACAACATGGAGATAATCCAGGGCATCACCGAGGGCGCCAAGCTCGAAAACGCCCCGCTGATACTGCAGGTGTCCGCCGGCGCGCGCAAGTACGCCAAGCACGTCTACCTGATGAAGCTGATCGAGGCCGCTGTCGAGGACACCGACCTGCCGATAGTCATCCATCTGGACCACGGCGCCGACTTCGAGACCTGCAAGAGCTGCATAGACGGCGGCTTCACCTCCGTCATGATCGACGGCTCGCACTTCCCGTTCGAGGAGAACATCGCGCTGACCCGCAAGGTCGTCGAGTACGCCCACGACCGCAACGTGACCGTCGAGGGCGAGCTGGGCCGCCTGGCCGGCGTCGAGGACGATGTCAAGGTCAAGGCTGAGGACTCCTCCTACACCGATCCCGATCAGGTGCAGGAGTTCGTCGAAAAGACCGGCGTCGACTCGCTGGCCATAGCCATAGGCACCTCGCACGGCGCGTTCAAGTTCAAGGGCACCCCCAAGCTGCGCTTTGACATACTTGAAGAGGTGTCCAAGCGGCTGCCGGGCTTCCCGATCGTGCTGCACGGCGCGTCCTCCGTCATACCCGAGTTCGTCGACATGATCAACCAGTACGGCGGCGACATGCCCGGCGCGCAGGGCGTGCCCGAGGACATGCTGCGCAAGGCCGCGTCGATGGCCGTCTGCAAGATCAACATAGACTCCGACCTGCGCCTGGCCATGACCGCCACGCTGCGCAAGTACATGGCCGAGAACCCCTCGCACTTCGACCCGCGCCAGTACCTGAGCCCCTGCCGCGACGCCATCCGCGAGATGGTGCGCCACAAGATCGTCAGCGTGCTGGGCTGCAACGGCAAGGCGTAATCTGCGATATAATACGACGTTCGCCGCGCTCCTTCGGGGGCGCGGTTTTTTGCCGCCCGCTCGTGGGCGCGCGGCTGAAGTTCACATTGGCGCGGCGTGGACGATTGGCGGCGCGGCGGCTTGGTTGGCACGGGCGTGCGGTCATGTTGGCGCAGCTTGAACACCTGGGCGGCGCGACGGTCAGTGTTGCACGACTGTTTGGTCGCGCTGGCGCGGCTTGAACACTTGGGCGGCGCGACGGTCTGCGTCGCGCGGCTGTTCATCGTGCTCGAGCAGCTTGAACGCTTGGATGCTATGGCCGTCTGCGTTTTGTAGTTGTTCGGGCGCGTTGGCGCGGGATACCTGGGCGGCGTGGTGGGCTGCGTTGCGCGGCTGTTCAGTCAGACTCGAGCAGCTTGTACACTTGAGCGCTACGGCAGTCTGCGTTTTGTAGTTGTTCGGGCGCGTTGGCGCGAGATACTTGGGCGGCGCGATGGGCTGCATTGTGTGGTTGGTTCGTCATGTTGGCGCGGCTTGAACACTTGGGCGGCGCGGCGGTCTGCGTCGCGCAGCTGTTCAGTCGTGCTCGAGCAGCTTGGGCGCTTGTGCGCTGCGGCAGTCTGCGTTATGTAATTGTTCAGTCGCGTTGGCGCGGGATTCTTGGGCAGCGCAGTGGGCTGCATTGTATGGTTGGTTCGTCATATTGAAGCGGCTTGAACACCTGGGCGGCGCGCAGTAGCGTTGCGTGGTTATCCGTTCGCGTTGTCGAAGTATATGCCCATCGCGCCGCGGCTCAGCCTCGCGTCCAACCGCGCGCCGTGCAGGCATCCAATCGCCGTCGCGCCCGGCAGCTCATCGCATGCGGCATGCCTCAGCTCACGCCCGCGCGCAGCATTTCATATTCCGTTCGCTTTACCTGGGCGGGCCGATGTGGTAATATAATGTAAACATCGACATCTGCGAGGCTTCATATGGAGTATCAGTATATAATAATCGCCCTGTGCGCAGTCACGCTCGCGCTGTGCGTCGCGCTGGCCGTGATGACCGCCCGGCTCGCGCGCGCCCAGCGCATGCTCAGGCGCATACCGCGCTTCTTCACCACGCTCAACCGCGCCACCGACGAGCAGACCGACGACGTGATAGACGAGATTCGCGCCGCCCGCTCCGACGCCGCGCAGCAAGCGCACCTGACCAGCCGCACGCTCGAGCAGCGCCTGGTCACGTTCGAGCAGCAGCAGGCCCGCCGCGCCGCGCAGTCCGAGCAGCGCCTGCGCGACGCGCTCGACTCCACCGAGCGCCGCCAGGCGCGGCTGGAAGCGACGGTCGCCGAGTCGCTCGAGCGCATACGCCAGGACAACGAGCAGCGCCTCGAGCAAATGCGCCAGACCGTCGACGAAAAGCTGTCGGCCACGCTGGCCAAGCGGCTGGACGCGTCGTTCGAGCAGGTCGGCGCGCAGCTCAAGCAGGTGTACGCCGGGCTGGGCGAGATGCAGCACCTGGCCGGCGACCTGGGCGACTTCAAGCGCGTGCTGACCAACGTCAAGGCGCGCGGCACCTGGGCCGAGGTGCAGCTGGGCGCGCTGCTGGAGCAGGTGCTCGCGCCCGGTCAATATGAGAAGAACGCCTGCGTCACGCCCGGCTCGCTCGAGCGGGTCGAGTACGCTATAGTGCTGCCCGGCGACGACAATGGCCCGGTGCGCCTGCCGATAGACTCCAAGTTCCCTCAGGAGGACTACCTGCGCATAGTGACCGCGTCCGAGCGCGCCGACGCCGCCCAGCTCGAGGCCGCCACCGCCGCGCTGCGCCGGCGCTTCATGCAGGAGGCGCAGCGCATATCGTCCAAGTACATCCACCCGCCGATGACGACCGACTTTGCGATAATGTTCCTGCCGACCGAGGGGCTGTACTCCGAGGCGATGCGCATGGACGGCCTGGGCGAGGCGCTCCAGAGCCAGTTCAGGGTGCTGATTGCGGGCCCGGGCACGCTGTGCGCGCTGCTGAGCAGCCTGCGCGTGGGCTTCCAGACGCTGGCGATACAGCAGCGCTCCAGCGAGGTCTGGCAGCTGCTGGGCAAGGTCAAGGCCCAGTACGCCGACTTCACGACGCTGCTTGAGCGCACCCGCGCCAAGCTGGGCGAGGCCTCCAGCGCGATTGACCGCGCCGAGCAGCGCTCCCGAGCGATACACAAGAGCCTCAGCGGCGTAGAGCGGCTCGATTTGCCCGCAACGCGCGAGCTCGACGACGAGTGAGCGGCGCTGCTTTCGGCGTGCATATGCCCTATTGCGCTGCCTTTGATGTACGCCGTCGCGCCGAACAGCGCTCCCGCGCGATACATGAGAGCCTCAGCGGCGTGGAGTGCCTCAACCTGCCCGCAACGCGGGAGCTCGACGACGAGTGACCCGGCGCGGGACGCTTTGCCTGGC
>CAWVGT010000119.1:0-22863 GCA_963928645.1 Candidatus Fimadaptatus sp.
CTTTTTTGTATAACTTTTTGTTGCCCACCCGCATAGCGGGTGGTTGCCTGTTTCGCTTCGCTCAACTGCCTAAAGGCATTAACGCAATCCGGGAAGCGAATACGCTTCCCGGCATAAGTGTCACAGATCCGGCGCGTTACGCCATCGTGCGATCATAGGCAGCCTGATCCATCGCCAGCAGCCCCTCCGAGCCCAGCGCCTTGATGTTGTCCTGGAACTCGTCCCACTGCGTTTCGATGTCCATCTGACCGGTCGCGAATGCGGCGATCGACTCATTGACGTAGGAGGCTATCGCGGCGCGGGTGTTGGCCCAGGTCTCCTGCTCCTCGACCGAGTAGATTATCTTGACGATGTACTCGTCAGGCGTATAGTCGACCTGCTTGATGACCGCCATCGCGTTCTTGTACTCGTTGTTGGACTCGTCGCCATCCCAGGTAAAGCGCGAGCACAGGTCGTCATAGTCTATAGCCGCAAAGAACTGACCGGCCCAGTGCGAGGACTGCGGCACGCCCCACACGCTCTGCAGCTGAGTGAAGTAACCGCTCTTGCCCATCTCCTCGTACATGCCCTGCGAGCCGGGTTCCGCGAGCTCCCAGTCCTTGCCAGGTTCGCCGAAGCGCTCGACCACCACGAAGTTCGGATCCGAGTTCTCCGAATCCATCATCCTGAACGCCGCCTCGGGGTACTTGCAGTCCTTGGTTATGCAGCTCTGGAACGCCGGGTTTTGCGGGAAGTAGCTCGCTGAAGCGTAGCCGTTCGGGCCCTCGACCACCGGTATCGGATCCATTATGGGCATGTTCGCGCCGAACCCAGCGCACGAGCCCGACACGCCTATGCCTACTATCGGCGTCTCGGCCGAGATCATGGCGTTATAGGAGGTGTTGTCCTGAGTAAACGCATAGTCGGGTATCAGGCCCTCATCGTAGAGCTGGCGAATGAAGCGCAGGCCCTCGCGGAACTCGTCCTTGGTATACGAATTGCTCAGCACGCCGTCCTCTATCTGCAGGAAGTTGTCCGAATAGTCCATATATGTATACTGCTTAAGCAGCCAGTATATCACGTTCTGCTGCCAGCCGGTACCGCCGACCAGCGGCACTTCGTCGTTGGGATCGCCGTTGCCGTTGACGTCGTTGTCGCGCACGCCGCGCAGGAACTCAAGCAACCATTCCTGAGTCGGCGCGCCCTCCGGCATCTCCATGCCCAGCGCCTCGACGAAGTCGCGGTTGATCCACGCGCGCGCCGAGTAGCAGTTGGGCAGCGCGCGATACAGACGCATCATGCCGTAATAGTTGCCGTCCAGCGAGCGGCCGAGCTTCCAGAGGTCTTCGCCGGCCTGCGCCTCGGGGGTCTTGGCGAGCGCTTCCTTGGAGAAGTAGCTCAGGTTCTCGATATAGTCGTTGAGCGGTATGATCGCGCCCGCCTGGCCGTAGCTCTCGCGCACCGCGTCGTTGTTGAGGTCAAAGCCCTCGAGCACATCGGGCAGCGTCTCGCCACCGGATATCTGCAGCCTGAGCTTGGAGTTGGCGTCGTCCGCGACCGCCGGGTACAGCACCCAGTCGATGTGCACGCCCGATATGTCCTCCAGCAGCGTCGTCTGGTAGTTCTCGCCGTACTCATACGACAGCGTGTTGCTGTCCTGAGTTATGCCCACCGTCAGGGTTATCTTCTCCTTGACCACCGGCAGCTCGCCCGGCGCGGTCACGTTGGGGTCCTGGATAACGTACTCGCCCTCGCCGGCAGCCGGCGCCACCGCCATCAGCACCACAAGGCCGATGGCCAGCGCAAGTGTAAGCAACCTCTTCATGTTCTTCCCCTCCATCGATTTGATTCGTCGGTCGTTCGAGCCACGCCATCACGGCTTCTCCCGAGCCGTCAGTCACATGGTGCATAGCGCGTCAGCCCTTGATCGAGCCTATCATGACGCCGGTCGCAAAGTACTTCTGTATGAAAGGGTACGCAACCAGTACCGGCACGGTCGCGACGATTATCAGGCAGTACTTGAGCAGATCGCTCATGCCCTGCTTGGCCGCCAGCAGCTCGGGATCTATGCCCGAGGATTCGTTGAGCGTATTGGCGACCAGTATCTCGCGCAGGAACAGCTGCAGCGGGTACTTGCTGCGATCCGACAGGTACAGCAGCGCGTTGAAATAGCTGTTCCAGTGTCCTATCGCGTAGTACAGCGCCAGCACGGCCAGCACGGCCTTGGAAAGCGGCAGCACCATCTGGAAGAAGAACCGGGTGTTCGACGCGCCGTCGACCTGAGTCGCCTCCCAGAGTTCGTAGGGTATGCTGTTCTGTATGAAAGTGCGCGCGATTATCAGGTTGTACACGCTGATAAGCCCGGGCAGTATCATGACTATGCGGGTATTTATAATATTCAGGTCGCGCATCAGCATGTAGTTGGGGATCATGCCGCCGTTAAAGAACATCGTAAACGTGAACAGGAACATTATTATGCCCTTGTACGGCAGGTTGCGCCGCGACAGCGGATACGCCGCCACCATGGTGAAAAACACGTTCAGGCTGGTCGCGATCACAGTGTAGAATATCGTGTTGCCATAGCCTATCCAGATGTTCTTGTTCTTCAGTATCTCGCTATAGCCCTCTACGCTGAAGTCGACCGGATACAGCCACACCTTGCCTGACAGCAGCGCCGAGCCGTCCGAAAAGGACGCCGAGACTATGTATATCAGCGGATAGAGCACGCTCAGCGTCAGCAGCGCCAGCAGAAAATTGACTACGAAGTAGAATATCTTGTCATCGGTGGACAGCTGTATCTTTCTGTGCCGCTTATTCACGAAATCCGACATACATTCATCTCCTCACCACAGCGATGTATTGGTCACTTTGCGGGATATGGTATTGACGAGCACCAGCAGTATGAGGTTTATAACCGAATTGAACAGGTTGATCGCAGTCGCGTATGAGAAATCGCCCGTGCCGGAGGTCATGCCTATGTAATACACGTATGTCGAGATTATCTCGGAAGTCGACTTGTTGAGGTTGTTCTGCATCAGGTAGGCCTTTTCAAAGCCTATACTCATTATGTTGCCTGTGTTCATAATCAGCAGTATTATCGCGGTGGGCAGTATCGCGGGGAAGTCCACGTGCAGCACGCGCTGGAACCGGGACGCGCCGTCTATCTGCGCGGCCTCGTGCAGCTCGGTATCCACCGCGCTCAGCGCGGCCAGGTATATGATCGACGACCAGCCCATGTTCTGCCACACGCCCGACCAGACATAAAGATGCCTGAACGCCGCTGCCTGGCCCATCAGATCCCGAGGCGCCTTGCCGCCCGAAAACGCCTGGTATATTATGCCGTACAGGCCGATGCGCGGGTTCAGCAGCGCGATCATCATGCCGACCAGCACCACGGTCGATATGAAGTGCGGCATGTAGGTTATCATCTGCACGGTCATCTTGTAGCGCTTTGAGCGCAGCACGTTCAGCGCCAGCGCCAGCACTATGGGCAGCGGAAAGCCCGCGAGCAGGCCATACAGCGACAGCCATATCGTATTGGGCACGACCGTCTTGAACTGCGGCGACTTGAAGAACTTCTGAAACTGCGCAAAGCCGACCCACTCGCTGCCCCAGATGCCGTCCACTATGCGATACTTGCGGAAGGCTATCTGAACGCCGAACATGGGCCAGTAGTGGAATATCAATATGAACAGAACCGGGATGAGCAGAAACAGGTAGAGCTCCCAGTTCTGTCTGACGAGTTTGCGCCGCATGCGCCGCATTTCCTGTTTGCCGCCGAGTTTGCCGTAACTCTTTTGCACCATGCAGACACCTCCTGCTCAAATCGCGCGGGCAGTTCAATTCTTGTAAAGAATTGACGTCCATTAGCCACATTATACCACCTAATTCATTCAATAGCAAGTGAATCTTTACATTTTTTATTTTTATCATAACTCTCAGTTGTGATCGTCGCCATATTCTCGCCATTTAGTTCAATTATGTTAATTATACATGCCTCGCGCGAGCGATTTGAATTTTGAAAGCCGCACGCAAAGCGGCGGCGCCGCACATGCAGCGCCGCCGTCGATATGACAATATACAATATAAGTTCTACGTATTCGAATTATGCCGTCTTGCCGACTAAAGCCTGCCGCCAGCAGGCGCGCACCGCCTCACTCGCGCTCGGCCTGCCACAGCGACACCGGGCCGATCAAGCCGCTGGGTGCTATCGCGTGGAACGCCGAGTACTTGTCGTGCTGCGCGTACACGAGCGTATTGGTCACATCCACCGATATGGCGTTGTCGCCGGCGCGCAGGTATTGGCCCACGTCGAACCTGTACGGCGGCGCGATCCTCACGCCGACATCGACGCCGTTGACGCTGAGCTGAGCCGTCTCGCCAACCGCGCCCAGATCCAGCACGTATTCGCTGCCTTCGGCCGCCAGCGGCAGATTGAAGCTATACCTCAGCGTGCCTGAGAAGCGCGGCAGGCCGTCCGGCCGGTTCAGGTTGCCGAGCCCTAGCTCCGGCAGCGGCTTGAAGTTCGGATACTCCTGCGCCGTCGCTGCCGACACGCTCACCGCCAGCCGATCGCTCTGCCAGACGCACCTGGTCGGGCGCGCGGATTGCATCAGTACCGTATCGGCAAACGGCATGGCGCTTGCCAATATGCGCGCTTCGCCCGGCTCCAGATGCAGCTTCACTTCCACACATCCGTTGCGCTCGCGAAGCTGCGCCCGCTGCGCCACGTTGTCAAACGCATCATATATCAGCCACTGTCCGTCGAGCGGTGCATGATTGAGCGCGAGCCAGCCATCGATAGGCGCGTTGGCGCTCTCGTTGAACATCAGCAGCAGACTTTGACCTGACTTCAGGTACGGGTACACCTTCAGATCGGGTTCGAATAGCTCCGGCACGCATGCACTGAGCTGCAGCTCCTCGACGAGCCGGCAAAGCTCGGCTTCGGTGCAGACGCGGCATGCGCTCAGGTCGATTTCGTCCGCGCCGCCCAGGCAGGCGCGCTCCGGCAGTCCGCCCTCAAACGCCACCGCGACGCCGTCAGCGGCGAGTCGACCGAGCCTGGCCAGGGCGTCCGCCGGCAGATACTGCGCATGTGGCACTATCAGCAGCGCATAGCTGCGCGCGCCGTATATCGCGCGCCCGCCGCGCGCGTCCATCGCCCTCACCATGTCGCACGACGCTATGTCGGCCTCTACCTGGCGCTGGTTCAACAGCTTTATCATGTCCTGGGTCTTGGTCATGTCGTCCGACGCCCACTCGGCCTCGGCATGGTAGAGCACGGCCACGTCCGCAGGCGTCTCGCCGCCAGATATCAGCGAACAGACGCGGTTCATGTAGTCCATCAGCCGCTTGAAATAGCGGAACTGCGGGTTATGACCCATCGCGTAGAAGTGCGGCGGACAGTCGGGATCCGGGAAGTCCTTGGGCGTGAACGCGTGCGGCACATACACGTTTATGCCGCGGCTGAGCATGAAGTCGGCCAACCACTTCATCTCGCGCAGGCCTTCCTGCCAGCCATAAGCGCCGAATATCTCGCACATCGCCCGGCCGCGCTTCTTGGGATCCAGCCGCGCCAGCGACGCCGCCAACTGGGCCAGGCAATAGTAGAAGAAATCGTCGTCCGCTTCGAACTGAAACGCGTTCTGAGCATGCGAGCCGCCCTTTATGCCGGGTATGATGCCGTTTAACACTATGTCTATGCCCGCAAAGTCCTGGCCCCAGAGCGCCCGGAAGTAGTGGCCCGTGCCCGCGCCCAGCCGGGCGTGCGCGTTGTTCTCCTCGATCACATGGCCCATGTACTCCACGCCGTGCGCCCGGCACCAGTCGCCTATGCGCCCGGCGAAGTTCTCGCCATACAGCCGTGTCACTACATCCATATAGCCGCAGCGCAGGTCGGGCGTGAGCGCGCCCACATCGTACCACAGCCCCGGCAGCAGCACCCGGGCATCCCGGCCCAGCTCGGCGCTCAGCATCGGCAGCACCGCGTCGGTCCACGGCAGCGGCATGAACGGATAGCGCCCTATCTTGGCGTGGTAGCCGTTCGCGTTGGCAAGCTGCGGTTCGTCCGAGAAGAAGCCCTTTATCGTGCGGCCAAACTCGTCCGGGTAGTGGCGGTAGTGCTCGGCGTATACCGCGTCGATCAATATGTCGGTGCCCTCGGCCTCCAGTGGGTTCACATACTTATCGTGCCGCTCGCTGCCCGAGCCGTACGCCACCGTGAAGTAGAACACGCGCCACAGGCCCTCGGGTATGTCCCAATACACCACATCGTCGACCACATGGTCGGTGATGTCTATAAGCTGCTCCACGGGGTCGCCCTCGATGTTTATAAACGTGGAGTGGTCCATGTTTTTGCCCGGTATGCGCCGCGCCGCGACGACCGCAATGATCTGATCGTCATCGCGCGAATCGCGCCTGTTGCCCGGCGCGTTGAGCAGCAGCGACGTGCCCGTCTGCGGGCCGGCCACATCGACGTGCTTTTCGTACAGGAAGCGCACCCTGTGCGGCGAATCGACCGCGCGCCCCGCCGCATAGCCGGTCGGGAAGTGCGCGTCGTCCAATATCCACACATCGATATTGCGCTTGCGACACTCATCCAGCACCACGTCCATATCGTGCCACCAGCGCGGCCCCAGGAAGTCGGGATGCGGCCGCGACTCGACGCACAGCGCGCCTATGCCGCCTGCGTCTATCGCGGCTATCAGCTCGCGCAGCCTGTGCTCGGGTTCGCCGTGCATCCATAAAAACGGTATCATTGCGTTTTGCTTATCGGCTATGCAATTCACAATACCCCTCCTATTCCTTAACCGACCCCAGCACGATGCCCGATACGAAATAGCGCTGCAGGAACGGATAGATCACGAGCACCGGCACCATGGACACGAATATCTTGGCCGAGCTCAGCGTGCGGTCGGACACGCGCATTATGCGCTCTATCTCCTCCGGATCGGTTATCATGTTCAGATCCTTGGCCGAGTTGACCAGCTGGGATATGTAGGTCGCCAGCGGGTAATTGTATGAATTGTTCATGTATATCAGGCCGTTGAAGAACTCGTTCCAGTGGCCCACCAGGCTGAACAGCATGACCGTGGCCAGCGCCGGCAGCGATACGGGGATGTATATCCTTATCAGCACCTGATACGGCACCGCGCCGTCGATTATCGCCGCTTCCTCCAGCTCGTCGGGCAGGTTCTTGAAGAAGTTCATAAGCAGTATGCAGTTCCAGACCGGCACCGCGCCCGGCAACACCAGCGCCCATATGGTGTCCAGCAGCTTGAGCTTGTTTACGACCATATACAGCGGTATCAGTCCGCCCGAGAACAGCATCGTGAACACCAGCACCCACATGTATATATTGCGCCCGCGGAATGTCTTGCTGGAGTGCGCCAGCGGGAACGCCGCCAGTACCATCATCAAGAAGTTGACCGCGCCGCCCAGCACCACGCGCTCCAGCGATACAAAGAACGCCCGGAAGAACAGCGGCTCGCCCATTATCGTATTGTACGCCTCGAGCGTAAAGTCCAGCGGTATGAACGTGACCTTGCCGGCCGCCGCCATTGTGCTGCTGGAAAACGATATCGCCAGGGTGTTTATAAGCGGTACCAGGCATATGAGCGCCGACAATGCCACGAATATGTATATCAGCGCGTTTATCAGCCTGTCGCTAAATCGCTTTGATTCGACCATAGTCCAACTCCCCTTTGCCGCGTAAACGCATCAGAATATCCTGTAATTCGCCAGTTTATACGCCAGCCTGTACGATATCAGTATCAGCACTATGCTTATCACCGACTTGAGCAGTCCCACCGCCGTGGCCAGCGAATAGTTCATCTGCAAAAGGCCGGTGCGATATACGTATGTGTCGATAATGTCGGCGGTCTCGTAGACCGCGGGTATGTACATATTATATATCTGATCGAAGCCGGCGTTCAGCACGTTGCCCAGGCTGCGCGTCGCCAGCAGCACTATCGTGGGCAGCATGCCCGGCAGCGTGACGTGCACCATCTGCTGGCCGCGCGTCGCGCCGTCTATCACGGCCGCCTCGTACAGGTTCGGGCTTATGCCGGTTATCGCGGCCAGGTACACTATCGTGCCGAAGCCGAATTCCTTCCAGACGTCGGTTATTATCAATATCGGTACGAACCAGGTGTTGCTGGCTAGGAACATTATCGGCTCCGCGCCAAACAGCTTGACTATGCTGTTGACTATGCCGTCGTATGCGAATATGTTCATTATCGGTATCGCCAGCACGACCCAGGACAAAAAGTGCGGCAGGTAGATTATCGTCTGCGCCGTGCGCTTGAACGCCGCGTTGCGTATCTCGTTTAGCAGTATCGCAAACGTTATCGGCACGACCATGTTCATGACTATCTTCCAGCATGCGATCACGAGCGTGTTTCTGAATATCCGCCAGGAATTGGGCATCGAAAGCATTTGGTTTATATACTTGAGCCCGACGAATTCCGAGCCGAATATGCCCTTGGCGGGCAGGTACTTCTGAAACGCTATAACTATGCCAAACATGGGCACTATACTGAACACCAGCAAAAAGAGCATGACCGGCGCCAGCATCAGATGGTACTGAAGCTCGTTCCGCCGGGAGCCGATCCGCACTTTCGCCTGGTTACCGCGCCGGGTTATCTGCATATACCACACCTCGACTATACAAAATCCAGGTCATACACTATAAAAGTGCAGGGGAGGGACAAATCCTCCCCCGCACGATATCGCCGCTGCCTATCAGCTGCGCGCGTCCACGTACTCCTGCACCTCGCGGGTTATCTGCTCGCCGCCCTGCGCGTTCCACTGCTCGACGAACTCGTCGAACGCGGTTATGTCCTCCTCGCCCATGACTATCTTCATGAACACTTCGTCCTCCATCGTCTTAAGCGAGGTCCAGACATCCTCCATCGTCTCGGTCATGCCCCAGAAGCAGGGGCTGACATATGTGTTGGCATCGCTGTTGGCTACGTTGCAGCCCAGGTACATGCCTACATAGCGCACCCAGCCGGTCAGCGAGCTCGGATCCTCCAGGAACTCGAGGTACGCATCGTAGAACGACTGGTTCTCCTTGGACACGCCGGTGCGGTCGCCGGTGTCTATCATCTGCACCATGTCCTTGCCGCGCATGGCGACTATGTCGGTGGACTCGATCTGTATGGCTATGGGCATCATGGTCCAGCTCACGCCCGCGGTGTTGTAGCTGTCCATCAGCGCCGTCTGCTCGTCGTCGCCGGTCAGATAGCGATGGAACTCGTATTCCGCGCCTATGGTCTGTATGACCGCCTCGGGATGCGCGCAGTTCTTGCTGACCACGACATAGGTGCCGGCCGGCACCGGATTGGTGGTGTTGAACTTGCCATCCTCATCCAGCGGCGCAGCTACCGGTATCCAGTCGGCCTGGTCATAGCCATAAGACTGGCGCAGCGGGCCCGCGCACCAGGAGCCGAAGAATATGCCGCACTTGCCCGACACTACCAGCTCGGCCTGGTCGCGCACGGCGAACTGCTTGTCTATCAGGCCCTCGCTGTACATGTTGGCCAGGTACTCCAGCGCGTCGCGCGTGCCCTGGGTCGTAGAGCCGTACACGACGGTGCCGTCCTCCTGCTGATACCATATGCGCGCATACGACTTGAACACGCCCGCTATCGGGTTGGCCACGTAATCCGCGCCGAAGGTGCCGATTATGTCCTCGGACAGCGTAAAGCCTATCGTGTCGTCCTCGCCGTTGCCGTCGGGATCGTCCTCGACGAACGCGCGCGCAACCTCCACGACCTCGTCAAGCGTGGTGGGCACTTCCAGGCCCAGGTTGTCCAGCCAGTCCTGGCGCACCCAGATGTACTGGTGCTGCTTCTTAACGATGGTGTTGGGTATCGCCATCAGCTCATCGTTCACCGTGGCCGCCGCGAAGCTCTCGGGATAGCACTCGCGCGCATCCAGCAGATACTGGTTGGCGTGTTCCTCAAACGCCTGAGTCAGCGGCTGGATCATGTCGGATTCGATCAGCATGTTGAACGTCGCCAGATCGACCAGCATGACGTCGGGCATTGAGCCGCTCGCAACCGCAAGCGATATCTTCTGCTCGTCGTCGTCCAGCACCCAGCTGTATTCAAACTTGATGCCGTGCTTTTGGTAGATGTAGTCCAGGTAGTAGTTGTTGTCCAGATCCTGGCCTTCGAGGATAGTCTTGCCGTTGTAGTCGAACTCCTTGCCGATGGTGAGCGTGATGTCCTCGGCAAGCGCGGGCGCGCAGCTGATCATGACCAGCGCTATCGCCAGCATCGCAACCAACAGTTTACGCATATTGAACTTCCTCCTTCCTTTGTGTCAATACCTTACCATGTTCGGCGTCGTTTCGCTATAAATATTTAACGCACTCGCTATCAGATTTTTTTGTTGTTCACAATTCGCGCAGCTGGAGCTTAGCCCGATGAGCTCGGGAAGCGCAGCTCCACCATGCAGCCGCCGTACGGCGCGTTTTTAAGCGTTACGCCGCACCTGTCGCCATAGTGAAGTCTCAGGCGCTCGTCCACATTCTTGAGGCCATAGCCCTTGCTGTCCGGCAGACCCCGCATATCGTCCGTCAAGCCCGGCCCGTTGTCCAGCACAGTGAATATCAACATGCCTTCGCGCTCGCACAGGCAGATCACCAGCCTGCCCCGCTCGGCGCGCTGTTTATCTATGCCGTGCAGTATCGCGTTTTCGACCACGGGTTGCAATATGAAGTTGGGCATCACGCAGTCGTACAGCTCCTCGGGTATCTCGTAGAGCGCGTCAAATCCATCGTTGTGCAGCTTGAGCTGGATCGCCACATACGCCCGCACGTTCGTAACCTCGTTGCGCACGGTCGTCTGCTCCTGGCCCTTGTTCAGACAGGTGCGGTAGAACGTCGACAGCTCCTCTATCATGCCGCTCACGTCGTCCTGACCCGCGCGTATGCACTTCCAGTTGATAAAGGAGAGCGTGTTGTACAGGAAATGCGGATCGATCTGCGCCCGCAGTATGCGCAGCTCCAGCTCGCCCTTGAGCCGCTCGTCGTTCTTGGTGCGCTCGATCAGGCGGCGCAGCTTATCCAGCATGTCGTTGAACGTATTGGTCAGCACTCCGATCTCGTCCCGGGACTGGCTGCTTATCGATACGTTCAGGTCGCCCTGCGACACCCTGGTCATGGTGGCGTGCAGCTGTTTCAACCCGTTCAGCAGCGTGCGCGTGAATATGAATATCAGCGCCAGCAACGACAGCGCGCACCCCGCAGGCAGCGCAACGCTGAATACCGACAGCCTGTACGGGCTGCCGTACAGCAGCGCGCGCGGCACCCGGTATACGAACGTCCAGCCGGTCTCAGCGTTGTCGAAGCCAACCTCCAGGCAGTCGCCAAATGCGCCCTGCCCCATCGTCCGCTTGAGCAGCTGTTCGGCACCGGAGTATATCGCCAGCTCATACGCCTCCTGATTGAGCGACAGCCAGTTGTCCACGAACTTGTTCAGATCTATCTCCAGATACAGCACGCCCAGCGCCTCGCGTCCCAGCAGCGGGCTGTATGGCACTATCGAGCAGGTGGCGTACAGCCCCGCATCGCCTATGTTCCACGCTATGCCGTCTGCGTTCAGCGCGCGCACGTACCACTCCTGGTCGCTCACCGCGTCGCTGTTGCGTATATATGTGTCGTAATTGCACAATCCGGTCTGCGAATACAGCTGCAGGCTCTTCACCTCGTCGCTCATGCTGGAGTGCACTATGCCAAACAGCGGCACCACCATCGTCTTGAGCTTTGAGTGCAGCGTGTACAGGCTCAGGTACTTATTTGCGTATACCTTCTGCAGTTCGTCGCTGAACGCGCATACGCTTATCAACTGGTCGTAGCGCTCCAGATTGCGCTC
The DNA here is from genome assembly GCA_963928645.1 of Candidatus Fimadaptatus sp. Classification (GTDB taxonomy): domain Bacteria; phylum Bacillota; class Clostridia; order Christensenellales; family Aristaeellaceae; genus Fimadaptatus. The sequence continues at coordinate 11,862 of CAWVGT010000119.1, forward strand.
AAAGTTGTCGCCTATGCGCTCCACCTCAGCCGACAGTGCGTTCATGCCCTCCGCATATACCATCTGGCGCGAGAAGTCCACCGAGTACCACAGCAGGAACGCCATGGCGACCGTAAACACCGCCAGGTACGACAGCGTCAACTTGCGATTGAGCGAGGCGCCCATGTTGAAGTGCTTCATTGCCCCTCCTTTGCCAAGTGCCTGTACTTTGCCGGCGGCATGCCATAACGCGCCTTGAAGATGTATCCAAAATACGATATGTTATCATATCCCACCATTTGCGAGATATCGGTTATCGATTTTGACGTGTTCGTCAACAGTTGGGCCGCCTGTTCCATGCGGTAATCCGAAATATATTTGCTCAGCGTGACGCCCATCTTGCGCTTGAACAGATAGCTCACGTATGAGGGCGACATGTAAACCGACTTGGCCAGGCCCTCCAGCGTGAGCGGCCGACTGTAGTGCTGCTGTATGTTTGCCACCAGCGCGTTTATCACGTCCATGTCGCGCCGGGATTCGTCGCTTATCAGCCTGGACTCGCACTTGAGTATCGCGTCTGCGATCGCACCCGAATCGGCCAGCGTAAATATGCGCGTCAGCTCGAGCGGCCGCGACTCCATCTCGCCGTCCTGCCCGTCCGCCGCTTCATAAACGCAGGATATTATATCTGCCGCCATATAGCGCATGTACAATACTGACAGGCCCCCAAACGTGCGCAGCATCGACGCGAACACATCCATGCGCGCGCACGCTCCCTTCTTGTCGCCGGCGCGCAGCAGCCGCACTATGTCCATGTGCAGCTTGTCCAGCCTGTTGATCAGGCTGTTTTCCGCGCCGCGCCCCGCCGCGTCCAGTTCATACACCTCGCCCGGCTCCATCGGATATATGTCGGCGTCCAGCCGCATGCTGCGCCACTTCTGCTCCAGCACCCGGCAATTCAGTTCCGCCGCACCGCCGCTCAGCCCAAACGGCGCGCTCAGCAGCATCGCCGGGCTCAGGCGCGTGGACTCCGCTATCCGCGCCATCAATCCGCGGCCCAGCTCCGCAACCGCGCCTTCTCCGCCAACCTGCCCCGCCCGCAGCGCCGCCTCCGCGCCGTCCACCAGCAGCATGACGCTGTACTCGTCCAGCAGCCACGCGCCCTGAGTGTAGCCGTACACGTCCCGCTGCAGCCATTCCAGCGCTATGCCGGGCAGCGGCGCATAAAACCTCACATACGCCAACACCGGGCACGCCGTCAGTTCATAGCGCCGCGCGCGCTCGGCAAACTCAGCCTCGGTCAGCTTGCCATGTATCACGTCGTACCATATCTTTTCCCGCGCGATTATGGCGTCGCTAAACTGAGCCTCATGCTGCCGGGCGCGCCGCTCATCCAGCGCGCTAACCACCGCATCCATGCGCTCAAAAAACGCGGCGCGCTGCAGCGGCTTGAGCAGATAGTCCATCACGCCACATGTCAGCGCCTGCCGCGCGTAGTCAAATTCGCCATACGCCGTGTATATTATGACTATGATATTCTGTTTGAGCGAATATATCCGGCGCGCCAGCTCGAGCCCGTCGACAAACGGCATCCTTATATCCGTTATCACGACATCTATCTGCTCACGGCGAATCACGCCTATCGCATCCTCGCCGTCGGCAGCCTCAAGCACGCGAAACGGGTATTTGCGGCTTTCAATAAGAAATCGCAGCCCCTCGCGCTCAATGGCTTCGTCATCCACCAGCAGCATAGTGTACATAGCGCTACCTCCACCAATTCAAAATATCATCTCGCCGGCGTTCTGTCAACATCCCGCAACGCATGTCCAAAATTTCTCATAATATTATCTAAATATGTTGAGAGCGGCGCATGAGGCGAAGTGTTATAATCCATGTAAACTTACATGTCAAAGGAGGGACGACATGAAGGCCAGTGTTGAGTTTGCGCGCCGCGAAGGAAGATTTGATCTGGCTGAGTTTCGCGCGCCGTCCGCCAAATACGGGCCCGCGTACACCTGGACCTGGAACGCGCCGCTGACCCGGAGCGGTATAGAGCGCCAGATCGACGACATGCTCCGCGCAGACATTCGATCAATGTACATCTTGCCCGAACCGCGCGAGTTTCGACCCAATCAGATGCGCACCGAACTGGAACCCGACTACCTGAGCGACGAGTACATCGCGCTGGCGCGCCATGCGCTGAGCTACGCCATTGAGCGGGGCATGTGCGTCTGGCTGTACGACGAAGGCGGCTGGCCTTCCGGCGGCGCCTGCGGCAAGGTGCTGGCCGCGCATCCCGAGCTGCGCGACAAACGCATCAACGCGCGCACGCTCAGCGTCGCGCCCGACGACGCATATGCGCCATCCGCCGACGCCTGCGCCTGCTTCGAGGTGAGCGCGCAGGGCTACCGCCGCATACTGCCCGGCCAGCCGTTCGGGTGCGCGTGCCCGATCGAGTATTATCGCGAGCTGAACACAAGCGCGATCGCGGTCGACGTGCTTGACGACGAACTGGGTCGGCGCTTCATAGAATCCACGCACGACCGGTACGCCGCCGGCTTTGGCGAACTGATGGACAGCATACCGCTGATGTTCACCGACGAGCCCGGCGCGGGCGCGCATCCATGGCCCACGGGCTTTGCCGACAAGTTCGCCGCGCGCTACGACTACGACGTGCGCGACCACCTGCCCGCGCTGTTTGACGCGCGCTTTGACTCGCCCCGCGCGCAGCAGTTGCGCATCGACTATGCCCTGCTCGCCGAGGAGCTGTTCCTGAACAACTACTTCCGTCCGATCCACGAATGGTGCCGGGCGCATGACCTGCTCGCCACGGGCCACCTCGATCAGGACCACATAACCGACGGCTGCCTGCGCCACAATTACGGCTCGCTGCTGCCGATACTGCGCGAATTCGACGTGCCCGGCGTCGACGCAATCTGGCGCCAGATCGCCCCGCCCACTGACGGCACCGCGCGCGCCTGCGCGGAAGGAAACGGGTTCTTCCCGCGCTTTGCCGCGTCCGCGGCCAGCCAGACCGGGGGCAACGCCGTGCTGAGCGAGAGCTTTGCGATATACGGCGCCGGCCTCACGCAGGACGACATGCGCTATGCGGTGGGCTGGCAGGCTGCGCGCGGCGTGAATCTGTTTAACTTCATGAGCATCTCGTACGGCAAGGACGGCGCGCTGCCCATAGTGGCCCGGCCCGACTTCACGCCCGAGATGCCCGGCTACGCGCACCTGAGCGCGATAAACGAGTATACGGCCCGACTCAGCTATCTGATGCGCCTGGGAAAGCGCGCATGCGACGTTGCGCTGTACTTCCCCGCGCTGGATCTGTTCGCCGGCGGCGAGGACGCGCGCCGCGCCAAGGACTCGTTCGAGCGGCTCGGACGCGAGCTGGAGGACGCGCATATAGACTTCGACATAATAGACGATTCCGGACTGCGCGCCGCGCGGCTGTGCGGCGGCCGATTGCAACTGGGCGCAGCCGACTATTCGAGCATAGTCATACCCGAATGCCGGCACATGCCGCCGGATGTGCGCGAGATAGCGCGCGCCTGCGCCGCGCCTGCCGCGCCGCTGATATCCGTCGAATCCACGGCGCTGCGGCTGGCCGTGCGCAGAACCGACGATGGATATATATACCTGCTCTTTAACGAGGCCAACCGGCACGTGACCGGTTGCGTGGATTTCGGCAGCGCGCAGCTGTGCGAACTTGTCTGCGAGACCGGCGAGGCCGTGCCGGCCGCAAGCGGCGCATATGACTTCTGGCCAGGCCAGTCGCGCGTGTTCATGACCCTATGTGCAGCCTCAGGCTCAAAGCCCCCGGCTGAAGCCCGCACCATAGTGCGAACGCTGGATCAGTTCACAGTTGCCGTCGTGCGCAAGGCGCAGCTCAGCGAACGCGGCATACGCGCCCGGTCGCTGTCGCCCGAGTACAGCGCACGGCCTCTGGGCCGCTGGGACTGGCTGGACGAATCGTTCTCCGGCGAAGTCAGCTACCGGACGAATGTGGAGCTGGGACTGCCCGCAGCGCGCTTAGCCCGACTCACGCTTGAAATTGGCGATCTGGAGTGCAGCGCCGCCGTCCGCATCGCCGGTCGCGCAGCCGGCATGATTGCATTCAGGCCATATTCGCTCGAACTGCCGCTCGAGCTGGTGCCCGATGACGGCCGCTTCGAGCTGGAGCTGGTCGTGGCGAACACGCTGGCCAACCAGTGCGTCGCCCACGACCCGCAGGATCTGTTCAGCGCTGATTGCCTGGGGTTCTACAACGAGCGCACCATACCTTTCGAGCGCACCGCGCCGCGCGGTGGGCTATACGGCCCGGTCAGGTTGGTTGCGACGCTTAAGCCGGATTGAGTGCATTACAGCATAATCGAATCAACGCAGTCCGCCGGCCCGCCGAGCTAATTCGACGGGCCGGCGCAGTTTTTGTAAACCGCCTGCTTGTAGATAGCCTCTGTCATGCAGCAATCGCAGGCCAACGGCCGTCACTATGGCGACAGCTTGCAGCGCCGCCGAAACGCAGACTTATAATCGGATTTGTGCAGGGCGCACGATATGGCTGCGTTTGCCCTGACCACAGTCTTGCCGCCCGTCGACCAACCCTGACCTGCTGACACAGTTATTGGCTAAGCATGCCGCATACCAGCTGTGTTGTAAGGCCAAATGGCGAAGGCAAGGCGCTGTGCATCGAAAGTCTACTATTCGGCAATGACCGCCTGTGATGCCAGCCTCACGCAATTCACAATCATATTTGGGCGCGCCGCGTCCAGCGACCGTTGCGCCGCCGACAAACCGCGCCGGCACCGCCGAGCTTTCCCGACGGGCCGGCGCGCATAATCAGCTCAATAATCGCGGCCCTGAGCGTGCCAGGTCTCAAACAGCGTCTTCCACACGTCCAGGTGCGCCTCGCAGTCCAGATAGTGCGGGAACACCTGGCGCACTTCGCCCTCGGAAAACGCGTCGCGCGCCGCGGCGGTGTACTGCGGGCGCACGCTCTCGCAGAACTCCCGCCACAGCGCCTCACAGTTGCGCTCGTCCACGATTGCCGCGGAGCGCTCCTCAAAGCCGCGCATTATCTCGTCCGCCCGCTCGCCGCGCGCCACGTCCACGCCCTGCGCATTGACGCACAGCGGTATATACCGGTACTCGCGCCGCGCGCCGTCAAAGTCCACGGCCAGCGCCAGCCCGCTGCGCCAGTGCGGGTGCTCGGGATGGCTCACGAAGCAGAAGTTGCCCTGCCCATAGACTATCTCACCGCCGGCATACTGCTCGCGGCAGCCTATGCAGTGGCTGTGCTGGGTCAGCACTATGTCCGCGCCCGCGTCCACCAGCGCCCGGCACGCGCTGCGCAACCGCGGCGACGGGTACTCGCACTGCTCCTTGCCGCCGTGATACATTACGATCGTCAGATCGCTGTCCGCGCTGTAACGCCGCACGTCGGCCAGCGCGTCGAACGGCTCAAATGGGTTCGCGCCCGCCCGATCGCGCGTGGCGTAGCTGTACTCGTGCTCGCACACCGCGTAAACGCACACCTTGAGCCCGTCCGCGCTTATGTATGCGGGCCGGCGCGCAGCCTTGAGATCCGCGCCGGTTCCGAAATGCGCTATGCCCGCCGCCTCCAGCGCGCGCCAGGTGTCGTAGAGTCCCTCGCGTCCGAAGTCGTATACGTGATTGTTGGCCAGGCCCGCGTGCGTCACGCCCGCCGCCCGGAGCGTGGCAGCGCAGATCGGCGCGCCCCGCAGGTTCGGGCCGCACTTGACTATCGGCTGCCGCGCCCCTGTGAGCGCGCACTCCAGGTTGACCACGACCGCATCGGCTGCGGCGAACTCGTCCAGCATGTCGCCGAACACCGCGCGCGCGTCGCCCCGCTCGAACGCGGCCGCGCTCGCCTCGGTGGGCACCACGTCGCCGCACAGTATCAACCTCATATCCGCCACCTCCGATCTACCAGCCGGTCAGCTCGTCGAACACCGGCCAGGCCAGCGCCGCATAGAACCTGTGGCCCTCGGGCCCTATCACGTGGCGCACCTTGTCGGGCGCGCCCGCCTGCGCATAGAGCCCCTGCGCGACCTTGAACTCGCGCCGCGCCGACTCCAGCGGGAATATGGTATCCAGCGCGCCGTTGACTATCACCAGCGGCCGCGGCGCTATCATGCCGGCCAGGTCGCCCATGTCGAAGTACTTCATTATGCCGGGCACATAGTTACAGGTGCAGTGGCGCTGTGCGCCTATCGACTCCAGATAGCCGCAGAACGCCGATGCCGGCACTGCCGCCGCGATGCGCTCATCCAGCGCCGCCGCATAGCAGGTCACGGTGCCGCCGCCCGACTGGCCCATCAGCGCTATGCGCTCAGGATCCACGCAGTCAAAGTGCCGGAGCACGCAGTCTATGCCGCGCGACACGTCCCAGCAGCGCTCGCCCACCAGCGTGCGCCCCAGCAGCAGCGCCGCCATCGCCGGCTGATAGCACTCCGGGCCATTCTCAGAGCCGCCGCGCTCGCCGAACGCGCGCTGCTCCATTACCAGCGCGATGCGGCCCTGGCGCACTATCTGCAAGCCGAAATCGCGGTCGCCGCCGGCTATCGTCTGCTCGTCGCCCGGGTACTTGGGACGGCCCAGCGAGATGTGCATGCCCTTGGAGTGACCCTGCAGGCAGATAATCATGGGCAGCCGGCCGCTCAGGCCCTGCGGCACGAGCATATGGCAGCACACGTCCACGCCCGGCTCGCTGCTGTAGTTGAACCTTATCTCGTGGAAGCCGGGTTCGTCCCGCTCCCACTCGATCGCAAAGCCGTCCTCGGCCGGCAGCTCGAGCGGCAGCCCCAGCAGCTGCTCAAGCTGTGCGCGCGCGGCGACCTGCCACTGAGCGAAGTCCTGGCCGGGCTTGTACGCCATGGCGCGCGGCGCATGCCGCATCAGTTCGATATGCCTGGTCTGCGGATCGTAGTTCATGATCTCTTCTCCCCCTTTGCATGGCTCAGCCCTTCACGGCGCCGAGCATTACTCCCTTGACAAAGTACTTTTGCAGCAGCGGATACACCGCAAGTATCGGCAGCGTGGCCACGACTATCGTGACATAGCGTATCTGTATCGACACGGCCGCCATGTCGTTTGCCGCGGTGCTGTTGCCCATCAGCTCGCTGGACGACTGTATCAGCACGCGCCGGAGCAGCACCTGCATCGGCATAAGCTCCTCGCGGCTTATGTACAGCAGCGCGGTGAAGAAGTTGTTCCAGTGGCCCACCGCGTAGTACAGCGTGAGCACCGCCAGCGTGGGCGTAATCAACCGCACGGCTATGCGCGCAAACGTCTGGAACTCGTTTGAGCCGTCTATCTCCGCGCTCTCGATCACCTCATCCGGTATCGCCGCAAACGCGCTGCGGCACACCATCACGTTGTATGTCGACACCAGGCTGGGTATCACCATGACCCAGCGCGAATTGTAAAACCCCAGGCGCGTGATCAGCAGGTACGAGGGTATCATACCACCCGAGAAATACATTGTAAAGGCTATAAAGAAGTTAAAGAACCGGCGCGCGAAAAACTTGTTGCGCGAGAGCGGGTAGGCCGCTATCGTAGTCGCCGCCAGGTTAAACACGGTGCCCACCACGGTATAGTATATCGTATTGCCGTATGCCGTCCACAGGCCGCCCTGCTTAAAGACCTGCTTGTAGCCCTCCAGCGTCACGTCGACCGGCCAGAGCACGACCTCGCCCTTGTAAACCGCCTGCGAGCCGCTGAACGACACCGCGATTATGTACAGAAACGGATACAGCGTTATCACGAACGCGACCGCGGCGATTATATATACCAGCGTATAGAACAGCCTGTCGTTGCCAATGCGATGCGTCATATTCAGCCCTCCCCTACCACAGGCTCGTCTGCGTCGTCACGCGGCACAGCCGGTTCGCGACGAACACGAACGAGAAGTTGATAACCGAGTTGAACAGCCCTATGGCCGAGGCAAAGCTGTAGTTGCTCGACTCTATGCCCTTGCGGTACACGTATGTGGACACGACGTCCGCGGTCTCGTAGACCGACGAGTTATACATGAGGTACACCTTTTCAAACCCCACGCTCATTATCTGGCCCAGCTGGAGTATGAACAGTATCGTGATCGTAGGCGCTATCATTGGCAGCGTGATATACCAGACCTGTTTGAACTTGGTTATGCCGTCGATCTTGCCGGCCTCGTACAGGCAGGGATCTATGCCCGCGATGGCGGCGATGTATATGATCGAGTTGAACCCGAAGTTCTGCCACACGCCCGAGCCCACATACAGCGTCCTGAACCAGCGCGGGTTTATCAGAAAGTTGACCTGTTCGCCGCCCAGTCGCTCAATCAGCACATTCGCGATGCCGTTATTCATCGAGAAGAAGTTGGTTATCATACCCACCATGACTACGGTGGATATAAAGTGCGGCAGATAGCTCACGGTCTGCACCACGCGGCGCAGCTTGTCGTTTACTATCTCTGTGACGCAGATCGCAAACAGTATCGGCGTTGGGAAGCCGAACAGCAGCGAGTACAGCGACAGCAGCACCGTATTGCGCACCGTGCGGTACGCATACGGCGATTCGAAGAACTGTATGAACCACTTGAGCCCTACCCAGTCGCCGTTGTATATGCCCTTGCCGGGCTTAAAGTTTTTAAATGCTATTATCGCGCCGGTCATGGGCATATAGTGAAATATGATATAATATGCCAGTATCGGCAGGAACATGGCCAGCAGGTATTTGTCCCGCCGCACCAGTTGCATAAACGTCTTTCGTTGGGGCTTGCCCAGCCTTGTGCCGGTCATATCCCGCGCCTCCATTTCGCAAATATGGCGCGGGCAGGAGCTCAGCCCGTCCGCGCCGGATTACTGCAAAACCGGTTTACTCGACTGCGCTGGCGCGGTCTATCGCCGCCTGATACACGGCTATGACCTCGTCCACGCCCATGGCCTTGACCGCGTCCACGTAGCTGTCCCACTCGTCCAGCGAACGGGTGCCCATTATGAAGGCGGACATGTTCTCGTCGAAGTAGGTCTTGAGATCGGCCGAATAGGTGTTTATCACCTCGTTCTCGGCTTCGCTCTTGAAGGAGAAGGTTATCGTCGGATTGACTACGTATTCGCTGAGGGTCTGCGCCATGTTGCGCACGGTGTCGCATTCCTTGGTCATGTAGTCGAGCTGGTAGCTCGGCAAACCCGCGAAGTTGTAACCGACCTTGCTCAGATACGAGTTTTCGTTCTTGAGGTAGACGTCGGTAAACACATACTCGCCGTCAACTACGTTGTAATCCACGCCCTCGGTGCCGTACCAGGTCTGTATGCCAACCTCTTCGCTCTGCAGGTAGTCGCAGAAGGCAAACACCAGCTCGGGATTCTCGCAGTAGGTCGTTATGCCGAAGAAGCTGCCCAGGGAGTCGCGGCCATATACCGGCTGATCGCCATACGGGCCAGTGAGCGGTATTATCGGAACCATTATCGGCTCATCGACATTGAACTCATAGTCGGGATTGATAGTGCGGGTATAGCCGGTGCAGTTGGAGATAAAGTGTATGAGGGAGCCTATCTGATTGCTGGAGAACAGCGCAGTTTGCATGTCGAGATTCGCGGTCGCGTACTCGTTGTAGAGCAGCCCCTCGTCGTAGAGCTGATGCGCCCAGGTCAGGAACTCCTTGTAACGATCATCTATGTATCCGCAGATCACCTTGCCGTCGTCGTCAACCTGGTATCCGCCCGAATCGGTCAGATCGAGGCCCCAGTACATGCCCCACAGCTGTATCATGCCCGAACGCATGAACAGCGGTATCTCGTCGGTAGCATCGCCGTTGCCATTCACGTCGTTTTCCTTTATGGCCTTGAGGAACTCGTAATAATCGTCCATCGTCTGCAGGTCGTCCGCGGTCATGTTCAGCGCATCAAGATACGACTGGTTTATCATCAGGCAGCGCATGTTGCTGTCGGTGGTGTAGATGTAGGGCAGATAGTACATCTCGCCGCTCGGCGTGGTCAGCTCGGCCTTGAGCGAGGTGTGGCTCTCAAACTGCTTTTCAAAGTTGAAGCCATACTTGTCATAAAGGTCGGTCAATTCGATGAACAGGCCCGAATTGATATACGACATATCCGCGTCGCCGCCGGACAGCTGCACCAGATCGGGCAGATCCACGCCGGCAGCCAGCCGGGGCTTTACCACATCGGGATATGAAGAGGCATCTATCAATTCGAAATCCAGTGTAACGTTCGCCTTCTTAAGTACTTCCTGCCACCATGTCATAGAGTCGAAGTCATTCTCCAGCGAAGCACCATTCGTGCTCAACACGGAAATGGTAACCGGTTCTTCCGATATGGGTGCAGTGCCATCGTAGTCGATGTCGGCCAATGCCGCTGTTGCGCCAAGCGACAACAGCAGCGCCATGAGCGCGCAAATCCATGCCTTGACGGGCCTCTTCATATTGGAAAACCTCCATTCGTTATTTCGGCGTCCCGCGCCGTGTATAACGAGATTGTAACGTCATCTTGCACAATCGTCAATATACAACCCGTGAAACCATCAGATATCACCAATTGATCACCCATTTTCACCATCGGTATACATTGCGTGCGCGCGATAGTCACGCGGTGATACCCCGTAGACGCGCACGAACGCGCGCTTGAACGAAAGATAGCTGGCATAGCCCGTAGCCTGCGCGATGTCGGCCAGCGTGGCGTCGCCGTGCATCAGCAGCTCTACCGCGCGGTTAAGCCGCAGCGTCTGCAGCAGCTCTGAGAACGTCGCGCCCGTGGCGCACTTGACCGCCTTGGATATCAGCGTGCGGTGCAGCCTGAACCGGTCGGACAGCTGCGCCACGCTCAGCTCCGGATCGCAGTAGTGCTGGCGGATGTACTCCACTATGCGCTCGCTGCTGTCGTCGCGCGTGGCCGGCGCCGCGCCCTCGCGTTCGCATTAATGCCTTTAGGCAGTTGAGCGAAGCGAAACAGGCAACCACCCGCTATGCGGGTGGGCAACAAAAAGTTATACAAAAAAG
>CAWVGT010000120.1:0-5723 GCA_963928645.1 Candidatus Fimadaptatus sp.
CTTTTTTGTATAACTTTTTGTTGCCCACCCGCATAGCGGGTGGTTGCCTGTTTCGCTTCGCTCAACTGCCTAAAGGCATTAACGCAAGCGGCGCAGGCCGCGCAGCGCAGCGCGGCCCCCACCGCACCGCCCGCACAGCCCGCGTCGCGCCGGCGCGCGCCGCTGGCGCGCTCAGCCCACGTTGACCCTGTAAGTCGCCCACTGATAGCGCCCCGCGGCGCTCTGATAGCTGGTCACGAACGACACCTCGGCGTCGTTTGCGCCCATGCCTATGTCCAGCGTGTCTATCAGCCCCAGCGCCTGCGCCTGGCCCGACTCGAGGTCATACGCGTGCAGCACCGACGGGAACGCCTCGGACGTGGCCGCATCCTCATTGTATGTCAAAAAGTACACTCGCGCGCCGCCGCTCGACCAGCACACGTCGCCTATCGCCTCGCCGGAGTATATCGGCGTCTCCTGGCCGGTGCTCAGGTCGCGCAGCTTTAACCCGGTATAAGTATCCACCGGTATGCTCTCGTCGTACTCCATCAGCACCAGATAGCGCCCGTCGGGCGACATCTCGAACTCGCCGCCCTCGGTCAGATAGCTGCGCTCGCCGCTGGCCATGTCGAACTCGTATGTGGTCATCTCGCCGTCCGACATGTACAGCGTGTTGGGCGACCACTCGGCGCTGCCCACGTCCAGCGAGCCCAGCGGCCCGGCCATGTCCTCCAGCATGCGCACCGAGTCGCCGAACACCGTCGGGTCCCAGCGCGTAAGCCGCGGCTCATACACGCCGCCGACCAGGTACAGGCTGCCGTCCAGCGCGAAATCAAATCCATACGTGTTGCCGCCGACCAGGTCGCCCAGCGCCACGAAGTCCCCGCCCGTGAGCGAGTAGTAGTACAGCAGGTACTCCGAGTCGGTCGCCTCCACGAACGCCAGCGCGTCGCCCGCCTGCGCGAACTGCGCCTCGGTCACGGTGCGGAACTCCACGTCCAGCAGCCGCTGGCCCTTGCCCGCCTGGTCGTACAGCCACAGCTCGCAGTACTCGCCCTCGTCGCCGCTCAGCGCTGCGGTCTGGCGCGTGAACAGCGCGCGCTTCATGTCGGGCATCCACTCCAGCAGCCGCGCGTTGGTCGTCCACAGCCAGGGCGCGGCCTCGCCCGAATACGGCCTGTACACCTCCTGCGCGCTGAGCGCGGCGCGCTCGGCGGCGTCGGACAGCGGCGGCGCCTCGTTGCCGCTGAGCTGCACGACCGAGCTGGTCACGCCCGGCAGCGCCTCGCTCAGGCTGGCGTCCAGCGTCTGGGCATACGCCTCGGCCTCCACGCGCGTGTCATACCGCCGGGATATCAGCGCCACGCTCGCGCCGTCCGCGCACAGCACCGGCGTCAGCTCGCCCGCGTCAAACAGCTTCGCACAGTACGCCTCATATGCGCCCAGCGTCACGTAATAGCCCGCCTCGGCGGTCTCGTCCAGCGCGCGCAGCCGTATCACCAGCTCCTGGCCCTGCTCGCTTATCTGATAGCCTATCTGGCGCGTCGTCTGGAAGTACAGCTCGGTCACGCCGACCGCGCTGGCCTCGTTGCGGAACATGCCCAGCACCAGCGACTGCCCGTCGCCGCTGAGCGCGCTGGAGTGCTCCCAGCCGCTCAGCGCGCGCATCGACACTATGACCCGCGCCGGGTCGCTCAGCGCCGACACGCTGTACGCGGGCAGCCCGCCCTCGAACCGCAGCGTTATCACCGTGTCCTGGTCGTCCGCCTCCACGCGCACGTCGCTCAGCGCCGCGCCGTCCACGCCGCCGCCCATTATCGTCTGCGCCATCGAATAGTAGCCCGGTATGCCCGACGCCGGCTCCACGACGCGGCTGCGGTTGACAAAGTAGACCACGCCGAACGCCGCCACCGCCACCGCCGCCGTCAGCGCCGCCCACGTGAGCGGGTTCTTGAGCCACCTGGGCGCGCGCGGGCGGGGGCGCTTCTTCTTGCGCGCCTGCTCCTTTTCGCGGCGGTACTCGGCGTACTTCTTGGCCGTTGTCACCTCGTTTTGCTTCTTCTGCTGCATAGGGTCCTCCTGAAGGATATGCGCGGCCGCGCGTGCCAACGCCGGCGCGGCCGTATCAGCCGTATGCGGGCGCTATCTGCCCAGCAGCTCGCCCGTGGCCGCGGCGAAGTCGGCGCGAATCCGCTCCTCGTCCAGCGTCAGGTACTCGCCGTCCATGTAGAGCACGCGCCCGTCGACCATCGTCATGCGCACGTCGGCGCCGCCGGTCGCGTACACCAGCGCGCCGGGTATGTCGCGCGCCGCGGTATGCGCCGGATTGGCCACGCCCAGCAGCGCTATGTCGGCGCGATAGCCGGGCTTTATCAGCCCCACGTCGCCAAACCCGAGCGCGCGCGCGCCATTCTGAGACGCAAGCGCGAGCGCCTGGGTTGCGCTCATCGCCGTGGCAGAATATGTCGCGCCTTTTTGGAGTATCGCGGCGAGCTTAAGCTCCTCGAACATGTCCATGGAGTTGTTGCTGGCCGCGCCGTCGGTGCCCAGCGCCACGTTCACGCCGCGGGATACCATGCTGGCCACCGGCGCTATGCCGCTGGCGAGCTTTAAGTTGCTGACCGGGTTGTGCGCCACGGTCACGCCTTTTTGGGATAGTATATCGATGTCTTCGTCATCGACCCAGACGCAGTGCGCCGCCAGCGCCGGCACGTCAAACGCGCCCGCGTCGCTCAGGAACTTGACCGGCGAGCGGCCGCCGTGCCGCGCGCGGCACTCCTCGACCTCGGAGCGGGTTTCGCTCACGTGCACGTGCAGTCCGGTGCCCAGCTGCGCCGCCAGCTCGCCCAGGCCGCGCGCGAGGCCCTCGGTGCCGGTGTACTCGGCGTGCATACCCACATACACGCGTATGCGGCCGTTGCCCGCGCCGTTGAAGTTCTCGTACAGCGCGCGCTGGCGGGCGAGCGTCTCAGCGCAGATGTCGTCGCTGGCCATCGCGCAGACGTTCAGGCGCATACCGGCCTCGTCCACCGCGCGGGCGATTACGTCGCTCATCATGTAGCCGTCGGCAAAGCAGGTCGTGCCGGTGCGCAGCGCCTCCAGCGCGCTCATCTGCGTGCCCAGGCGCATGAGTTCCGCGGTGAGCTTGTCCTCTATGGGCCAGATCATGTGCAGCCAGTCCATGAGCGGCAGATCGGTGCCCACGCCGCGCACCAGCGTCATCGGCAGATGGGTGTGGGCGTTTACCAGCCCGGGCAGCGCTATGCCGCCGCGCGCGTCTATCGTGGTATCGGGCGAAAAGCGCGGCGCGTCGGCGCGCGGCCCGGCGTAGGTTATGAACGCGCCGTCCACCTGTATGCACGCGGCCTCGACCGAGCGCTCGCCGTCCCAGAGCCGCGCGTTGTCTATCAGCGTTCTCATTGTTATATGTACATCCTCTCCGGGCAGCTTTAGCAGTACTCGGCCAGCGTCGCCACGCACTGCGCCGACATGCCCCGGCCCTCGCCCTCAAAGCCCATGCCCTCGGTAGTCTTGCCCTTTATATTCACGCGCTCGGGCTCCACGCCCAGCTCGCGCGCGAGCGTGCGCCGCATCTCGTCGATATACGGCGCGAGCTTGGGCCGCTGCGCGACTATCGTGATGTCGCAGTTTACGACCGCGAAGTTGCGCGCGCCCAGCCGCCTGACCGCCTCGCGCAGCAGCTCCAGCGAGCAGATGTCCTTATAGCGCATGTCGGTATCCGGGAACATGCGCCCGATGTCGCCCAGCCCCGCCGCGCCCAGCAGCGCGTCTATCAGCGCGTGCGTGGCCACGTCGGCGTCCGAATGGCCCAGCAGTCCCAGCTCGAACGGTATCTCCACGCCGCACAGCACCAGCGCGCGCCCGCTGACCAGCCGGTGCGCGTCGTAGCCCAGCCCGGTGCGCACGCCGCTCATCAGCGCGCGGTCGGCGTACCTCAGGTCGTCGGGCGTGGTCAGCTTCACGTTGCGCGCGCCGTCGCTGGCCGCGACCAGCCGCACCTCGTGGCCGCTGAGCTCGACCAGCGCGCTGTCGTCGGTGGCGTCTATGCCGCGCGCGCGCGCCCACTCGTGCGCCCGGCGCAGCACGTCCAGCCGGAACACCTGCGGCGTCTGCACCGCGCGCAGCAGGCTGCGATCCAGCGTGCCCTCCAGCCGGCCCTGCGCGTCGACGCGCTTGACCGTGTCGGTGACCGGCGTGCACGCCACGCCGGTGCCGTGCTCTATCGCGCTTGCCAGCGTGCGCTCGAGCACCTCCTGCGTCACGAACGGCCGCGCCGCGTCGTGCACCGCCACGAACTCGCAGTCCGCCGGCAGCGCGCTCAGGCCGTTGAGCACGCTCATCTGGCGCGTGTCGCCGCCGTCCACCAGCTTTACGTCGCGCCCCTCCGCGGCCAGCAGCGCCTCCAGCCGCGGCCGGTCGCTCTGGCCTATCACTATCGCCACGCCCGCATACAGCCCGCTGCGCTCCAGCGCGTCCAGCGTGCGCAGCAGCATCGGCCGCCCCATAAGCGGCACGAACGCCTTGTTGTAGCTAAGCCCCATGCGGCTGCCCTGGCCCGCGGCCACCATTACCGCCCAGCACACCGCGCTCATTGCGCGTCCACCTCGCCGCTTATCACACGGTACATGCCGTTGGCGTCCGCCTTGAGCACGTGCTCGGACAGCGTTACTATCTCGTACACCGTGCTCTTGGCGCCAAACCGCACCTCCAGCCGGTCGCCCACCTTGACCTGCGCGCCCGGCTTGCCCTCGCGCCCGTTTATCAGCACGCGCCCGCCGTCGCACGCCTCGCCCGCGACCGTGCGCCGCTTGATTATGCGCGACACCTTCAGGTACTTGTCCAGCCGCATCGACTCGGTCGCGCCCTTGGGCGCCTCGGGCTGCTTATCCCTGCCTCTTGCCATCAAAAGTCCTCCAAATCACCAAACAATTGTCAAATTGCGCCATAATACGCCTAAAGGGCGGAGCGCTGTCGCACCGCGAAAGCAGCCCGCCCTTTGCATCTGGATTGCGCTTAACTTATTCAGCCTCGCCGCCCACGGCGTCCTTGAGCCGCTTGCCGGGCTTGAACGACGCCACGCTGGTCGCCGCGATGTCCATCATCTCGCCGGTGGCGGGATTGCGCACGGTGCGCGCGGCGCGCGCCTTGCTCTCGAACACGCCGAAACCGGTCAGCTGCACCTTGTCGCCGGCCTTGAGCGCGGCTATCACAACGTCTTCGAACGCGCTGAGCACGCGCTCGGTGTCGGCCTTGGTCACGCCGGACGCCTTGGCTATCTCGGCTACGAAATCAGTCTTGTTCATCGATAATGTCCTCCCCTGAAATCAATGTTTGATCCTGTCCCAGTATTCGTCCATCTGCTCGAGTGTCATCGACGCCAATTGCTTGCCGTCGTCAAGTATCGCGCGTTCCATGCGCGCAAACCTGTCCATGAACTTGTCGGTCGCGGCGGTGAGCGCCTGTTCGGAGTCCAGGCCCGCCAGCCGCGCCACATTGACGCACGCAAACAGCAGATCGCCCAGCTCCTCGACCACGTTGGTGCCGTCCCTGAGCGCCTGCGCGAGCTCGCCGGCCTCCTCGGACACCTTGCACAGCGCGTCCTCGGGCGCGTTCCAGTCGAACCCGGCGCGCGCGGCCTTGGCCTGCACCTTGTCGGCGCGCATCAGCGCCGGCAGGTTGCGGCCCACGCCGTCCATGGTCTCGCCCACGGTGCGCTGGCCCTT
>CAWVGT010000121.1:0-3584 GCA_963928645.1 Candidatus Fimadaptatus sp.
CTTTTTTGTATAACTTTTTGTTGCCCACCCGCATAGCGGGTGGTTGCCTGTTTCGCTTCGCTCAACTGCCTAAAGGCATTAACGCAACCGTCGGGCGGCGCGTACGAGATACGCGCCGCCCGCGCTTTATGCAGCTTTGAGCGCGCGCCGGCTGCGCTTGCCGGCGCGCCGCGCCTGCCTCGGGTCGCGGCGCGCGCTCAGGCGTCCGCGGCATCAAGCGCGGTGCGAACTCGTCCCGCCTCGGCCGCCACACGGGTTTGGCTTGCAGATTGCGTGCCCGGGCGGCCAATTCCGTCCCGATTTCGGCGCTGCATTTTACCCATGGCGTCACATTTGTGCCATGATGTTAAGCGCAGCGCGGTCATATTGGCGCCGCTTTTGGCCGTTCAAATCCGCATTTATGTCCGGTTTTCACGCGCGCGCGTCCGCTCTCAGAGCCCGGCCTTTGCCCCGCGGTTGCAAGTCTCGGGCGTTTACAATGTCATTTTTCCATTTTGCTAAACTGTAATATCATATATTACAATTAGTCCGGCCTTTTTTCCGACTTATTGACATACAGCGCGAGTCGTGATATACTCTACATATTAACAGTGCGTTAGCACAATTTTCGATCAGTTGTCACCGTATAATCCGTTTCTGATCCAGTCTCAGTTAACGCTCGTTTTATCTATTTTAACATATCGAGGGGGTTGATTGCGTGGTTTCATCCAGGAAAGCCGCGGCACATCAGGATCTGCATCAAAAGAGCCTGTGGCTGCGCATAAAGAGCCACAGCATGTTCTATCTGCTGCTGCTGCCGGCGCTGCTGTGCATAATCATATTCAGCTATGCGCCAATGGGCGGCATAATAATGGCGTTCAAGCAGTATCGGTTCAACACGCCCAGCGCGTTCGGCGACGTGCCGATAATCCGCTTCTTCGGCCAGATGGCCAACTTGGAGTGGGTGGGGCTCAAGTGGTTCGAGTCGCTTTGGAAGAAGCCCGACTTCTGGCTGGCGTTCAAGAACACGCTGATAATCAGCTTCGGGCGACTGGTGTTCGAGTTCCCGATGCCCATAATACTGGCGCTGTTGATGAACGAGATGCGCCTGCCCCGGCTCAAGCGCGTGTATCAGACGGTGTACACGTTCCCGCACTTCCTGTCGTGGGTGCTGGTCGTGTCGCTGATAAGGATGCTGTTTCAGTCCGACGGCACGGTCAACAGCATCATTACCGCCATGGGCGGCCAGCCGGTGGGCTTTCTGACTGAACCGAGCATATTCCGTCCGATGCTGTTTACGACCAGCATCTGGAAGGGCGTGGGCTGGGGCTCGATAATCTACATGGCCACAATATCGGGCATAGATCCCTCGCTTTACGAGGCCGCCACGATAGACGGCGCCAACCGCTGGCAGGCGTGCTGGTACATCACCTGGCCTTCGATTAAGCCCACGGTCGTAATCATGCTCATCATGCAGTGCGGCCAGATACTCAACGCCGGCTTTGACCAGGTGTTCAACATGTACAACGACCTGACGCTGTCCACCGGCGATATATTCGATACTTTCATATATCGCTACGCGTTCCAGAAGGGCCAGAACCTGTCGCTGTCGGTGGCGGCCGGCCTGTTCAAGTCGGTGTGCAACTTCGCGCTGTTGCTGGCGGCGAACTTCATCGCCCGGCTCTGCGGCGAAGAAGGCCTGCTCTAAGGCGAAAGGAGGAGCTGATATGGCCACTAAATCAAACGCGATACGCCGCAGCGGCGGTTCTATCGCGGCTGACGTCGTGATATATGCGATACTTACGCTGCTGGCGTTGCTGATGATATTCCCGTTTTACAACATGGTGCTGATATCGCTCGCGCCATATGCCGAAGTCGCGTCGGGTCAGCTGTACCTCTGGCCCAGGGGCTGGGACTTCAACAACTACAAGATAATCTTCTCCGACCCCAAGCTGCTGCGCGCGTTCGGGGTGAGCGGGTTCAACACCGTGTTCGGCACGGCGCTGGCGATGGCGGTCACCACGTCGGCGGGCTACGCGCTCTCGCGCAAGACGTTGCCCGGGCGCAGCTGGATACTGACGCTGTTCGTGATAACGATGTACTTTGGCGGCGGACTGATACCCTGGTATCTGGTGCTGCAGGATCTGGGCTTCATAGACAGCATATTCGTCATGACAGTGCCCTCGTGCCTGAGCGTGTACAATATGATACTGATGAAGAACTACTTTAACACGATACCGGAATCGCTGCCCGAGTCAGCGCGCATAGACGGCGCCAATGAGTTCCGCATAATGGTACAGATAGTCATACCCTGCGCCGCGCCGATAATGGCCACGATATCGCTGTTTTACGCGGTCGGCTTCTGGAACGAGTGGTGGAACGCCATGATATTCATACAGCAGAAGTCCAACCTGGTGCCGCTGCAGCTGCTGCTGCGCAAGATAGTCATAGAGTCCACGCTCGACCTGGGCAACGACATGGCCAACTCGTTCCGCAGCGCCAATATAGCGATATACAAGACCGGCCTGCAGATGGCCACGGTCACGGTCACCACGGTTCCGATACTGTGCGTGTACCCGTTCGTGCAGAAGTACTTCGCCAAGGGCATAATGCTGGGCGCGGTAAAGAGCTGATCCTAACCGGCTTTCCGGTTCAGTGATAAACAATAAAGAGGAGGTCTTGTCATGAAAAAACTGCTGACGCTGCTCGTGACCGTCGCGCTGCTGATGAGCCTGGCGGGTGGCCTGAGCGTAGCCGCCGCCGACGAAGCGGCTACCGAGCTCGAGCCGATGACGATCTCGGTGGGCCACTGGGACATCGAAAACAACCTGCCCGAGGGCTACACCGCCGACCCGATACTCCAGACCGTGATGGACAAGTTCAACGTCACCTTCACCGCGATGAACGTGGGCTGGGGCGACTACAGGGACAAGTACAACGTGTGGGCCGCGTCCAACACCATGCCTGACATCTCCGGCGGCATAGACATAGTGGGCAGCGGCACCTACATCGCCTGGGTCGACGACGGCGTCGTGCAGCCGCTGCCGGACGATCTGAGCGCCTATCCCAACGTGGCCAAGTACATGGATCTGCCCGAGGTGCAGGCCTATCGCAAGAACGACCACAACTACTTCTTCCCGCGCATGACCTACAACGATCCGTCGTACTGGTGCATGGATCGCGGCCTGCTGATCCGCAAGGACTGGCTGGACAACCTGGGCCTTGAGATGCCCACCAACGCCGAGGAGCTGCTCGAGGTCATGCGGGCGTTCACCGAGGACGATCCCAACGGCTCGGGCGCGGCCGACACCATAGGCTTCGCCTATAACGACGTGTTCCCCACCTCCCAGCAGATCGCCTGCTTCGGCTACACCGACAACCGCTGGATCAAGATGGAGGACGGCAACTGGAAGCAGCCCGTGTACGAGGACGTCACGCTGCCGCTGATCGACTTCCTGCGCACCGCCTACAAGAACGGCTGGATGGATCAGGACTTCGCGTCCCGCGCCTCTGGCGATTGCCAGGAGCTGTTCGCAGCCGGCCGCATAGGCATACTCGCCAAGCAGAATTCGCCCAAGCACATCAAGACCATATACGATCTGTGG
>CAWVGT010000122.1:0-7067 GCA_963928645.1 Candidatus Fimadaptatus sp.
GCCATACTCCATGCACGTCAGCATGCTTCGATGTGCAACGTGCCGCACTGGTACTGATTCGCACGATAGCCGTGCGCCAAACGCGTCAGCATGCTTCGGCGAGCAACGCACCTAAATTGTCCTGAAATGCACGATAACCATGCGCCAAACGCGTCAGCCCAACTCGACGCGCAACGTGCCGCATATCGTGCCGCGCATCATACTGGCGCGCAATATAGCCCTGCTCCAAAGCCCCAGCACACCCCACCCGCCCATCGCTCCGATATGCGCGTTCGCACAAGCCACGCAAATACTCCAGCCACGCCCGCCGCTCCACAACCGGCGCGTCAGTACGCCTCGCCGCGCCAGAACCTGCGCAGCAGCTCGCTCAACTCGCCCGCGCGCGCCGACACCACGTTCCAGTGGCGCGGGAACAGCTCGCTGTACGGCTCGCGGAAGAAGCGGTCGTCTATCAGCAGCGCCACGCCCGCGTCGTCCTCGGTGCGTATCACGCGGCCTGCCGCCTGCAATACCTTGCATATGCCCGGGTATACGTAGGCGTAGTTGAAGCCCTCGCCCTGCGTCGCGTCAAAGTGCGCGCGCAGCGCCTCGCGCTCCAGGCAGACCTGCGGCAGCGCCACGCCCACTATCACCGCGCCCGACAGCCGGTCGCCCGGCAGGTCGATGCCCTCGGCAAACACCCCGCCCATCGCTATGAACCCCACCATCGAGCGCTCTGGCGCCGCGCTAAACCGCCCCAGGAACGCGTCGCGCTCGCGGTCGCTCATCGATGGGCGCTGTTCGTGCGCCGCTATGTCGGGATAGCGCTGCCTGAACTCGCCCAGCACCGCCCGCAGGTACGCATACGACGGGAAGCACGCTATGTAGTTGCCCACATGCGAGCGCGCCAGCTGCGCTATCGCCCCGGCGATTGGCGCCAGCGATTCGGCGCGCTGCGCATAGCGCGTGGGTATCGCCAGCCGCCGCACCAGGAAGTTCTCGCTCAAAAACGGCGACGGCAGCTCCAGCAGCGCGTCGCCCTGCGCCTCGTCAAACCCCAGCGCCCGGAAGTAGTACTTCATCGGCGACAGCGTGGCCGAAAACATCACCGCCGCGCGCGCCTTCTTGAGGCACTTCTTTATGTGTCCGGTCGCGTCCACGCACAGCTGGGTCACGTCCACGCCGCCGTGCTCGGCCCGGTACAGCGTCGCGTAGCTCTCCGGCGCATACATCGCGCCCACCCGCGCGAAGTCCAGTATGCCGAACCACTTCTCGGCCCACTCGCCTGCGCAGTCGGCCGCGGCGTCCAGCGAGGGCGAAGTGGCGTCGGTGAACCGGGCGCACGCCTCAATCAGCGCTGCAGGCTTTTCGGCATCGAACGCCTCGCCCTCGCGGCCCGCGCCGAAAGCGCGCCACGCCGTCATCAGCTCCACCAGGCGGCGGCATTCGGCGCTGTCGGGGCCCAGCTGCGCGTTGACGTGGCGGTAGAGCGCCACGTAGTCGTCGAACCTTATCTGCGCGCTGAGCATGTCGCGGGCGCGGGTCTCCAGGTTGTGCGCCTCATCGATCAGCAGCGCGAACCGGGAGCGCGTGGTGAAGTAGCGCCGCAGGTACACATTTGGATCGAACACGTAGTTATAGTCGCATATGATTACGTCGGCCAGCTCGCTAATGTCCAGCGACAGCTCGAACGGGCACAGCCCATGCCGGCGCGCCAGCCCGGATATGTACTCGGCGTCGTATTCACACGCCTCGCGCGCCTCGTCGAGCGCGGCGCGGCGCTTGTCGAAGTAGCCCACGCAGTACGGGCAGCTCAGCGGCGTGCAGCGCGCGCCGGGGCTGAAGCATATCTGCTGCTTGGCGGTCAGCACGCACGCGCGCGCGCGCAGTCCCCGCGCCCGGAGCAGCGCCAGGCAGTCCCAGGCGGCGCGGCGAGTGGTTCTGCGCGCGGTCAGGTACATAACCTTTTCGACATGGCCCCGGCTCAGCGCCTTGAGCGCCGGGAACAGCGCGCCCGCGGTCTTGCCTATGCCGGTGGGCGCCTGCACCAGCAGCCCGTGGCCGTCGCGCAGCGCCTTGAACGCGGCCACGGCCATGCGCTTTTGACCGGTGCGGTAGTCCTCATATGGGAACCTGAGCGCGCGTATCGACTCGTCGCGGGCGTCCTCGTGGCCGGCCTGGGCGTCCAGCCAGGCGGCGTAGGGCCGAACCAGCTCGTCAAAGCGCGCCTGCAGCTCGTCGCGGGTGAACTCGCGCGTAAAGCGGGTCAGCGCGCCGGTCGCCACCGAGTGCACGTACACCAGCCGTACGGTGGCGCGCGCGATGTCGTGCTTTACGCAGGCCATCAGCGCATAGCCCTGTGCCTGGGCCCAGTGCGCCGGGAAGCTGTCGGGGCTCACGCGCCCGGAGGCCGACTTGATCTCCTCGACGGTCACGCAGCCGTCGGCCACCTTGAGCCCGTCGGCGCGGCCCGACACCACCAGCTCGCAGGTGGCGGTGCGCACGGTCAGCTCGAGCGCGACCTCGGACTCCATGCCGTCGTCATAGCGGCCCTGCAGCGCCTGATGGTTCAGCATGCCCTCGCGCATGCGCGCGGCGTTGGCGCCCTCGGCGTACAGATCGCCGGTCAGCAGCGAGAACTCCGCCAGCGCCCGCATGTTTATTCGTTCGACGCGCATAACATCACTCCCGCTTAGATTATATCCTCGCGGCGCGCCCGGCGTCAAGCGGCAATGCGCCTCTGAGGGCGGGCCGTCTCGGGGGTAATGGCGGTGCGGAGCGACAGGCTCCGCCGCGCAGCCGAATGCAAATCAGCACAAAGCGCGTCCAGCGGGCCGGTGCGGCGCTGCCCAATACTGCCGATCCAGCCCACCGCCCGGCCGATGCGCGCACGCGCGACCAAACCGCGTACCCCATTCGGTGGTGAACAGCGAAAGGCTCTACCACGCAGTCAAGCGCAAACCCGCAAAAAGCGCATTAGGCGGGCCGATGCGCACGCACACGACCGCACCGCGTACCCAATCCCGATGGCGCGCAACGACGGGCAAACCCGCCGCGCAGCCGAATGCAAATCAGCACAAAGCGCGTCCAGCGGGCCGGTGCGGCGCTGTCCAATACTGCCGATCCAGCCCACCGCCCGGCCGATGCGCGCACGCGCGACGAAGCCGCGTACCCCATTCGGTGGTGAACAGCGAAAGGCCCCGCCGCACAGCCAAGCGTAAACCCGCACAAAGCGCGTCCTACGGGCCGATGCAGCCCCGCCAAATGCCGCCGATCCAGCCCGCCGCTCAGCCAATGCCTACACGCGCGCCCATGCCGCACGCCCCACCCGGCACCGCGCAGTTTGCACCACTCACAGTTTACCGCGTCGCCCACAATCCGGCCATTTTCTTTATCGTGTTTGCGATTGACAGCGCTGGATTAGCATGTACAATTGTATCATAGAATACGGGTGGGGGAGCGATATGTTATGATGGTTTATCCGCTGAAGATGCGGCCGTACTTCCGCCATGGCGACGAGACGCCCTGGGGCGGCGAGCGGCTGCGCACGCTGTTTGGCAAGCCCATTCCCGACGATCGCACCGGCGAGAGCCTGGAGATATCCGCGCTGCCCGGGCGCGAGAGCGTGATCGACAATGGCGAGCTGGCCGGGTGCACGCTCAGCCAGGCCATCGCGGCCTGGGGCGGCGAGCTGCTGGGCGAGTGGAGCGAGTTCCCGCTGCTGCTCAAGCTGCTGGACGCGCGCGACACGCTCAGCGTGCAGGTCCACCCCGACGACGAGTACGCCCGCCGCGTCGAGGGCAAGCGCGGCAAGACCGAGGCCTGGTACATACTCGACGCGCAGCCCGGCGCCCGGCTGGTGTTCGGCGTCAATGCGCGCACCAGCGCCGAGCTGGAGCGCCTGTCCGCGGCCGGCCGCATAGAGGACGCGCTCAACTGGATTGACGTAAAGCCCGGCGACTGCCTCTACATACGCAGCGGCACCGTGCACGCGATAGGCGCGGGCATAGTGCTCTACGAGATACAGCAGTCCTCCGACGTGACCTACCGCATGTGGGACTGGGGCCGCCCGCGCGAGATACACACCCGCAAGGCGCTGGACGTGACCCGCTGCGACATGCCGCTGGAGCCGGTAACGCCCCGGGTAAGAGAGGTGCTGGGCGGCCGGCGCGCCGAGCTGATCGACGGCGAGTTCTTCCGGCTCTGCCGGCTGGACGCTATGGGCCGCATGCCGGTGGAGACCGACAGCTTTGCGCTGCTGACCGCGCTGGACGCGGGGCTGCTCGAGTACGACGGCGGCAGCCTGAGCCTGGAGCGCGGCGACAGCGCGCTGATACCCGCCGCGCTGGGCGAGTTCGCGCTGTGCGGCCACATGACCGCGCTGCTGTCCGAGCCCGGCGCTAACAGCTGATGGACGCATCGCAGCTGCCCGCCGGGTTCCGGCGCGAGATAGAGGCGCTGCTGGGCGCGCAGGCGCGCGAGTTCTTCGGCGCGTATGCCCGGCCGCACTGGCGCGCGCTGCGGCTCAACCCCCGGCGCGGACTGCGGCCCGGGGGTTGCGCCGCGCCTGAGGGGTACGCCGATGCGGCGCCCGCGTTCGCGCTGGCCGGCGCGCCCGACTTCGCGGCGGCCCGGGAGCTGGCGCGCGGGTATATCGACCGGCCCGTGCCCTGGCAGCCCGGCGCGCACTACATCGCGGGCGGCGCCATGCCGGGCGCGTCGCTGATGCACCTGACCGGCCTGTACTACATACAGGAGCCCTCGGCCATGGCGGCGGGCGCGGCGCTGGATGTCAGGCCCGGCATGCGCGTGCTCGACCTGTGCGCCGCGCCGGGCGGCAAGAGCGCGCAGCTGGCCGCGGCGCTGGCCGGCGCGGGGCTGCTGGTGGCCAACGAGCCCGTGCCGGCGCGCGCCCGTATGCTCGCGGGCAACATCGAGCGCCAGGGCTTCACCAACGTGGTGGTCACGAACGAGTATCCCGCGCAGCTGGCCGAGCGCTGGGGCGAGGCGTTCGACGCGATACTGGTCGACGCGCCGTGCTCGGGCGAGGGCATGTTCCGGCGCGACGAGGGCGCGCTGCGCGAGTGGACGCCCGACGCGCCCCGCGCCTGCCACCTGCGCCAGCTCGACATACTGGACAGCGCGCACGCGCTGCTGCGGCCGGGCGGCGCGCTGGTGTACTCGACCTGCACGTTCAACCGGCTCGAAAACGAGGGCACGATAGCCGAGTTCCTGCGCCGCTACCCCGACATGGCGGCGGAGGACTTCGAGCTCGCCGGCCTGGGCGCGTCCCGGGACGGCATGCTCCGGCTGTGGCCGCATATCATCGACGGCGAGGGCCACTTCGTGTGCCGGCTGCGCCGCCATGCGCCGGGCGCCGCGCAGGCCGAGGCCGCTAGCTGTGCCCGGCTCGAATGCGCGGCCGACGGCGCCCGGCCCAAGCGCCGCCGTTCAGCCCAGCCCCGGCCCGACGCGCATCGCGACGAGGCCGAGCGCGCGCTGGGGCAGCTCAGGGCCGAGTGCGCGCTGCCCGAGCTGAGCGGCGAGGCGGCGCTGTTTGGCGCGCAGCTGAACCTGCTGCCCGCGGGTTGCCCGCCGCTGGCCGGGGTGCGCGTGGCGCTGGCGGGGCTGGCGCTGGCCGAGGTGGGGCGCAGCCACGTCGCGCCGGCGTACATGCTGTGCCGCGCGCTGGCGCCGGGCGCGGGCAGCGTAGAGGTGGACACCCGGGCCGCGCTCCGGCTGGTGCGCGGCGAACAGATAGAGCGCGCTGCGCGCGACGGCTGGGCCATGCTGCACTGGCGGGGGCTGCCGGTGTGCCCGGGCAAGGCGCGCGACGGCGTAATCAAGGGCCATTACCCGCGCGGACTCAAGCCGCTCGGAACGATAGCGGAGGAATCAG
Organism: Candidatus Fimadaptatus sp.; assembly: GCA_963928645.1. Lineage (GTDB taxonomy): Bacteria > Bacillota > Clostridia > Christensenellales > Aristaeellaceae > Fimadaptatus. Next base: position 5,879 of record CAWVGT010000122.1, read on the forward strand.
TATGAATCTCAATCCATTTCAGGCGATAATACTCGGGCTCACGCAGGGCCTGGCCGAGTTCCTGCCGATAAGCTCGTCGGGCCACCTGCTGCTGGTTCAGAAGATATTCGACCTGCCCAGCACCGGGCTGCTGCTGGAGGTGCTGCTGCACGCGGGCACGCTGCTGGCGGTGCTGGTGGTGTACTTCAAGCTGTTCTGGAACATGGTGCGCCACCCGGTGCGCAGCCTGCTGCCCGAGCTGGTCGTGGCCACGATACCGGCGGTGATAGCCACGCTGGCGTTCGGCGACTTCTTCGACGCGGCGTTCGAGGGCAATTTCCTGGGCTTTTCGTTCCTGATAACCACGGCGGTGCTGCTGGCGTCGGACTTCCTGTCGGCGCGGGTGGTGACGCACGACCGGCTGACCTGGCGCGACACCATCGTGATGGGCGTGATGCAGGCGGTTGCGATATTGCCGGGCGTGTCGCGCTCGGGCTCGACGATCGCGGCGGGCGTGTCCTCGGGCCTCAAGCGCAAGAAGGCCGCCGACTTCTCGTTCATGATGAGCGTGCCGGCGATACTGGGCTCGCTGGTGATGTCGCTCAAGGATCTGCTGACCGGCGAGAACGTGGCCCCCGCCGACGTCAACTGGGCCACCACGATACTCGCGGTCGCGGTCGCGGCGGTGTCGGGCTTCCTGGCGATAAAGTTCATGCTGCGCATCATACGGCGCTGCCCGCTGAGGTATTTCGCGATTTATACAGCTGTGCTGGGCATTTATGTGCTGATCGACCAATATTTCCTGCATATCCTGTTTTAAGTTTAGTGTGCGCAAGTAAACGCACTTGACAGAAGCCGCGCGCTAATTTATACTATAGAAGTTGCATTGTCGGGCATCAGGCCCGCGCGCGCACTGCCAGCCATGCGGCGATATCCGCCGCCGACAATAAGATTGAAGGAGTGTTTTTTCCCATGGCCAACAAGATGACTTACCAGCCCAAGACCCGCCAGCGTTCCAAGGTGCACGGCTTCCGCGCCCGCATGAAGACCAAGAACGGCCGCAACGTGCTGGCCCGTCGCCGTCAGCGCGGTCGCAAGGTGCTCTCCGCGTAACCAGATGAACGAAAAGCCGATAAAGGCCCCTGTGAACGGCCCCGTCGGGGTTGAGCGCTCCGGCGCATCAGCCGTGACGCGGGCTGATTCATTAGTT
>CAWVGT010000123.1:0-5815 GCA_963928645.1 Candidatus Fimadaptatus sp.
AGCGATGGTACCGTGCGTTATGCCGGGCCGTAGCACGGATTCTGCCCGCCACGCCGGGTCGTAGCGCGGGATTTGTCCGCCACGCCGCGCCGTAGCGATGGTACCGCGTGTTATGCCGCGCCGTAGCGCGAGTTTTGTCCGCCACGCCGGGCCGTAGCGCGAGTTTCGCAGCCGTGCAGAGCCACAGCGCGGGTTCTGCAACTGCGCCGTGCCGCAACGCTGGTTTCGCCGCCACGCTGTATCGTAGCGCGGGTTGTGCCCGCCACGCCGGGCCAACGCGCGGGTTCCGCCGCCGGGCAGGGCATGCGGCTCCACCCGGCGCGCCCGCCCCCCCGGAGCACGGCCCGGTGTTGCGGCGGCGCGCCCGGCATGCTATAATTGCGCCATACCCATAAGACAAGCGCGCGGCGCGCCGGGCCCGCCCGTCCCCGCGCGCAGGGAGGCGGTTAACATGTCGAACCGGCCGGGCATATCGATATTATGCGGCGTGGCGTGGGCGCTGCTGTACATGGTCGCCATAGTGGTCTACGCGCAGCTGAGCCAGGCCGCGTGCAGCCGCGTCGCGCCGGCGCTTGAGCCGTATGTGGATCTGGCGATTTCGGCAGCGTGTCAGGCGGCGTTCGTGGCGCTGCTGATGCGCCGCAGGAAGTTCAAATTCGACCCATTCGAAAATGTAACCCGGCGCGGCGTGGTCTGGGCACTGCTGGGCGCGCCGGTGCTGGTGGGAGCGGGGCTGCTGCTCGACCCGCTGCTGACGCGGCTGCTGCCTTACAGCGAGCGCCTGTACAACGAGAGCATCGACGCGATGACCGCCGTGCCCGCAGTGGCGCTGGTATCGGCGTGCGTGGTCGCGCCGGTGTTCGAGGAGACGGTGTTCCGCCGCTTCGCGCTGGACGGCCTGGCGCGCAGGTACGGCAATTGGCCGGGGCTGTTGATGGCGTCGACGCTGTTCGCGCTGCTGCACCTGAACCCGTATCAGATTGCCGGCGTGTTCTTAACCGGCGTAGGACTGGGCGTCGTGTACCTGCGCACGCGGTCGCTGGGCTGCTGCATTTTGATGCACAGCGCGTACAACCTGCTGGTGCTGGCAATAAGCTGGGCTGTTGGCTGAGCCGTGCGCGCGACATGCCGGGAGGGCTGGGCTGATGATGGGCAGCCCGGCCCTCTTGGCAGTTTGGATCGTTGGCTGCGGTTGTGCGACTGGGGGGGCGATTGGGCGGCATGCTGTCCTGTCTGTTATGTGCGGCAGGCGCGTTGCCTGGTCTGATACGATGCGCCATTTGCAGGTTCGACGCTTAACTCTAGCCGCTGTATGCAGTATGCACAGCGCGTACAACCTGCTGGTGCTGGCAATAAGCTGGGCTGTTGGCTGAGCCGTGCGCGCGACATGCCGGGGGCTGGGCTGATGATGGGCAGCCCGGCCCTCTTGGCGGTTTGGGTCGTTGGCTGCGGTTGTGCGACTGGGGGGGCGATTGAGCGGCATGCTGTCCTGTCCGCCGTGTGCAGCGGACACATTACAACCCGTTGACAAACTCCGACGGCATGGACAGCCGGTTTACTCCAAGCAGCTTTTCGAATTGCCCTGTTGGCGAATCCGCAACTCCGGCCTGAAGCGAGCTGCATTTCACTTTAATTTGCATGTTTTGTCGACCGTCATTGCACACTTGGTCAAGCAGACCGCGTGCAGCACTTTGTCAATAGACCGAATCGCATTACCGCTCCATTGTACCCTCCGCGTCGCATATCAAATGCAGCGCATCCCCATGCAACCACAGCGCATCGCCCTGCCCGCCAGGCGCATCCGAACATGCGGCATCACGGCACCCCGCGCGCCGCCTGCCCGTCCTAACGCCGCCGGCCCGCGCATACCAATAATCAAATCGATGTGGACAAACGCATCAAAAGGGGGTATGCGCAATGGAGAACCGGCTGCTGGCGCGCGCGCTGCGGCTGTGCGCGGGCAACGCGGCGGTGCGGGCGCTGGGCTTCGGCATGAGGATATGGCTGGCGCGCACGGTGTCCGAGCAGGCGCTGGGCATGTACGAGATGAGCGCGCAGGCGGGCATGCTGTTGCTGTCACCGCTGGTGAGCGGGCTGCCGCAGGCGGCGTCGCGGCTGACGGCGCAGCGCCTGGGCGCGGGCGACGCGCTGGGCGCAGAGCGCATAGGCCGCGCCGCGCGGCGCATGGCCGGCCTGGGCGCGGGCGCGCTGTGCGCGATCTGCCTGCCGCTGACGCCGCTGATAGCGCGGCGCATGGGCGACGCGGGGCTGGTCGGGCCGCTGGCGCTGATGCTGCCCGCGGCGCTGCCGCTGGCGCTGAGCGCGGTGTGGCACGGGCTGATGTACGCGCGGGGCAGCACGCTGCCCGCGGCGCTGCAGCTGGCCGAGCAGAGCGCGCGGCTGATCTGCGCGTTCGTGCTGATGGCGGCGCTGGGCGGGCGCACGCCGGCGCTGGACGCGTCGCTGCTGGCGGCGGCGCAGGCCGCGGGCGCGGTCGTCGCGCTGGGGCTGACGCGCGGCGCGTGGCCCGGCGCGGCGGGCGATACGCGCCCCGCGCGCACACAGTACGCGCAGCTCTGGCGCGTGGCCTGGCCGATCTCGCTGGGCCGCATGAGCGCCGCGGGCCTGCGCAGCCTGAACCAGCTGATGCTGCCCGGGCGGCTGGCCGCGGCCGGGCTGAGCAGCGCGGCCGCGCTGAGCGAGTACGGGCTGCTCAGCGGCATGGCGCTGCCCACGGTGTTTTTGCCGTTCATGTTCACCGGGCCGCTGGCCACGCTGGCCATGCCGCGGGTCGCGGCCGCGAAGTCGGGCCGGGGCGCCGCGCGCATCTGCCGGCGCACGCTGCTGCTGGCGGGCGCGGCGGGCGCGGCGGCGTTTGCGGCGCTGTGGGGACTGGGCCCGCTGGCCGGGCGATACGTGTTCGGCAACGCGCGCGCGGGCGAGCTGATACGGTTCATGGCGCCGCTGGCACCGCTGGGCTGCATGACCCAGACGCTTGGCGCGCTGTTGCAGGGCATACGCCGCGAGCGCGCCGCGATGCGCGTCACGCTGTGCTGCGCGCTGCTGTCGACAGCGCTGACCTGGGCGCTGTGCGCGCGGCCCGAGCTGGGCATTCGCGGACTGGGGCTGGCGATGATGTGCAGCCACGTCGCGCAGCTGGCCGCGCACGGCGCGCTGCTGGGCCGGGGGCTGAAGCGGTTTGGCGGGCTGAGCGGCGACGCGCCGGGCGCGGACGGAGCGCGCGCGCAGTGCTGAGGCTCGGCGCGGCCATGGGAGCGCGTCACGCTGTGCTGCGCGCTGCTGTCGACAGCGCTGACCTGGGCGCTGTGCGCGCGGCCCGAGCTGGGCATTCGCGGGCTGGGGCTGGCGATGATGTGCAGCCACGTCGCGCAGCTGGCCGCGCGCCTATAGCCTCCCACATCCGCGCGCCCGCCGGCGCGGCTCCGCCACACTTACGCCACAGCCGCAGGGTATAACTGTATTGAAATACACCGTCACCCGCTTGTGGGATCGCGGGCGCCCAGCGCGCCGCGGAGGAGGTTCACAATGACTAAGACACGCGCGCCGCGCCGGCGCAGCATATGCCTGCTGCTGGCGCTGATGCTCGCCGCGCTGCCCGGGCTGGCGGGCGCGCAGGCGCTGTACCCGGGCGCTACGCCGCCGAGCGCATATCAGGCGCTGGACGACCGGGCCCGGGCGCAGATACCGCTGGTCAACTCGACGCACACGCTGCCCGACGACTTCAGCCTGCCGCAGGTCAGCGGCCGCGCGCAGGGCGATTACGCGGTCGAGGGCGGGTTCAGCCCGCTGGTCAACCTGTACGAGCAGCGGCACTCGTTCCGGCTGGCGGGCAGCGACATCTGGCTGTGCCAGCACGTGTACGCCGCGATGGAGCGCATGTTCGCCGCCGCCGAGGCCGCCGGCATGAACGGCTTCATAATAACCAGCGGCTACCGCAGCCGCCAGCGCCAGCAGGAGATATACGACCAGAGCGAGCCCGGGCTGGCGGCGCTGCCCGGCGCGAGCGAGCACGAGACCGGGCTGAGCTTCGACGTGACGGCGTACAGCGACAGCGGCGACTTCGGCTCGACGCCGCAGTACGCGTGGCTGATCGCCAACTGCTGGCAGTACGGGTTCATACTGCGCTATCCGGAGGGCACGCAGGACATAACCGGCATAACCGGCGAGAGCTGGCACTTCCGGTACGTGGGCGAGGCCGCGGCGCTGGAGATACTGGCGCTGGACACCACGCTGGAGCAGTATCTGGAGGGGATTGAGCCGGCGCCGCTGAGCGCCGCGGGCGCGTGGGCGTCGTACGAGGCGGGCCCGACGGCCCTCGCGCAGCCCACGCTCCAGCCGGCCGAGCAGCCGGCGCAGACCGCCCCGGCCGAGTCCGCGCCGCCCGCGCCCACGCCCGAGCCGCCCGCCGCGACGCCGCGGCCCACGGTATCGGTCACGCGCGCGCCGAGCCAGGCGCACACATTCGAACTGGAGGGAACGCAGATGGAGTTCATCGACGACACATACGCGCCGCGCGACGGCGAGGCGGTGATATACCTGGCGGGCGGGTGCTTCTGGGGGCTGGAGAAGCTGATGCAGTCGCTGGACGGCGTGACGAATGCGACCAACGGCTATGCCAACGGCACGGTGCCAGCGCCCGACTACCGGCGGGTGCGCGCAGGCGACACCGGCCACCGCGAGACGGTGCGCGTGGAGTACGACCCGGAGCGCATATCGCTGGACGATCTGCTCTATGCGTACTTCGAGGTGATCGACCCGGAGCTGATCGACCGCCAGGGCCACGACATAGGCAGCCAGTACCAGGCCGGCATATACTACGTCGACGAGGCCGCGCGCGATGCGGTCGAGCGCACCGCCGATGAAAAGCGCGCCGAGTACCCCAACTTCGCCGTCGAGATTGCGCCGCTGAGCTGCTTCTACGCCGCCGAGGAGTACCATCAGGACTACCTCGACAAGAACCCGGGCGGCTACTGCCACATACCGCTGGCCGACATTGCGCGCATTGCGGAGGAGCTCAATGGCTGACGGGCACATTTAGCTGCCGCGTCCCCGGCATGTAGCTGGGGCGCGGCAGCTTGTTGACAAGGTGCGCCGTACATGGTCTGCTTGGTCAAACGTGCAATGGCGGCCGGTAAAACATGCAAATCAAAGTGAAATGTCGCTCGTATCAGATCGGATTTGCGAATTCGCCAACATGAAAATTCGAAAACTGTTTGAGTAAACCGGCTGTCCTGCCGTCGGGGTTTGTCAACGGGTTGATACGTCCCAGGCACGCAGCGGGGACGCGTCAGTTTATTGGCATAGTATGCCGCACACTGTCCGCTTGGCCGAACGTGCGGCAGCGGCCGGCCAAGCACGCAAAACTATATGTAACATCGCTTGCTTTGCAGCTTATTGACACAGTATGCCGTACACGATCACCTTGGCCGAACGTGCGGCAGCGGCCGGCCAAGCACGCAAAACTATATGTAGCATCGCTTGCTTCGCAGCTTATTGACACAGTATGCCGTACACGATCACCTTGGGCGAACGTGCGGCAGTGGCCGGCAAAACATGCACATTGAAGTAAAATATCGCCTATCTCAGACTGATTTTGCGATATCGCCAACGAGACATTGCAAAATGTTGTTTGGAGTAAAACCAGCTGCCCAGCCGCCGGTGTTTGTCAACGTTCTGACGCGTACCCGGCTCGCAGCCGGAGACGCGCCAGTCTATTTACAAAGTATGCCTCATCCGGTCTGTTTGGCCGAACATGCTACGCCAGCAGGCCAAACATGCAGAAGCATGTGTAGCG
>CAWVGT010000124.1:0-17629 GCA_963928645.1 Candidatus Fimadaptatus sp.
GGACGTGGCGTCGACAACTGGAATGCGGATTGGTTCGTGCAACAGTAGAACTTCACAGACACACGCTACTAGGGCATGGTGGGCCCCGGTGTTGAGGCGCTGAATGAGATGGAGCGGAGCGACCCGGCGCAGGGATTGCCTGACGGCGGCGGTCTAGGTTCGGTGTCGCGGTGGCGGGAACAGCCGTACGGTGTGGTTGCAGAAAGTACGGCATGGACGTGATGTCGGCGATTGGAACGCGGATTGGTTCGTGCAATAGTAGAGTTTCACTGACATGCGCTACATGGATGCGGTGGATATCAGCGTTACGGCGTTGAATGAGTTGAAGAGGAATGAACAAAGCGCGCCGACGCAGGGATTGCCTTATGGCGGCAAACTCGTTTCAATGTCGCAGTGGCGGGAGTAGTTTTGCGGTGGGGTTGTAAACAGTGCGGCATGGACGTGGTGCCGGCAACTTAAACGCAGATTACTTCGCGCAGCTGGAGAGCTTCCTTGACTCACGCTTTATGAACATGGTGTGCATCAGCGCTACGTCGCTGAATGTGCTGGAGCGGGGCGCGCCAGCGCAGGGATTGCCTGACGGCGGCAAGCCTGTTTCAGTGTCGCGTTGGCTTTGGCAGCTGTGCGGTGGAGTTTTAGACAGGCGCGGCACAGGGATTCTCGCAAAGGCGTGCGCCCGGAGCGCGGTTGCGCGTTGAAATGCTGGGTGCCTTCATGCCGCAACCGACATGCCGCAACCCCGTCGTGGCGCATTGCAAAACAGGACGGCGGCAAAGAGCCATCGCCGCAGAACGCAGGCTCAGATATGACAACACATTAAGCGCTCATCAGTACAGCGCAAGCGACCGACAAGTCATCCGGGTATGAGCCGCAACGCGCGTCGACAGCCGGAGCGCAGCGCGCATTGCCCAACAAACCGAATCCATACCAATCAGCCAAATCGTCGGCGGCCATAGCCCCCGGCGCGACGGAACATGTATGCACATGATACGCAATCAATTGCGCATAATCAAATAATAAAATCAACCAGTGACACGGCGACCGCGAAAGGAGCAGTGCGATGAGAGGCGGAAGCGAAGCAGGACAGCTCAAACAATACGGGCGCGTGGGTCAGCGCCGCTATGGGGGCCGGTTCTTTGAGGAGTTCATACCGGCGCTGCAGGGCCGGCAGGGCATCGAGATGTACCGGCAGATGGCCGAGAACGACTCGGTCATAGGCGCGATACTGTTCGCGGTCGAGATGCTGGTGCGGCAGGTCAAGTTCGACGTCGAACCGGCGTCGGACGGCCGGCGCGACCTGGAGGCGGCGCGCTTTGTCAGGCAGTGCATGCACGACATGAGCTCATCCTGGCAGGACGTGCTGTCCGAGATGCTGTCGTTTTTGACGTTTGGCTGGAGCTACCACGAGATACTCTACAAGCGCCGCCAGGGGCGCTGTGCCGGCGGCCGTTCCAGCCGCTACTCGGACGGGCTGATCGGCTGGCAGGACTTCGCGATCCGCGCGCAGGACAGCTTGCTGCGCTGGGAGTACGGCCCCGAGGACGAGCTGCGCGGCATGGTGCAGGTCGCGCCGCCCGACTTCCAGGAGCGGTTCATACCGATCGACAAGGCGCTGCACCTGCGCACCAAGTCGCGCAAGGCCAATCCCGAGGGCGTATCGATACTGCGCAACTGCTATCGGGACTACTTCTTCAAAAAGAACCTGCAGGAGACCGAGGGCATAGGCGCCGAGCGCGGCGCGGTAGGCGTGCCGCTGCTGACGCCGCCCGAGGGCGTCAACATATGGGAGGACGACGAGGAGAGCCGCGCGCTGCTGGCGCAGGCCGAGGCGCTGGTGCGCAACGTGCGCCGCGACAATGTGGATGGCGTGGTGCTGCCGTACGGCTGGAAGCTGGAGCTGCTGGGCGGCGGCGCGAAGCAGCTCGACCTGGGCGCGATTATAGAGCGCTACGACCGGCGCATCGCGATGTCGGTGCTGGCCGACTTCATAATGCTGGGCTCGGGCGCGACCGGCAGTTATGCGCTGTCCTCGGACAAGACCGAGCTGTTCGCACTGGCGCTGGGCACGTATCTGGACATAATCTGCGACGCGTTCAACACGCAGGCCATACCCCGCCTGTTCGACATGAACCGGCGCGCGTTCGGCGACATAGCCGAGTACCCGCGGCTGCGCCACGGCGACATTGAAAAGCCAGATCTGAACATGCTGGGCGGCTTCATAGAGCGCATGGCGGGCATGGGCTTGATAACGCCCGATGGGCGCACCGAGAAGTACGTGCGTCGGTTGGCGGAACTGCCCGAGCGCGACGAGCTGGCCGGCGCGGGGGACAGGGCGGGCGCGAACCGCGATGGCGGTGCACATAAATAAGGCGGGGCCGAAGGCTTGTCGTATTGGGTTGCCTGATCGGGCCGCATGGCGGGCATGACCTGGTAATGTCAGATGGGTACGCTGAGAAGTACATGCGCCGGTTGGCAGAGTTTCCTGAGCGCGATGAGCTGGTTATTGTGGGGACGGGAGACAAACCGGGTGCGAACCATGCTGGCGGTGCGCAGATATAAGGCGTGGCCGGAGGCTTGTCATATTGGGTTGCCTGATCGGGCTGCATGGCGGGCATGACCTGGTAATGTCAGATGGGCGCACGGAAAAGTTCGTGTGCCGGTTAGCAGAGTTTCCCAAACGCAATGAGCTGGTTATTGTGGGGACGGGAGACAAAGCGGGTACAAACCGCGCTTGCGTAATACAGAGATTATGCGGGGCCGTATGCTTGTCATATTGGGTTGCTCGATTGTGCCACATGGCGGGCATGGGCCTGACAACGTCGGACGGGCGCACTGAGAAGTAAGCACGCCGGTTGGCAAAGTTACCTGAGCGAGACGCGCCGGCCGGAGCAAGCAAGACAGAACATAGCCAGCCCTCACCCCACTGCACGAGCGCTGAAATGAGCGGGCGCAAGCCGATTGCCGCAACTGCGGCAGACCGCAGGCTGGTCGCCGGTCGCGCAGGCTCATTTAACAGCAGGCGACACGCCCCGGGCCTTTGGCCTAGCGCCATCAACGCGGGGCGACACACGACAACGGGAGGTGAGCTGTATGTACTTTAAGATTGCCAAGGCCGGGCGCGACGAGCATCTGGTGTTTGGCTGGGCATGGGTCGCCGCGGACGCCCTGGGCCGCGCGGTGGTGGATAGCCAGGGCGACGCCATCGAGCCCGAGGAGCTGGAGCGCGCCGCATACCGGCACGTGCTCGAGTTCCGCCGGGCCGGCGACGGGCATGACCCGGCGCTGCGCGGCGTGGGCGTGCTGGTCGAGTCGGTGGTGTTCACGCCCGAAAAGCGCGCCGCGATGGGCATAGGCGACGCCGCGCCCGACGGCTGGTGGGTGGGCTACCTGATTCGCGACGAGGCCACCTGGCGGCGCATTGTGTCGGGCGAGTACTCGATGTTCTCGATAGAGGGCCTGGCCTACCGCGACGACGATGCCGCGCGGCCGGACGCCGTATGACATTGAAAGGGGATGGTACTGTTGCCGAGGCTGCTTAAACGGCTGAGGATATCCAGCGTCGACCTGTGCAGGCGCGGCGCGAACCCGCTGGCGCGCGTGGCGCTGAGCAAGTCGGACGCGGACGAGGAGCTGCGCGCGCAGCTGATGGAGCTGGCCGGCGTGGAGCTGACCGGCGAGGAGCTGCTCGACGCGCTGGCGCAGATACTGGAGCGCGCCCGGGCGGAGCGCGCTGCCGCGGCGGACGGCGCTGAGGCGGCCCAGGACGCGCCCGACGCGCCGGTCGATGCCGATTCCGAGCCTGAGCCCGACGCGCCCGACGCGGCTGCGCCGGCCGAGCCGGACGCGGCGCTGGGCTGGCCGGCGCGGCTGATCCGCCGGGCGCGGCGCGGCGGCGCGACCTCCGCCCGCGACGAGTACGCGCGCCAGCCGGTGCATCCCGAGGTGCGCCGCGCGCTGGACGAGGTGCGCGCGCTGCGGGAGGCGCTGGCGCGCGAGCGCGCCACGGCGGTGGCCAAGCGCTACGAGGGCGTGTGCCGCGAGCCCGAGGCGCTGGCCGGGCGGCTGGCGCGGCTGCGCGCGCTGGACGGCGAGGCGTATGGCGACTACCTGGCGCTGCTGGACGAGCTGGCCGAGGCGCGCCGCGTCGAGCCGTTCATGAAGGAATACGGCTCCTCGCGCGGCGCGGGCGGCGTGCTGGAGGCGCGCGTAGCCGAGATCATGCGCGCCGAACCCAAGCTGACGCGCGCGCAGGCGGTCGTGCGCGCCTATCAGAGCGATCCCGACATACCCGAAGTACTGTAAGGAGGCTATGCTATGAGCTATATCGGCGATACCGTGAACACCTCTGCGACGCTGGCCGGCTGCGTCGCTGCAAAGACCAGCGCAGGCGCGGGCTGCGCGGTAAAGTTCAACGCGACCGGCGACATCGCGCTGTGCGATACGGCGGGCGAGGCGGCGCTGGGCGTGTTGCTGGCGCAGACCCCGGACGAGGTTGCGGCGGGCGATGCGGTCAGCGTGCAGATAAAGGACGTGGGCCTGTGGCTCAGCGGCGGCAGTTTTGACTGTGGCGCGCTGCTGGCCACCGACGCCTCGGGCCATGCGGTCGAGGCGCAGACCGGCGACTTCATACTCGGCATGGCGCTGGAGGCCAGCGGCGCGGCGGGCCAGCTGTGCCGCGTGCAGCTTGTCAAGGGCGGCTTCATGGCCTGACGACGCGCTGCGCGCCCGCAATCGGGCCGCGCCGTCCTGCCGGCGCGGGACGGCGGCGCGCCGCCTGACGACGGCCCCGCCGCCCGGCGATATCTGCGCGGGCGCCCGCCCGCATGAATAGGAGGAGCATTATGTCGATAACGCCTGTTGAGATCCAGAAGAGCATTGCCAGCGGCGCGTTCCAGCCCAACACGTACCTGACCAACCTGTCGCTGGCGTCGTTTCAGAGCGAGGACGACTTCGCGGCGACCAAGCTGTTCCCGATAGTGCCGGTCGCGCTGCCCACGGGGCGCTACTTCAAGTTCACCGCGGCCGACCTGGCGCGCGACGGCGTGCAGCTCAAGCCCGCGTTCGGGCGCGCGCAGCCGGCGCTTATGGGCCTGAGCGACGACGGCTACAACTGCCGCGTCGAGCAGCTCATAATCGGCATTGACCAGCTGAGCGCGCTGCCGTTTTCGCGCGTGGGCGCGCCGGGCGCGGCCGATCCGCGCGTGGGCAAGGTGCGCGCCGCCATGGATCAGGCTAAGCTCCACCTGGACGCGCGCTTTGCCGAGAGCTTCTTTGCCAGCGGCGTCTGGGCCAACGAGTACACCGGCGTGACCGGCACCGTGACCGGCAAGCAGTTTCTGAAGTTCAACGCGGAGGGCTCCGACCCGGTGATGCTGGTCGACCAGCTTATGCTGGACATACGCCGCAACGGCCGCCGCAAGCCCAACAAGATCGCGCTGGGCATGGAGACGTTCATAGCGCTCAAGCACAACCCGGCGGTGCTGGATCGCATAAAGTACGCGGGCCACTCCGAGCGCCCCGCGACCGTGAACGAGGGTGCGCTGGCGCAGCTGTTCGGCGTGGACAGCGTGGTCGTGCTGGCCAGCAGCTACAACCGCGCCGCGCTGGGCGCCGAGATCGACATGGAGTTCGTGTGCGACCCCAAGGGCATGCTGATCTGCTACGCGCCCGACGCGCCCGCGATAGACGAGCCCTCGGCCGGGTACACTTTCGCCTGGGACATGCTGGGCGGCGGCCAGTTCATCGCGATGAGCCAGTGGGAGGGCGAGCCCGGCACCCACAGCGAATACGTCGAGGCGCTGATGGCCTGCGACATGAAGAAGACCTGCGACGAGCTGGCGGTGTACTGCGCCAGCTGCGTGTGACGCGCGGGTCGGGCAATTAGTCGTATACGCGTCGTCCCGGGCGGGGCGGCGCGGTCGGGGAGGCGATTAGGTGGGCTATACATACGATCAGACCAAGATACTCGACTGGGGCGTCGACCGGATGCGCCTCGACCTGGGCGACGTGGACGTGGCTAACGGCGCCGACTCCTGCGCGCTCAGCGACGAGGAGTACGAGGCGCTGATCGCCGACACTTACGGCTCGGGCCGCACATGGAAGTACGCCCAGCTGCGCTGTCTGCAGGTCATAGTCGCGCGCTTTGCCATGATGACCGACGTGCGCCTGGACGGGCTGACGCTGGACATGGGCGAGCGCTACGAGCGCTGGCGCATCATGCTGCGCTGCAAGCAGGACCTGTTCAAGGGCCTGACCGCGCCGCTGAGCTCGCGCGCGCCGACCGGCTATAGCATATCCAAGGGCCTGCACGACAATCCGCGCGCGAGGGGCGGTGTGAGCTGATGGTCACGTACAGTGCGGGGCGCATGGCGCAGGAGTTCGAGGTTTACGCGCGCGCGGGCGCGCTCGATGCGGGCGGCCGGGTCGAGTACGCGCAGGGCGTGCTCAAGGGCCGCGTGCGCGCGCTGGTCAGCGCGATCGACCCGCGCGAGCAGCTCTATGGCCGCCAGCTCGAGCACCCGGCGACGCATCGGCTCATAGTGCGCGGCCGCGCGGACATCGCGCCCGGCGACGTGCTGGCGCGCGCGGGCGAGCGCTACTTCGTCAGCGCGGTGCGCGACGTGGGGCTGCTGGGGCTGTTTACGGTGCTGACCTGCGTGCGGCGCGCGGTATAGCGGGAGGGCCTGGGCGTAAAGGGCGTGCGATTTGCCGCATGCTGGCTTGCGCTGCGGGTGTGCGGATGGCTCTGAGCGGCGTCGGCTTGAGGGCGCTCGTGGGGCGCGTGGCGCCATGCGCTGGCGATATGCGTCGGTGGCGCTGATGGGTTGCTCGCGGCGCGGGCTAGTAGCCGGCGCGGCCAGATGCCGGCGTGGACATGTCTGTACATGATACGCAATACATTGCATAAGATGTGGCCCATTGCCGATATTGCGCGCCTGCGGCCAGCTACCATAATGCGTCGGGGGCGCTGATGGGCTGCTCGCGGTGCGGGCTAGTAGCCGGCGCGGCTAGATGCCGGCGGGGACATGTCTGCACGTGATACGCAATTCGTTGCATAAGGCGTGGCCCATTGCCGATATTGCGCGCCTGCGGCCGGCTACCATGCGGCTGATATGCTGCGGCGACTGGCCGCGTGGCTCGCGATCGGCGCACGGCCCCGGCGGAAGGAGGCGCAACTGCATGGCATTGAGCGAGGACATAGCGGCGCGCGTTGAAGGCGCGCTGCGCGAGGTGGAGGATGAGTTGCGCGCGCGGCTGGACGCGGCGCCGGGCGCGCTGCGGCGTGCGGCGGCCGACGTGCTGACTGGCGCGCGCAGCGGGCGCTACTACGCCACGGCGGGCGGCGGCTATCGCGCGTCGGCCCCGGGCGAGCCGCCGGCGCGGCGCACCGGCGCATACGAGCGCAGCTGGAGCGCGCTGCCGCCCGCGGAGCAGCGGCTGGCCAACGGCGTGCGCTTCACGGTGCGGCTGACCACGTCGCTGCCCGAGCGCGCGCGCCGGCTCGAATACGGCGGCGGTGGCGTGGCGGCGCGCCCGCACATGGAGCGCATGCGCGCGGCGGCTGTGGCCGAGCTGCGCGGGCTGCTGCGGGGAGGCGATTGATTGGTTGAACTGATGCTGGATGTGCTGCGGCGCTCGCGCGCGCTGGAGGGGCTGGCGCGCTATGCGGGCGAGCGCGCGATATTCTTCAGGAGCGCGCCGGCGGACCTGGAGTTCGACGGCGCGGGGTATCCGTACTGCGCGCTGGACTGGCTGCCCGCGCCGGCGTCGCCGCGCATAGGCGCGCTCACGCTCGAGCTGGTCGCGCTAGACGAGGGCGGGTTCAACCCGCTGGACGCGGCCGAGGCGCTGCGCACGGAGCTGGACGGCATGGTATTCGGCGGCTACGCGGCGCGGGCGCTGCGCTGGCGCGGCACGGGCGAGTTCGCCGGCGGTGACGGCGCGCGCATACCGCGCATAGCGGGCGCGGCATTGGAGTTCGAGGTCTACGAGTTCGCCGCGCCGGCGGAGGGCCTGGAGCGCGCGCTGAGCGAGGCGGTGGGCGCGCTGCTGGGCGAGGGCTATGCGGACGCGCGCACGGCCGCGCCGGCGGGCGAGCTGATGGCGGACACGCCCTACAGCGTGAGCCTGACGTCGATAACGCGCGAACAGGCCGCGCCCGGGCGCGAGTTTGCGAGCTTTGAAGCGGCGCTGCGGCTGCCGGGCGGGACGCGGGCGCGCGCGTGCGAAGCGCAGCGCCGGCTGGGCGTGACCGGCGTGATGAAGCTGGGCGCGGGCGGCATGCTGTTGGACTCGACCCGGCTCGCGCTCGGCGCGGACGGCTATGCGCAGGCGCAGCTCACGCTGCGCGGCCGCGTGAACGCGCTGGAGCCGAGCGCGCCGGGCGAGGCGTTGAACAGCGCGCATGTGACCGGCGCGATACGGCTCGATATAGCGGGTATATGACCCGACTCAACTGCAAGGGGGTTTGAGCATGGCAGGAATAGCGTTCACGGCGGGGCAGACTATGGTGCGGCCCGGCGTGTACAACCGCTACGTACAGGTGCCGACGCCGCTCTACGAGGGCGCGAGCGACGGCACGGTGGCGTGCGTGCTGAGCGCGCAGTGGGGGCCGCTGGGCGAGGTGGTCGAGCTGAGCACGCTCAAGCAGGCCAAACAGGCGTTTGGCGGCGACGGCGAGCTGGCGCGGCAGATACTCTCCGGCGGCGCGAGCGCGATATTCGCGGTGCGCGCGGGCACGGGCGGCACCAGCGCTACGTGCGAGCTGGACGACGCGCAGGGCGAGGCCGCGGTAAGCGTGAGCGCCAGGTACCCGGGCGCGCGCAAGTTCGTGGGCGCGCTGACCGGCGCGGACGGCGACGCGCGGGAGTTTGTGCTCAGCGAGGGCGGCGCGGTGCTGGAGCGGATAGCGTTCGCCGCGGGCGGGGACGAGGCCGCGGCGCTGATAGCGGCCGGCGCGGAGTCGCAGTACCTCGTGTTTGCGCGCGCGGACGGCTACTCGGGCAGCGGCACGCTCGCCGAACAGGCCGACACCGCGTTCACGGCGGGCACCGATCCCGTGGTCGACGAGCAGGACTATGCCGACGCGCTGGAGCGGCTCAAGCCGTATGCGTGGAACTGCGTGTGCCTGGACAGCGCCGACACCGCGCTGCACGGCGTGCTGCATGCGTTCATGATCGACGCCTGGCAGGACGGCCACACCGGCTTTGCGGTGACGGGCGGGAGCGTGGCCACGCCGCTGGCGACGCGCATGGCCGCGGCGCGCGCGCTGAACGACTACCGCATGGTATACGTGGGCGGCGGCTGGTACGAGGCCGGCGACGCGCTGGTGGACGGCTGGCGCGCGGCGGCGCGCGTGGCCGGCCTGATCGCGAGCGTGCCGTCCAACCAGTCGACGACGCATCGCGTGGTGTCGGGCGCGGTCAGGTGCGCCGAGGCGCTGACCAATTCGCAGTACGTGAGCTGCATAAACGCCGGCATGGTGGTGTTCTCGCTGTCGCCCAGCGCGCAGGTGTGGCTCGAAAACGGCATAACCACGCTGAGCACGCCCTCGGGCGAGGACGACGCGGGCTGGATGAAGATCAAGCGCGCCAAGGTGCGCTTCGAGCTGATGGATCGACTCAGCGCCACGGTCGCGCCGATGATAGGTAACGTGGCCAACGACGACGACGGCCGCGCGGCGGTGGTGCAGGCGATACAGGGGCTGCTGCGCGCGATGATTGCCGAGGGCAAGCTGCTGGGCGACGCTGCGGTGTCGCTCGACCCGGATCAGCCGCCCGCCGGCGACAGCGCCAGCTTCATAATCGTCGCCAACGACATCGACGCGCTGGAAAAGGTATACTTCACTTACCAGTTCCGCTTCGCGCAGCAGTGAGGAGGTTTAGCCAATGAGCGATACGCTTAACCTGCGCCGGCTTATGACCGGCCGCGACGGTCAGCTCTACGTGACCGGCGCCGACCGCCGCCAGATATTCCTGGCCGAGGTCGATTCGTTTCAGGCGCAGATATCGTTTTCAAACGCCGACTTCCAGCCGGTGGGCTCGTATCTGGGGTACGCGGTGCCGGTGTCCTACACCGTGACGCTCACGTTCTCGGAGGCGGTGATTCGCGACGACGTGGTGCTCAAGCCCATCTACGACGCGCTGGCCAGCGGCATCGCGCCCTCGTTCGAGTTCTGCGGCCGGTTTAAAAACGCCGACGGCCAGTACAACCGCCAGGTGTTTCGCGACTGCGTGCCCGACGGCTCGGTCGACCTGATGAACCTGGAGCCGGGCGAGATCGTCAAGCGCCAGTGGTCGTTCCGCGTCAATTCCGCGCCGCAGCTGCAGGAGTACATAGCGGGTTGACGCTTGCCGGGCGCGCGGCGGGCGGCGCGCGAGCGACCGCGCGGCGTCCGCCGCGGCCCAATGACGCATGAGGAGGGCGCGCAATGCCGGATGAAGCAGTAAATGCCATGGGACTGGACGAGCTGGAGCGCATGCTCACGGCGGCCGCGTTCAAGGATGACGCCGACAACTGGGAGCGCATCTCGATACGCCGCCACGGCCAGGCGCTGTTCGAGTTTAGGATAAGGCCGCTGGACGAACTCGAGCTGGCCGAGCTCAGGCGCGAGTGCACGCGCTATTCGCCCAACCCCGCGGGGCGCGAATATCCCCGGATAGAGGGCGAGGTGAACCTGGTAAGGCTCAGGTCGCTCAAGATATACTCGGCCACCGTGGCCGCCGACCGCGCGCGGCTGTGGGACGACGCGCGGCTGCAGCAGCGGCTGGGCGTGATGCGCGGCGAGGACGTTATCGACTGCGTGCTGATGGCCGGCGAAAAGGACGCCGTGATCGAGCGCATCGACGCGATATCGGGCTACGGCGCGCAGCTGGTGGATGCCGCAAAAAACTGATTCGGGCCGGCGGCGCGGCCCTGTGGATGCACCTTATGTTTCAGCGCTGCGGCATTACGCCGGCTCAGGCGCTGAGCCTGGAGCCGGCACGGCTCAACGCGCGCGCCCACGCCGCATTCCTGATCGCCAGCGAGATGCTGGCGCGGGAGCAGGGCGATGCGCAATAGGAGGTGAAGCGCGTGGATGACGTTACTATCGAGATCGTGGCCGAACTGCGCGACGAGGCCAGCCGGCCGCTCAAGTCGCTGACCGCGCTGAGCGAGCGGCTCACGGCGTCGCTGGACGCGATGCGCGCGCGGCTCAGCCGCACCAGCGCCGAGGCCACGGCGCTGGCCGGCGCGCTGGATCGGCTGGGCCAGAGCGGCCAGGGCGTCGGCGGCGCGTCGGCCACAGCGGGCGCGGCGCGCCAGTCGAACGAGGGCGGCGCGGCGGCCACGCTGGACATGGCGCCGGTGCAGGCGGCGCTGGGCAGCCTGACGCAGGCGCTCAGCCTGGCCGGCGCCAACGCGACCGCGGCGCTGGGCGGGTTTGCGACGGCGTTGAGCGGCGGCGCGGCGACGGGCAGCGCGGCGCTGGGCGCGCTTGCGGGCGCGCTGGGCGCGGGTGCGCAGGCCGCGCAGGGCCTGGGCGCGGGCGCGCAAGCGGCGGCGGCGGCGGTGCGCGGCGCTGCGGGCACATTCGGACAGGCGGGCTCGGCGGCGGGTTCGGCGGCGTCGCGGCTGTCGGCGCTGGGCTCGGCGGCGGCGAGCCTGAGCAGCCGGTTTGCCGGATTCAGGCTGCCCTCATTCGCGGCGCACGCATCGGGCGGCATACTGTCCACGCCGCATCTGGGCCTGGTCGCCGAGCGCGGCCCGGAGGCGATAATACCGCTGAGCGCGTCGCGGCGCGCGCGGGGCGTGGAGCTGCTCCGGCAGGCGGGCCGGCGGCTGGGCGTGCGTGAGTACGCCGCAGGCGGTGTGCCAGCGCTGCCAGCGCTGACCCCGGGCGGCGTCAACGTGGGCGGGGTCAGCGTGAACATATCGCTGACCGGCGGCGCGGAGCCCGCGCGCGCGCTGGAGCAGAGCGGCGCGGCCATAGCCGACCAGGTAGCGCAGGCCATCGCCCAGGGGCTGGAGCGCGCGCTGCGCAACATGCCGTGAGGCGAGCAGGGAGGTTGAGGCATGGCTATCAGGGTCATAGACACCGCGACCGGCGAGACGTTTTCGTTTCCGATGCTGCCCGAGCAGCTGGAGTACTCGCGCGCGGGGCGGTTTGAGCAGCTCAAGCTGCTGGACGGCGACGCCAGCATACCCACCGGCGAGAGCGTGGGGCGCATATCGTTTTCGGGCAAGCTGCCCGGCGTGCGGCGCACCGGCGCGTACATATCAAACGCGCGCGCGCCCGGCGAGGTGCAGAAGCTGTTCGCGAGCTGGCTGGAGCACCGGCGCAGGCTGCGCATAGTGGTCGGCGGCACGCCGATAGACGAGCAGGTGTACCTGGAGAGCTTCCGGCTGACATACGCGGGCGGGTTCGGCGACAGCGACTATAGCATATCGTTCGTGCGCGCGGGCGCGGCCGAGTACAGCCAGGCGGCGCTGAGCGCGGGCGGAGGCACGTATACCGTGCGCGAGGGCGACACGCTCTGGGTGATAGCGCTCAAGCAGCTGGGCAGCGGCGCGAGCTACCTGGACATACTCGAGGCCAACTATGAGCAGATAGTGGCGGCTGGCGGCATCACGCCCGGTATGGTGCTGTCGATACCGAGGCGGTCGACATGAGCGCGGCGCTGAGCTACGGCGTATACGCGTATCCGACCGCCGCGACGCCGGTCGAACTGACGCCCGCAGTCACCGGGCTGGAGTGGGGCGATCTGAGCGGCGAACTCGCGGCGCGCGCGGTGCTGACGCTGGCGGCGGTCAGCGTGGATGGGCTTGAGCTGGCCGACGCACTCAAGCTCAATACCGACGTGGCGATACTGGCAAACGGCGCGCGCGTGTTCGAGGGCGTGATATGGGACTGCACGCTGACCGACGGGCGCGAGCTGCGCCTGACCTGCTACGACCGGCTCATATACCTGACTGGCAGCCGCGACAGCGCGTACTTCCCCGCGGGCAACACGACCCAGAGCGTCGTGAGCCACATCTGCGCTAAGTGGGACGTGCCGCTTGACTACACATATGCGAGCTGCACGCATGCGCGCCTGAGCTACCGCGCGCTCAGCGTGGCCGAACAGCTGACGCGCACGCTGGACGCGGCCGCCGCGGCGACGGGACAGGCGTACATGCTGCGCATGGAGGGCGGCCGGCTGCGCGTGGGCGCGCGCGGCGAGGGCGGCGCAAGGTGCGAGATAGTGAGCGCGGCGGCGCTGAGCTACGCGCACCGGAGCACGCTGAGCGAGCTGGTGACGCGCGTGGTGGTGGTGACCGGCGATGGCGACGATCCGGTCAGAACCTGCGCGACGCTGGACGGCGACATATCGCTGGGCATACTGCAGCAGGTCGTGGACGCCGCGGGCACATCGCTCAGCGACGCGCGCGCTCAGGCTGAGCAGCTGCTGCGCGAGCGCGGCGCGCCGGCCGAGGCGATCGAGCTCGAGTGCCTGGACGTGCCGGCGCTCAGGCGCGGCGACCGGGTGCGCGTGGAGCTGGGCAGCCTGAGCGGCGAGTTCGACGTGCTGGGCGTGACCCATTCCGACTCGCGCACGATGCGCCTGGAGCTGGGCCGCCACGCGGCGATTGACGGGGAGGGATAATATGCAAAGCGGCATAAGCCGGCTGGCGGCGGTGCTCAGGTCGCGCCAGGAGCGCGCGGGCGAGCTGTTCTGCGCGCGCGTCACGCCGGCCATGGAGCTGGACGACGGCTGCGGGCTGACTGTGCCGGCGGGCGACTACCTGGTGTGCAGCCACGCCGAGTTCGCCCCCGGCACCGCGCCCGCGCTGAGCGCCGGCATGGAGGCGCTGTGCGCGTGGGTCGACGGCCGGGCGATCGTGCTGGGCACGCTGAGCGCGGAGGGAGGCGATTGACTTGGCGGGCGTGAGATTTGACATACCGCTGGCGGGCGCGGGCGGCGATGCAGCCGCGGTATGGGGCATTGCGCCCTACTTCGACTTCGACGAGGGCGACATATCGCTGGACGGCGCGGGCCGAGTGGTCATGGCCGACGCGCGCGAGGCGTGGCTGATGTGGTGCGTCAAGGCCGTGCTCACCGAGAAGGGCGCGTGCCTGGCGTATTCGGATAACATCGGCACCAGCCTGAACTGGGCGCTGGAGCAGACCGAGCGCGCTGCGCAGCAGGAGGCGCTGATAAACGCGATAACCGACGCGCTGCGCGCCGATCCGAGCCGGCGCACGCTGTCGGTGAGCGACTTCAGCTTTACCTGGAGCGCCGACGGCGTGCTGGTGAGCTTTACGCTGCTGGGCGCGGACGGCTATCAGGGCAAGGTGTCGGCCAACGTGGACGCCGGCGCGGCGCGCGCCGGAATACGAGTGTGAGGAGGCGGTGCGCTTGGCGGAGATTGTGGAGTTCACGCTGCCCGAGTTCCTGCAGGGCCAGGACGCTCAGAGCATACATGCCGGCATGCTCGCGCAGGTGCCGGACGAGTTCGACAAGTCCGAGGGTGGCTTTGTCTGGGATCTGACCTATCCCACCGCGATTGAGAAGGCGCAGATAGCCCAGTACCTGATGCCCGAGGCGCTGCGCGCGATGTTCCCGATGTGGGCGTGGGGCCAGCTGCTGGACATGCACGCCGCCAACCGCGGCATGGAGCGCAAGGTCGCGCAGGCCGCGCGCGTGGAGCTGGAGTTTGGCGGCACGGAGGGCGCAAGGGCGCCCGCAGGCACCGTGGTCAGCACGCTGCCCGCGGGCGACGCGCAGGCGATATCGTTCATCACGCTTGAGGACTGTGCGATCTCAGGCGGCGTGGGGCGCGTTATGGCCGAGGCGGGCGTCGCGGGACAGACCGGCAACGTGGCCGCGGGCAGCGTGCGCCGGTTGGATGCGCCGGTCGTAGGCATAACCTCGGTCACCAACCCCCAGGCCGCGCAGGGCGGCGTAGACGAGGAGTCCGACGAGCAGCTGCGCGAGCGCATAGTCGAGTTCGATGCGGCGCAGGGGCGCAACTACGTGGGCTCGATCGCCGATTACCGCCGCTGGGCGATGGAGGTCGCCGGCGTGGGCGGGGCCAAGGTTCAGCAGGCGAGCGACGACAGCGGCGTGGTCACGATAATCATAACCGATTCGACCGGCGCGAGCGCCTCCAACGAGCTGTGCCAGGCTGTGAGCGACCACATAATGCGCCCCGACAGCCCGATAAACCGGCTCGCGCCGATCAACGCCAGCGTGAACGTGACCACGCCGCAGCCACTTGAGATCGCGGTGGCGGCGCAGCTCACGCTGGACGGCGCGGAGCTGAGCGGCGTGCGGACGGCGCTGGCCACCGCGCTGAGCGGGTACTTCGCCAGCCTGGATGACGGCGTGGTGCGGCTCACGCGCGTGGGCGCGCTGCTCAGCGCGGCGCAGGGCGTGGTCGATTACTCGGCGCTGACGCTCAACGGCGGCACGCAGAACGTCTCGCTCAGCGACATGCAGCTGCCAGTGGCCGACGTGAGCGGGTTGACGCTGGCTTGACGGGGAGGTGAGCGATATGCAGTATTACCCGCACGGCGTAGAGGCGCTGACCACGCCCGCAGCGCGGCGCATGCTGAGCTATATATCGCCGGTGTACTCGCGGGCAACGCGGTTTTTGAGCCTGATCGACGCGTTGGGGGCGCAGCTTGACGAGGCGTGCGTCTGGGCACACGAGCTGTCCGAGCAGGCGCTGCCGCAGACGACCAGCTGGGCGCTGCCGCTGTGGGAGGCCGAGTACGCGCTCAGGGGCGAGGGCTCCGACGAGGCGCGCCGCGCGGTGCTGCTCAGCAAGCTGCGCGCGTTTGCGTCGGTCAACCCCTGGGCGATCGAGCAACGCGCCGCCGCCGCGACCGGATTCGACGCGCAGGTCGTCGAAAACACCGGGCCCAACGAGTTTACGATACGAGTTGCGCACTACACCGCCGACGAGGCGCGGCTGCGCGCCATGGTCGACGAGATCAAGCCCGCGCACCTGATATACAAGGTCAAGTACGCGCAGGGCGCGCGGGGCGGCATGGGCGTGGCGTGCGGCGTGCGGCTGGCGCGCCGGTATGCGCTGGGCATGCTCGACGGCTGAAGGGAGGGAGCGCTATGGCGCTTGACGGATTTGTACTGACCAACGCCGGCGCGGAGCTGCTCAGCCAGGCCGCGCTGACGGGTGACATTGTGTTCACGCGCGGCGCGGTGGGCTCCGGCGCGATGAGCGCGACCGGCGATCTGGCGCTGCGCACCGCGCTGATAATGCCGGTGGCCGACATGCAGATCGGCCAGGTGGTGCGCGACGGCGACAAGATCTGCGTGCTGTGCCGGTTTACCAATCTCAAGTCGGACGGCAGCTATCTGAGCGCGTTCCGCTGGAACGAGGCGGGGCTGTTCGCGCGGCTGGGCGAGGCGGGCGATGAGGTAATGCTGGCATACGCCAACACGCGCGACGTGACCGCAGGCGACCTGATACCCGCCACGGCGTGCGAGTTCGAATTGAGCGTGGAGCTGGCGTTTACGGGCATGGACGAGGTCGAGTTCAGCGCGGAAGGCATAATGTACGTGACCTGGCCGGAGCTCAGCGAGGAGCTGGCGACCAAGGCCGCGGCGCAGCACACGCACGCCGCGAGCGACGTCACGACCGGCACGCTGGCAGGGCGCGTACTCGCCAACGCGATGGCGGCCAACTCGCTTGCGGTAAAGCAGGTGCGCAACATCGCGATATCGACCACGGCGCCGTCCAACGCCTCCAACGGCGACGTATGGCTGAGCTATACCCAGTGAGGTGGCGCGCATGGCAAAGTACTACTACCGGCGATATGCCGACAAGCTGCAATATTCGCGCGCGAACGAGCAGGTATCGCATCTGGATAAATATGCTCAGCTGCCGTATGGCCAGGTCTACGAATGCCAGATTGACAACCCCAGCCAGGCTGATCAGATGATAGCCTCGTCGCTGGGCTGCAATGTGGACACCGGGTATTACGCCTACAACTACCGCCAGAACGTCAATCAGGTCAGCTACATATACTCGGACACGCTGTATCTGCTGATCTGCTCGGCGACTGAGGCCTGGAGCGTGGAGGGCAACGGCTACTCGCCGGCCTCCGCCTGGTCGCGGAACGACGGCGCGCGGCTGATTGCGCAGTACACGATAACGCCCACGCACGTTCCGGGTGACTACATAGGCGAGGTAATAGCCGAGGACGGCGCGTATCCGGACGACGGCTACAATGCGGACGACGGCTACTACTACGTCAAGGACCGGCTGGCGGTGCAGCTGTTTGCGCGCGTGAACGGCGCGTGGGTCGAGACGCAGACCCGGGCGCGCGTGGGCGGGGTGTGGGTCGACAGCAACGTCAGCGCGCGCGTGAACGGCGCGTGGCTGGGCTGACGTCAATGAAAGGGAGGTATCGGGCATGGACATACATGCGGGCGATCAGGTCATTGCGGGCGCGGAGGTGTTCTCAGAGCGCGTGTGGCACATGGGCGTTTCGCGCCCGGCGCTGCGCGTGCGCCTGAGCGGCGCGCTGAGCCAGGCGCAGCTGGACGCGCTTGCGACCCAGCCCTGGGAGCTGTACGATGGCGACGAACTCGTGGGCCGGCACACCGGCTACACGGCGCTGATATCGCACGAGCTGCGCATG
>CAWVGT010000125.1:0-5076 GCA_963928645.1 Candidatus Fimadaptatus sp.
TATCTACTGCGCCGACCTAAATCCCATAATCGGCTCGGAGCAGGGCGGTGTGCGCCCTGTGCTGGTGCTGCAAAACGACGTGGGCAACCGCTTCAGCCCCACGGTGATAGTGGCCGCGATAACCTCGCAGATAGGCAAGGCGCGGCTGCCCACGCACGTGGAGATCCGCGAGGGCGACTGCGGGCTGGAATGGGATTCCGTTATACTGACCGAACAACTGCGCACAATCGACAAGCGCCGGCTGCGCGACAAGATGGGCTCGCTGCCGCCGGACAAGGTGGACGACGTGGAGCGCGCGCTCAAGATATCGCTGGGCATAATACCGGTATAGGGCGCACGCGCGCGAAAGGAGCGACAGATGACACACAGGCTTACCGGCGAAAGACTTCGCGACATGCTCGTCCGGGCGCTGTACATCGCATCGGGACTGCTGCTGGCGGCGCTGGGCTACCGCATATTCCTGATACCCAACGACATAGCGCCCGGCGGCTTCACGGGCATAGGCCAGCTGGTCAACGCGCTTGCGGGCTGGCCGGTGGGCGCGGTGGTGCTGGCGCTGAACGTGCCGCTGTTCGCGGCGGGGCTCAGGTCGATGGGCTGGCGGTTCGCGCTGGGCTCGCTCATGGCCACGTTTGCGCTGTCGGCGCTGCTGGACTGGCTGCCCACGCCGTATGCGTCCGACGACCTGGTGCTCTCGACGATATTCGGGGGCATACTCTCGGGCGCGGGCTTTGGGCTGATACTGCGCGGCGGCGCGTCCACCGGCGGCACCGACATGCTGGCCAAGATGATCCACGAGCGGATCCGGGTCGTCAAGGTCGGCATGGTGATGTTCGCGGTGGACTTTCTGGTGGTGTTCGCGTCGATGTTCGTGTTCGACGTAAAGCGGGCGATGTACGCGGCGATAGCGCTGTTCATATCGACCTGGGTATTGGATCGGGTCATAGACGGCCTGAACACCGCCAAGGCGTACTTTGTGATATCGCGCAACTCGGTCGAGATCAGCCGGCGCGTGCAGACCGAGCTCGAGCGCGGCGTTACCGCGCTCAAGGGCCGGGGCGAGTATTCGGGCACGGACATGGACGTGCTGTTGTGCGTGGTGTACCGGTTCGAGGCGCCGCAGCTCAAGCGCATAGTCGCCGAATGCGATCCGAGCGCGTTCGTGATAGCCACCGACGTGCACGAGGCGCTGGGCGAGGGCTTCGAGCGCCACAGCTGACGCCGGCGGATCCGGCAAACGTCGCGGCTGCGCCTGCGCGCAAAGCGCAAACGCCGCACACGGACAGTTCAGCTGTCAGCGTGTGCGGCGTTTTGCGTCCCGTGGCACGCTGCCGGGAGAGCACTTGCGCCAATATGACTTTTGACATGCGCGGCCGTGGGCACCGGGTGTTCTCATGCGCTCATATTACTTTTTACATGCGCGTTTGCGTGGCCGGGTGTACACATGTGCACATATTACTTTTCGCATGCGCGTTTGCAGGGCCGGGTGTTCTCTTGTGCTCATATTACTTTTCACATGCGCGTTTGCAGGGCCGGGTGTCCGCTTGTGCTCATATTACTTTTGACATGCACGTTTGCAGGGGCCGGGTGTTCTCATGCGCTCATATGACTTGCAGGGGCCGGGCGCTCACATGCGCCCCTACGACTTTTGACATGCGAAGCTGCGCGGGTCGGGCGTCCACACGCGCCCGCACCCCGACATGGCCCGGCCGCACGTCCGCGCCGTCATTCGCTCAGAGGCGCAAACAGCTCGGGCCGACGGTCGTCAAGGTAACCTATGCGCCTGGCCGCGCTGTCCGATATGTCGACGTCCACGCTCACGCCGCCGCGCGCGCCGCGCACCTCGCACAGCGGCACGCCCTGAGCCGTATACGCAAACGCCACCGGCAGCGCCCCGCACATATGCGAGCACCCCGCCACGCACACCTCGTTCTCAATCGCGCGCGCCCGCGTCAGCGCCAGCCACTGCCCGCACTGCATTTCGTCGTGCATGCCCGTGCCTATCAGGTTGAGCATCAGCACAGGGCGCTCCAGCGCCATAACGCGCGCGACCTCGGGAAAGTGCGCCTCGTAGCATATCGGCACGCCTATTTTGCCCAGCGACGTGCGCAGGCAGCGTATGCCGTCGCCGCCGCGCCGGCCCTTGGCGCGCTCGCCCTTGGTCAGTATGCACTTAACGTAGCTGTCGACTATGCGGCCCCGCTCGATCGCCAGCGCGCGCTCGCAGGCGAACTCACCGCGCTCGTCGCGGTAGCCCGTTATGATGCGCGCGCCGCTCGAGCGCGCCAGGTCGAGCGCGGCTGCCAGCGTGTCGTCGTGCAGAAAGCTCTCCGGGAACGCGTACAGGTCGGCTGAGTGCCGCGTCAACGCGCGCTCCAGCTCGCGCAGCTCGTCGCCCCGCGCTGGTACGGCCAGGTACAGTCTCATATCGCCTCATCCGCCTTTCGCGCTTTATTGCACAGCTCGGCTGTGCGGCCGCGCCGTGTACAGGCGCGCTCACGTCGCGCTCATGCCCGCCAGCCCTGCCGCAGACTGCCAGGCCCGCCCATCCGCGGCATATGGCCTGCCATCAGCAGGCTTCGCATTCTCAAACGAACCTGTCGGTCGCCAGCGCGGCGCATACCTCACGCCGCTGCCCGCGCATAGCCCGGCCGCGCCCCATCCCCCGCCGCCGTCCACATATCGCGCCCTATCCCCCAAAACAGCGGAAGGCCCCGGCGCACAGCCGAGGCCTCCCCGCTTCGCCGGCGCTCACTCGTCGGCGAAGTTGTCAAAGTAGCCCTGTATGAACACCACCGGCGTGCCCTTGTCGCCGCTGCCGCTGACCAGGTCGCACAGGCTGCCCAGCAGGTCGGTCAGCCGGCGCGGCGTCGTGCCCTGCGACTCCATGCGGCCGGTCAGGTTGTGCTCCTTGGCGCGTATCGCCTCGCGCGCGGCGCGGTCGGCGTCCTCGCCCGACATGCCCTTGAGCGCGTTGTCGGCCAGGTACTTGAGCTTGAGCTCGTTGGGCGTACCCTTCAGGCCCGAGGTGTAGCCCGGCGACACCACCGGGTCGGCCAGCTCCCAGATCTTGCCCACCGGATCCTTGAACGCGCCGTCGCCGTACACCATGACCTCTATGCGCTTGCCGGTCTTTTCGATCAGCCGGCGCTGCACGTCCTCCACGAACGCCTGGCAGTCGCGCGGGAACAGCTTGACCTTCTTGACGCCGCCCTTGTCGGTGGACAGGTTGGAGCCGTACAGGCCGTAGTCCGGGTTATAGCCGCTGCCGTCGACCGGCGCGGACAGTATGTCGGCCATCGATATCGCGGTCTGCGCGCCCGCGGCCAGCAGCCGCCGGCAAGTGCGCGCGCGGGTGTGTATGTCGCACGCTATAACGTGCTTTGTGTGCTTTAGCATCTCGCGCGGGTCGTTGGCCAGGTATATCTCGGCGTTGGGCGCTATCTGCTTGTAGAGCGTCACGTAGTCAACGCCGGTGAACGGGTGCAGCACCTCGGGCCCGAACAGCTCGCGGTAGCGCTGCTCGCTGAGCACGTCGGTCATAGGGTCTATGCCCTTTTCGTCCAGCATGTCCAGCGACACCAGGTGATTGCCGACCTCGTCGGACGGGTACGCCAGCTGTATATAGAGCTTATCCAGGCCGCGCGATATGCCCTCCAGCAGCAGCGAGAACCGGTTGCGGCTGAGTATAGGCAGCACTATGCCGGCCACGCCGCCCGGGAACTTGCGCCGCACGTCGGCGGCTATCTGCTCTACGGTCGCGTAATTGCCCTGCGTGCGCGCCAGCACCGACTCGGTCACCGCCAGCACGTCGCGGTCGTGAAACTCAAAGCCCTCGGCGCGCTGGGCGGCCAGCAGTGCCTCTATGACCAGCGCCGCCAGGTCGTCGCCCTCGTTGAATATGGGCGTGCGTATGCCCCGCGCCACTGTGCCCACTGTCCTCATCTAAGTATTCCTCCAGTATCACGCCCGCCGCGACGCTCGCGCCCCGCCGGGTGTCCAGAATTGTTTTTACGACTTATCATAGCACATTTTCGGGCGATTGACAAGGTTCGAAAAACTCCCGTCCTGCATCTTTATACATATTACATTTGGGTGGGCGGCCTTGTTGATTGACAACTCGATACTTGCAGCGCTATGGCGTACGAGTCGCATGAAGATCAATCGATTGCGCGCAGAAACTATAATCAGCAGCCAGGAGCTTGCCGATACGTTTTATGCAGCACCCAAGGCGGCATGCGTCGCGGCATCCGGACTGATTCGCTCGTGCTAATATCCAATCACTCCAACGTGTATCACGACAGGTGGCGCGATGGCATATTCCTGTACACCGGAATGGGCCTGACCGGCAATCAGGACTTCCACTGTATGCAGAACAGGACGCTATATGAATCAGCCTTCAACGGCGTTGATGTATATCTGTTTGAGGTGTTCCGGCCAAATGAATATACCTATGCGGGTCAGGTGGAACTCGCCGCGGCGCCATATATGGAAAATCAGCTCGACCAAAACAATAATATGCGCTCCGTCTGCATATTCCCGTTAAAGCTCCGGCATGTTTGAGCCGGTGCCGCGCATTGCCCGATTACCCGATATCCATTCGCGCGCCCGGCGGATATTCATGTCCACCGGGTCAGGCCGTTGGCGACGCCCTGCCGGGCGGCGCGTTTACACCGAATGTTCTTTATCAGGCGGTATGCGGGTAAGCGATATGCGGGCGATGCGGCAAAGCCCGGCTGCCATGAGGCGGGGGCTTCTGCGATTTGCCTGTTCCGCGATCGGGATTGCATACTTGATCGGGCCGGCAGCGAGCGCTATACTTTGTCAATAAACTGACGCCCGGCGGATATTCATGTCCATCGGGTCAGGCCGTTGGCGACGCCCTGCCGGGCGGCGCGTTTACACCGAATGTTCTTTATCAGGCGGCATGCGGGTAAGCGGCATGCGGGCGATGCGGCAAAGCCCGGCTGCCATGAGGCGGGGCTTCTGCGATTTACCTGTTTCGCGATCGGGATTGCATACTTGATCGGGCCGGCAGCGAGCGCTATACTTTGTCAATAAACTGACGCCCGGCGG
>CAWVGT010000126.1:0-12850 GCA_963928645.1 Candidatus Fimadaptatus sp.
GAGGCCGACAGCATGAAGTACAAGCCCGAGATACTCGCGGACAACCGCGTGATCGAGCGCGACTGAGCGGCGCAAGGCGCGGGCTGGTGGCAAAGCGGGCGTCCGGGGCGGCGACATGGCCGGGGGACGCCCGCTTTGCCGTGCGCGGCCGGCCTGCCGCGGCCGAATGAGCGGTGCGGGCGGCGCTTTACTGCGCGTCCCATACGTCGGGAAAGTGCGCCTGTATGAACCTGCTCATCGCGTGCTGCGGTATGGCTCGCAGCTCATGCGCCTCGATATCCCGGCGCAGCTCCCGCGCGACGAAGGCCATTTCACGATCGGATATCTCAGCGCGCGTCCGGACGCTAAACCGGCCCGCTTCCGCCTGCGCCATAAAATGCGCGTAGAGGTCGGGTATCTCGGTCACGCGGTCGACATCGACCGGGCTGGCGCAGGTGTAGGCGCAGTTTATCTGCGTGGGCGCGTCTGCGGCTTTCAGGTCTCGGCATTCGTACAGGTAGCCCGTCCTGCCGTTGTACAGGCAATGGAACGCGTCTTCAAAGTACTCGGAATATACCGCGTGCCCGTCGGCGTCAAAGCCGTATGGGTAGTAGCTGAACGGCTTGGGCACCGGCTTTACCGCATAGAGCAGCGCCACCAGCGGATCGGTGGCGAAGTATACATACGGCCTGCCGTGCTCGGACAGAAACGGTTCCAGCCGGTGCAGGCCGCCAATGGGACTGCCGTGATAGAAAGTCATGCGCTGTGCCTCCAATTATGTCGATGTGGAATGCAGGGAGTCGTGCCCACAGGCGTCAGTGTACCCTGAACGGCTGAGCGCACTGCAGCTCGTCCGCCCCTGAGCTCAGGCCGCGCAGCGCCGTGGATGTCAGCGCAAAGACCATATCGCTGCCTGTACCTGTAAACGCGCAGTATAACCAGCGCGGCCTGTCTGCCCTGGCTGCGCACGGGCCGTGATCGCCGCGCAGCGCCGTGGATGCCGGCTAAAGCCCATATCGCCGTTTGCTCTGTAGACGCGCGGTATAACCAGCCGCAGCCCATCCGCCCAACCTGTGCGTTCCGGCCGCTCATTGCCGCCGCGGCCGCATTTCACGCGCTCATATTCCTGCCTGAATCATAAACGCGGGACGGCCGAACGCCGCCCCGCATTTTACATCACAGCCACTCGGGCACCTCGTCCCACTGCGTCAGTTCGTCTATGGTCTGGCGGCGCACCATCAGCGCGGCCCGGCCGTCCTTTACCAGCACCACCGCCGGTATCGGCACGCGGTTGTAGTTGCTTGCCATCGCGTAGTGATACGCGCCGCAGCTGGTCACGGCGAGTATGTCGCCGCGCGCGGGCGCGGGCAGCGCGACCTCGTCAATGAGCGTATCGGTCTCGCACGAGCGGCCCGATATGCGCACGGTCTGGGTCGCGGGCTCGTCCATGCGGTTGGCCAGCGCGGCCTCGTACACCGCCTGATACAGCGCCGGGCGCGGGTTGTCGGCCAGCCCGCCGTCAACCGACACGTACTTGCGTATGCCGGGTATCTGCTTTATCGCGCCCACGGTGTAGAGCATCACGCACGCCTCGGCGGCTATCGAGCGGCCCGGCTCCACGAACAGCGCCGGCAGCGGGTAGCCGTAGGGCGCCAGCGCCGCCTCGAGCGCGCGCGTCAGGTGCGCGACCGAGTCCGCGGGGCTGACCGGCGCGTCGGCGTCGGTGTAGTGCACCGAATAGCCCCCGCCCACGTTCAGCTCGGGCAGCACCGCGCCGGTCTCGCGCCGCAGCGCGTCCATGAGCCCGGCCGCGCGCGCGCACGCCTTGTCGAACGCGTCCATGTTGAATATCTGGCTGCCCAGGTGCATGTGCACGCCGCGCAGCTCCAGCGTCGGCTCGGCCAGTATCGCCTTGAGCGCGTCCAGCGCCTCGTCAAAGCCCACGCCGAACTTCGAATCCACGCGCGCGGTCTGTATATACGAATGCGTGTGCGCGTCCACGCCCGGGTTCACGCGCAGGAACACCTTCTGACGCCTGCCGGAAGCGCGGCTGAATTCGGCCATGCGCGCTATCTCCTCGGCGCTGTCCAGCGCCACGCGGCCCACGCCCATGTCCAGCGCGGCCTGCAGCTCGGCGTCGGTCTTGTTGCTGCCGTGCAGTATTATGCGCCCGGCCGGGAAGTTGGCCTTCCTTGCCACGTGCAGCTCGCCCAGGCTCACGCAGTCCAGCCACATGCCGCACCTGTCCATGAGTTTGGCCATGGCGGTGGTCAAAAACGCCTTGCCGGCATACGCGGCCGCGCCGCCGGGGGCGTACTGCGCCAGCGCCTGCGTGAAGCCTGCGCAGCGCGATACGATATAGTCCTCGTCATATACGTACAGCGGCGTGCCGAACTGGCGCGCCAGCTCGACCGCATCGCAGCCGCCTATCATCAGGTGGCCCTCCGCGCTTACTTTCAAGCCGTCTCTCAGATACATAAATATTCGCCTGCTTCCGTAAATATACAGTCATACAATAACATTATACCGTAATCCGCAAATTTTGCAAATATGTGCGGCGCACTATTTACGTACAATCTACATTAGCTCTGGCAGGCGGCGCGGCGGGCGAAAGCCGCCCGCCAGACCGCAGACAGGTGGGTGAATCATCGCGGATGTGCCGGCGCGGCGCCGTGCGTACGATTAGCTGTCGGCATGCGGCGCATCCTGCGCACCATCAGGCCGCGACGGGCGTCAGTCTAATGCCAAAGCGTGCCACACACAGTCTGTTTGGCCAAACATGCAACTGCAACCAGCAAAATATACCAGTCAAAGCAAAACGCTGCTAATATCAAACCGTTTTTGCAGCATCGCCCATATGTCGTTTCATAACTGCTTGGAGTAAGACCTGCCGTCCAGTCGCCGGGCTTTGCCAACGGCCTGACGCCCCGCGCAACCGTCAAACCGCGCGGGGCGTCAGCCAAATGCGAAAGCATGCCGCAAACTGTTTGCTTGGCCAAACATGCAACAGCAACCAGCAGAACATGTCAATCAAAGCAAAATACCGCTTATATCAAACTGGTTTTGCAGCATCGCCCATATGTTGTTACATAACTACTTGGAGTAAGACCTGCCGTCCAGCTGCCAGGCTTTGCTAACAGTCTAGCGCCCGCGCAGTTATCAAGCTGCGCGCGGGCATCTGCCTAATGCCAAAGCATGCCGCACACTGTCTACTCGATCAAACATGCAACAGCAACCAACAGAACATGCAGCTCAAGGCAAAACGCTGCTAATATCAAACCGTTTTTGCAGCATCGCCCATATGTCGTTTCATAACTGCTTGGAGTAAGACCTGCCGCCAAGTCGCCGGGCTTTGTCAACGGCCTGACGCCCGCGCAACCGTCAAACCGCGCAGGGCGTCAGCCTAATGCGAAAGCATGCCGCAAACTGTTTGCTTGGCCAAACATGCAACAGCAACCAGCACTGCATGCCGCACACTGTCTGCCAGACTAAACATGCAACAGCAACCAGCAGAACATGCCGCTCAAAGCAAAACGCCGCCAAGATCAAACCGGTTTTGCAGCATCGCCAATATGTCGTTCCATAACTGTTTGCAGTAACACCGGCCATCCAGCCGTCAACCTTTGCCAACAGTCCACCGCCCCACGCAACCGCCAATCCGCGAGGACACGCACGCGCTGCAGCGCGCTACCTGTACAGCCACAGCCGCACCACGCGCATCAGCCCCTCGCTCAGCCCGCGCGTGCGCACGTCCTGCGCCACGACCGCGTCGATCTCGCGCAGCACCCGCTCGCCCAGCATCACCCGCACGCTGCCCACGCGCTGGCCGGCGGACAGCGGCGCGTGCAGCTCGTCGGGCAGCGTGCGCTCCAGGCGCAGGTTGGACGCGCTGCCGCGCTCCATCAGCGTCACGCAGTCGCCGTCCAGCACTATGTCGACGGTCTCCGGGTCGCCGCCTATGACCGGGAACGCCTGCTCGACTATGTCGCCCGCGCGCGCGGCGGTGTACATCTCGTAGTTGGCAAAGCCGTGGTCCAGCAGCGCCTCGGCGTCGTCAAAGCGCGCGCTCGAGCTGCCCGCGCCCAGCACCACCGCTATCAGCCGCATGCCGCCGCGCTGCGCGGTCGCGCTCATGCAGTAGCCCGCCTCGTTGGTCGAGCCGGTCTTGAGCCCGTCGCAGCCGTCGTACAGCCGCGTCAGCCGGTTGGTGTTGGTCAGCTGCGTAATGCGCCCGCTGGGATGCTCCAGCTCGTACAGCCAGGTCGTCGAGTAGTCGAAGTACTCCTCGTGCGTTAGCACCTCGCGCGAGAGCGTGGCAATGTCGCGGGCGGTGGTGTAGTGGCCCTCGGCGGGCAGGCCGGTGGTGTTGACAAAGTAGGTGTCGCTCATGCCCAGCTCGGCGGCGCGCTCGTTCATGCGCGCGACCATGGCCTCCTCGGAGCCGTATAGATATTCACTCAATGCGACCGTGGAGTCGTTGGCGCTGCCCACTATGATCGACTTGAGCAGCACCTCGAAGTCGTAGACCGAGCCGGCGTCCAGCAGCGCCTGCGAGCCGCCCATGCTCTCGGCGCGGCGGCTTACGGTGACCTGGTCGTCAAGCGCGCAGCGGCCGGTGTCCAGCGCCTCGAATATCAGCAGCAGCGGCATCAGCTTGGTCACGCTGGCCACCGGGCGGCGCACGTCGGCGTCCTTCTGGTATATCACGCGCCCGGTCGACGCCTCCATAAGCAGCGCGCTGCCGCTGGCTATGTCAAACGGCACCGAGCTCTCCAGCGGCAGGCTCTCGCCGGACTCGTCGCTGGCGCGCGCGCTCAGCGTCAGCGCGTTGGCCAGGACCAGCCCCAGCATCGCCGCGCCCATGAGCGCGCACAGCACAGGCATTATCCTCTTTGACATCATGACTCCTCCCGCAAAATAAGCTTACTGTATTGTACAGCGCGTCCACGCCCGCTATGACACGCGCGGGCCAAATTCGCGCCCGCGAGCGCCGCGCGCAGGTCGCGGGGCCGCATGCCGCGCGCGTTCGGCATCGCACTGGGACGGCAGGTTGCGATTTTTGTATCGCGTTGGGCGCTGGCGGGATTGCGGCGCGGCGCGGGGGATGTCATAATATAAAAAAAACGCGGGCGGCGCGCGGCGCGGCCCGGATGGGAGGATCAGCAATGGAGTTTGAGCTCAAGCCCGATTACGAGCACACGCGCGCGCGGTTCGAGGCGTTCTGGCAGCGCGAGATAGTGGACCGGCCGCCGGTGAGCATAGCGCTGCCCCGGCCCGGCGCGGCGGCGCTGCCCGAGAGGCAGTATGCCACGCATCGCGAGCGCTGGCTGGACATAGACCGGCGCGTGGACGAGCTCGACGCGCAGCTGTCCGCGACCGAATACCTGTACGACTCGCTGCCGATAGCGTTCCCGAACCTGGGCCCGGAGATATTCTCGGCGTGGTGCGGCTGCGGGTACGAGTACGGCGAGAGCACGACCTGGAGCACGCCCGCGATTGAGGATTGGGAGCGCGACTTCGACTCGACCCGGCTCGACGTCAGCCATCCGCTGTTCCAGCTGATGATAGAGTTCACTCAAAAGCTGCTGGAGCGCGGCCGGGGCCGGTTCATAGTGGGCCTGACCGACCTGCACCCGGGCGGCGACCACGTGGCGGCGCTGCGCGATCCGCAGAACCTGGCCATGGATCTGATCGACAATCCGGACTGGGTGCGCCGGGCGCTGGCGCGCTCTATGCCGGAGTACTACGCGGCGTACGGCGTGTTCTACCGCATGCTGCGCGAGGCGGGTATGCCGATTACGTCCTGGACGCCGATAATACACGACGGCACGTTCTACATACCGTCCAACGACTTCTCGTGCATGGTCAGCAAGCGCATGTTCGACGACTTCTTCCTGCCGGGCATAGCGCAGGAGTGCGAGTTCTACGAGCGCTCGATCTACCATCTGGACGGGCCGGGCGCGCTGAGGCACCTGGACTCGCTGCTGGAGATACCCGGGCTGGACGCGGTGCAGTGGGTGTGCGGCGCGGGCAACGAGGGCTATGCGCGCTGGGTGGAGGTATACCAGCGCATACAGCGCGCCGGCAAGGGCATACAGCTGATGTGCGACGTGAGCGAGCTGGACCTGGTATTCGAGACGCTGCGGCCCGAGGGCGTGTGGTTCTCGTCGATAAGCGGCGTGCGCGACCGCGAGACCGCCGATATGGTCGTTCGGCGGATCAGCCGCTGGAGGTGAGGTTGTGCGGGCAGGGCTTGCGGGGGGATTGGCGCAGCGGGGGCACGCGCGGTGCATTGGCGCAACCGCCCGCGGGCCTTACAGACCGCGTAGCGCGGCTCACCCCATGGCTGCGAGCGCATCCTGACGGCACCGACAGCGCATAAGTATGCGCCCGCGCGGTTAAGCAACTAGCCGCGCGGGCACTTGCGCTTGAGGGTGATTCGAGTTGTTGTTCATTTAGCATGGCGGTTCAACCTGCCGACGAATCGCCCCGGGCTGCGCAGCACGGTTTATCCCATGGCAATGAGTGGACGTTGGCAGCACCGACAGCGCAAAAGCAAGCGCCCGCGCGGTTAAGCAACTATCCGCGCGGGCGCTTGTGCTTGAGGGTGATTCGAGTTGGTGTTCATTTAGCAAAGCGACTAAACCTGCCGACAAATCGCCCCGGACTGCGCAGCACGGTTTATCCTATGGCAATGAGTGGACGTTGGCAGCACCGACAGCGCAAAAGCAAGCGCCTGCGCGGTTAAGCAACTAGCTGAGCGGGCACTTGTACTTGCCGTTGGTTTGAGTAGCGTTCATTCGGAGTAGGGAGTCCAGCTTATCGGCAAAGCTCCCCATGCTGTGCAACATGCCTCGACGTATTGCAGCGAGCGCACCCAGACATCACCATCAGCGCATAAGCACACGCCCGCGCGGCCAATCAGCTAGCCGCGCGGGCGTGTGCGCCAGACGGTGATATAAGTAGCGCTATTCGGGGGATGTGAGCCAGCTTATCGGAAAAGCGCCTATGCCGCGCAACATGACTCGCCCCATGGCAATAAGCGCACCCCGCAAGTCTATTGCGTCACTAACCATATCAGAACCTCGAGCGCAGGTAATCCAATCCAACCGCCCGCCGCTCAAAACAGCATAGCCAGCGTACCCGCCGTGACCATGCCCAGCCCCAGCGCGCCGCGCCGGCTGAGCCGCTCGCCCAGCACAATGCGCGCAAACGCTATTGTCAGCAGTATGCTCAGCTTGTCGATTGCGACGACCGCGCCCGCGGGCCCGCGCTGCAGCGCGGCGTAATAGCACAGCCACGACGCGCCGGTCGCCACGCCCGACAGCGCCAGGAAAGCCCAGCTGCGCGCGTCTATGCCGCGCAGCTGGCGCTGAGCGCCGGTAACGAACACCATCGCCCACGCCATTGCCAGCACCACCACCGCGCGCAGCGCCGTGCCCAGCGTCGAATCCACGCCCGTTATGCCGAGCTTGGCCAGTATCGCCTGCGCGCTGGCGAATGCCGCCGACAGCACGGCGTACAGCAGCCAGCGCCCGGCGCGCGCGGGCTGCGCCACGTCCGCCGCGCCGCCGTCCGCCGCGCCGTCCGAACGCCCGTCGCAACCGCCGGCCGCCTGCGCCGCCGGGCGGCCGACCATCATCAGCGTGCCCACGCCTATCAGCGCTATGCCCAGCGCGTTGGCGATCGATATCTCCTCGCCCAGCAGCAGCGTCGCCAGCAGTATCGTCAGCACCGTGCTCGACTTGTCAATCGGCGTGACGCGGCTCACGTCGCCCAGCTGCAGCGCCCTAAAGTAGCACAGCCACGACGCGCCGGTCGCCACGCCCGACAGCGCCAGCAGCGCGGCCGAGCGCATGTCGAGCGCCGCCAGGCCCCGCTGCGCGCCGGTCACGTACACCATCAGCCACGCGAACGCCAGCACCACCACCGTGCGCAGCGCCGTGGCCAGGTTGGAGTCCACGCGGCGTATGCCGCACTTGGCCAATATCGCGGTCAGCCCGGCAAACGCCGCCGAGCCGCACGCCAGCGCGATCCACATGTGCTCATCTCCCGCGCCCGCGCGCCAAAGCGGCGCCGCGCTGAGTCGCGCGGCGCCGCCGGTTCAGCGGGCCTATTCTACCGTGAACGAATCGTAGTCGTCGTCATTGTCCTTGGGCTTGGGGGCGTTGTAGGGGGCGCGGCGCTGCTTGTCGCCGCCGCCCATCTTGCTGCGCACGGTCTGCTCGGCGCCGCGGGCGTAGTCGCGTATGCGGCGGTCGCCCTCGGGATTGTGCGCGCGCTCTATGTGCACGCGGCAGCCGGTCAGGAACATCAGCACCACGCTCAGCACCGCCAGGTGCGGCGCCATGAACGCCGCCACCAGCAGGTATATCACCGGCAGCCGCGCCACGGTCTCGGACGACTTCTCGATGACCAGCTTTATGCGCAGGCTCTTTATGAACAGCTCCACCACGTTGTCCCAGAAGCTCTTGCCGCGCTCGCCGGCATGCTCGCCGGCGGTCGGGGCCGCGCCCCGCGCGCCCGGCGCCGCCTCGCCGTAGAGCGCGCCGCTGCGCTCCAGCTCTATCAGCGCCTTGCCTATGTCGCCGTCGTTGCGGTCCAGCAGCGCCACCGCCTGCTCGTAAGTCAGGTTGGCCTTCTGCCGGAGGTACTCTATGTGCTTGATGTTGTAGGATGCCATGCCGATTTACTCCCTTCCTGGCCCATTCGGGCGCGCGATGCTCAGATGTGGTCGCCAAACGATTCGTCGCGCTGCGCGCCGCAGCCGCGCTCTATGTGTACCGAGCAGCCGGTGACCAGCACCAGTATCGCGCTGAGCACCGCGAGCTTGGGCGCTATCAGCGCCGCTATTGCCACGACTGCTATGTGCAGGTTGAGGTACGTCATGCCGTTTTTGACTATGACCAACCGGGTGTCCATATTGCAAGCCTCCTCGAATTTGCCGTATCGCTTTCGTTGGCGATATTATACCGCGCCGAGGCCGGGCTTGCACGACAATACGCTTAGGCGCGCATTAGAAACCGATGAGAACTGGCTTGGCGTTTCACATCTTGGCGGCGGAGTAGCTCTCGCCCTTGGTATCGACGGCGATCGACTTTATGCGCTGCTCGGAAACCGGGCGATCCTGGAAGCCGGTGCGGGTCTGGGCGATGCGGTCGACCACGTCCATGCCGTCGGTCACGCGGCCGAACGCGGCGTACTGGCCGTCGAGGTGGGGCGCGTCGGCGTGCATTATGAAGAACTGGCTGCCGGCCGAGTTGGGGTTCATCGCGCGCGCCATCGACAGCACGCCGCGGGTGTGCTTGAGCGTGTTCTGCTTAAAGCCGTTGGCCGCGAACTCGCCCTTTATCGAATAGCCGGGGCCGCCCATGCCGTTGCCGTTGGGACAGCCGCCCTGTATCATGAAGCCCGCTATCACGCGGTGGAATATCAGCCCGTCGTAAAAGCTCTTGCCCGCCAGCTCTACGAAGTTGGCCACGGTGTTGGGCGCGTACTCGGGGTAGAGCTCGGCGGTTATCACGCCGCCGTCGTCCATCGTTATCGTCACTATCGGATTGCTCATGTCGATCTACCTCCTGAATGCTGGATATTCGCTGTGCTAGGGAGATGTATGCGTTCACTGGAGCTTTTGCACGATATACTCCTGGCCGAAGGTCTCCACGCGTATCGAGGCGATCGTCTGATCGTTGATCGGCACGCTGCTGGAGTTGACGGCGACCTTGGATATCTTGTCGGCGGCGGCGATGCTCTCGTCGTCGACCAGCGCGCCGAACGCGGCGTACTCGCCGTCCAGGTAATCGGGCGCGTCGGCCACGACTATGAAGAACTGGCTGCCGGCCGAATCGAACTCGTCGGTGCGCGCCATCGACAGCACGCCCTTTACATGCTTGAGCGTGTTGCCCTCAAAGCCGTTGGAGGAGAACTCGCCGCTGATGGAGTAGTCCAGCTCATCGCGGCCCGCGGTCGAGGCCATGCCGGCCTGTATCACGAAGTCCTTTACGACGCGGTGGAACTTGATGCCGTCGTAGAAGCCCGAGTTGGCCAGCTCGATGAAGTTGGCCACGGTGTTGGGCGCGTATTCGGGGTAGAGCTCGGCGGTCATGACCGCGCCGCTCTCCATCGTGATCGTGGCCACGGGGTTCTGGGCGTCGGGATCGCGGGTGGGCGTGGCGTCGGTGCGCTCGAGCAGCGCGCAACCGCTCAGCCCCAGCGCCAGCGTCAGCGCCGTCATGATAAGCAGCAGTCTTTTCATTGGCACAGCTCCCATCGGTATTGTTTTGCGGCGGCCAGCGCCGGCATACGCTGACATTATATCGCTTTTCTATGGCGAATGAAAGGCGCAAATCAAAACTTGGGCAATAAATCTGCGCTCCCGGGCGGCGCGTCAGTCGTCGGGCGCGGGCACGTCGCGCGGCTCTATGCGGTACACCGTGCGGTAGATAGCGTCGCGCGCGGCCTCAAAGCCGTCGCCCAGCGGCCGCGTGGCCATCAGGTACAGCCTGAGCGCGGGCCGGTCGGGCTCCAGCGGCGGCATGACGTAGTAGCGCTGATCCAGCTCAAAGCCGTGGCGCCGGTAGAACGCTATGCGCCGGCGCTCGATATCGCCGCGCGGCGGCTCGACCTCCAGCACGACCGGCGCGGCGTCGCGCGCAACATACTCGTCCAGCAGCCGCCCGCCCAGCCCCGCGCCGCGCAGGTCGGGCGATACGCAGAAGCTTTCGATAAAGCGCATGCCTCCAAACTCATGCGCGCAGATCAGGCCCGCGATGTCGCCGCGGGCGTCGGGCTGGATGTACAGCGCGTAGGTGGGCCAGTCGAGCATGCCGATCAGCGTCGCGCGGTCGCGGTATTCGCTGACCGGGAACGAGCGCTGTACCAATGCGTATGCGCGATCGAACAGCGCGCGCGGGGGCTTGTTTGTAAAATCATATCTCGTCATCATATTGACCATTGTACCCCAAAACGGCGGCGCGCGTGTGGCGGCATCGTAAAGCCGCGGCAAAGCCGCGCATATGCCAAGCCGCGCCGCGACATGGCAGGAGCGCGGCGGCATGTCATGCGCGCGCGAAGCGGACGGCGCAGGCGAGCGCGGGCCGCTGCGCTCAGATATAGCGCGGCGGGCGACGTCGTAAAGCAGCACATCCATCCCTGGCCGCGCCGCACGCGTACATCCGCGGCGGGACGCCGCGCGCAAACCGAATCCCCGCCGCCGTGGCCATGGCGCGAGCCTACCTGCGGCACAGCGGCCATGCCGGCCGCACCCCCGCGCCAATCGCCCGACAGCGCGCAGTTTTATCAGAATGGGGCTTTAAATCGACACGGATTTGATGTACAATTATGCTATACTCTATCAAGCACTGACGCCGGGTGCGGCGTCGCCGCGGCCCTTGGAGAGGGGCCTAAAAAACTACTACTAAACATCATCGCGAGGTAATGGCAATGAAGCTCAAACTCAATGCGCTGGGCTGCGGCTGCTGGGCCGAGCAGGGTTACAGCCTGCCCAAGTTCGACATCGACGCAATGCGCGCGCAGACCGCGGCCGCGCCCGAGTGGCTGCACTTTGGCGCGGGCAACATATTCCGGGCGTTCCCCGCGGCGCTGGATCAGGCGCTGCTGGAAAACGGCCAGGCAAAGACCGGCATAGTGGTGTGCGAGGGCTTTGACGGCGAGATAATCGACAAGGCGTATCAGCCGTTTGACAACCTGAGCCTGCTGGTAGTGCTGCGCGCCGACGGCACGATCGAAAAGCGCGTGATAGCCTCGGTCGCCGAGTCGCTCAGGATAGACGGCGCCCGGCCCGCGGACTGGGCGCGCACCTGCGATATATTCCGCAATCCGTCGCTCAGGATGGCCAGCTTTACGATAACCGAAAAGGGCTACGCGATAACCGCGCCCGACGGCTCCACGCTGCGCTATGTCAAGGCCGACATGGAGGCCGGCCCGGATAAATGCGGCTCGCTCATGGGCATGGTAACGGCGCTGCTGCTGGAGCGCTTCAAGGCCGGCGCATACCCGATAGCGATGGTCTCGATGGACAACTGCTCGCACAACGGCGAGAAGCTGCGCGCGGCGGTGCTGGCGATGGCGGGCGCGTGGCGCGAGAAGGGCTTTGTGGGCGACGACTTCGTCGGCTATGTCAGCGACACGGCGCGCGTTTCGTTCCCGTGGTCGATGATAGACAAGATCACCCCGCGCCCCGACGCCAAGGTCGCCCAGATGCTGCGCGACTCGGGCTATGAGGACGCCGACACGATAATCACCGCCAAGAAGACCTACACCGCCTCGTTCGTAAACGCCGAGCAGGCGCAGTACCTGGTGATCGAAGACTCGTTCCCGGCGGGCCGGCCGGCGCTGGAGCACGCGGGCGTGTACTTCGTCAGCCGCGACACCGTAAACAACGTGGAGAAGATGAAGGTGTGCACCTGCCTCAACCCGCTGCACACCTGCCTGGCGATACTGGGCTGCCTGCTGCGCATGGACACAATCGCGCAGGAGATGACCGACGCCGACCTCAAGGCGCTGGTCGAGCGCGTGGGCTATGTCGAGGGCCTGCCGGTCGTCGTCGACCCGGGCATAATCAAGCCGCGCGACTTCCTGAACGACGTGCTGACGATACGCCTGCCCAACGTGTTCATGCCTGACACGCCTCAGCGCATAGCCACCGACACTTCTCAGAAGCTGTCGATACGCTTTGGCGAGACCATCAAGGAATACATCCGCCGCGGCATGGATCTGAGCACGCTCAAGGGCATAAAGTTTGTGCTGGCCGCATACCTGCGCTACGTGATGGCGATAGCCGACGATGGCAAGCCGTTCGAGTGCAGCCCCGATCCGCTGCTGGAGCAGCTCCAGGCACAGCTCAAGGGCA
>CAWVGT010000127.1:0-26468 GCA_963928645.1 Candidatus Fimadaptatus sp.
TCGGTTTTGCGACGCAGCTCGTGCCGCAACTGGTCTGACGCGGCTTGGCGGACGCGGCGGGAAGTTTGCAGTGCTGCTAGATATGCAGCCAGTCGTGGCGCAGTTCGACCACGGTAAACGGTTTGCAGCGCAGCTCGTGCCGCGACCGGTCGGATGCCGGTCGGTGGATTCGGCAGCGATCGGCGGCGCGGCTATATGTGCAACTAATCGTGGCACGGTTCAACCGCAGTGCGTCGTTTGCAGCGCGGCGCATGCCTCAACCGGCCAAGGCGCTATCAACGCGCCCTATGCCCGCCGAGCGCGCCCTGCCTGCCCCGGCGCACATACGCTTTCAACGGGAGGGCCGCGCGCCTTCCCGTTTGCATTTGGCGGCGCAATTGTGAAATCGGGCGCGCCAATTGCGGCGTCCATCGCAAAAATCGTCAGCTTTAGCGAAACCTTATCGCCGTGCGTATTGCAAAACGCCGATTTTGTGGTATT
Organism: Candidatus Fimadaptatus sp.; assembly: GCA_963928645.1. Taxonomy (GTDB): domain Bacteria; phylum Bacillota; class Clostridia; order Christensenellales; family Aristaeellaceae; genus Fimadaptatus. The sequence continues at coordinate 481 of CAWVGT010000127.1, forward strand.
ATAATGATGGAATATTGTATAGCGGGTGATTTTATTGGACGCTGAACAGACAAGGCGCGAATACGTCGCGCGCGCGCTGGACGGGCTGCGCCGCGATCGCCGCGCGCTGCACCGCATGCCCGAACTGGGCCATACCGAGCTCAAGACCCAGCGCTACATACTCGACAGCCTGCGGCCGCTCGCGCCCGACAAGCTGCATACTATCGCCGACACCGGCGTGCGGTGCGTCTTTATGGGCCGCGCGCCGCTGGCCGAGGGCGAACGTCGGCGCACGATAGCGCTGCGCGCCGACATGGACGCGCTGAACGTGACCGAGGCGACCGGGCTTGAGTTCTGCTCCGAGCGCCCTGGCTTCATGCACGCCTGCGGGCACGACGGCCATATGGCCACGCTGCTGGCGGTGGCGCGCTTTTGTGCTGAGCAGCGCGAGCAGCTGCGCTGCAACGTGACGCTGCTGTTCCAGCCCGCCGAGGAGCTGGACGGCGGCGCGGAGCGCATAATCGCGCAGGGCGGCATGCGCGACCCGGACGTGGACGAGGTGTACGGCATGCACGTGATGCCCTCGCTGGCTTCGGGCGAGATCGCCTGCCCCGACGGGCCGCTGATGGCCTCGACCTGCGAGCTGGACATATCGATATCGGGCGCGGCCTCGCACGGCGCGCTGCCCCACCTGGGCCGCGACGCGCTGGCCGCGGCGGTGGCGCTGTATGGCCTGCTGCAGACCGTGTTCACGCGCCAGACCGATCCGTTCGATCAGAAGGTGCTCACCGTCGGCGCGATGCACGCCGGCGAGCGCCGCAACGTCGTCGCCGACAGCGCCGTTATGCACGCCACGCTGCGCACCTATGACGAGGCCGTCGAGGCGCGCTGCCTGGAGCTGATCCGCGCCCACATGCGCGCAATCGAGATCGCGTATGGCGTCGAGTGCCGCATGGACATACTCAGCCGCTACCTGCCGGTCGTAAACGATCCCAATGCGGCGGCGCGGGTGCGCGCGGTCGCCGGCGACAGATGCGTGAGCGTAAAGCCGCTCACAATCGCCGAGGACTTCTCGTTCTATCAGCGTCAGGCGCCGGGCGCATTCTTCTTTTGCGGCATAGCGCAGGGCGAACGGTATGCGCGCTCGCTGCACGCGTCCGACTTCGACCTGGACGAGCGCTCGCTGCTGACCGGGCTGGACGTGTTCATCGGGCTTATTGACATCGCTTGACCCCGCGCGGGCCATCACAACAGGAGGGTATACTATATGGGGCTGTTTCAGAGATTCTATTACGGCAAGGCCGGTCAGGCCGATTTTAACCCCGACGACCTGCCCAAGAACCGCAAAGAGCTGTTCATGGCGATGCTCAGGATCCGCTTCAGCGGCCTGATAACCCAGAACCTCATCTATCTGGTGTTCTGCCTGCCGGCGATAATAGTGTGCTTCCAGGCGTTTATACTGCTCAACAGCATCGCCGCGGCCATAATGGAGGATGCGTCGCTGCTGGATCAGTTCGCGCGCGAGTGGTTTTCTTACGTGGCGCTGCTGCTGGCCATACTGATACCGTGCCTGGGCCTGGCGGGCGTGGGCGCGTCGGGCTGCATGTACGTGCTGCGCAACTGGGCGCGCGACCAGCACGCGTTCGGCCTGTCCGACATAAAGGACTCGATAAAGGCCAACTGGAAGCAGGGCCTGGCGTTTGGCCTGCTCACCGGCGTGATCGACCTGGTGTGCTTCGTGGGCTGGTACTTCTACCGCCAGCAGGCCGCGATGGCCGGCAGCGTGGTGCAGGCGGCGCTGATGAGCGTGCTCGAGGGCCTTATGATAATCATACTGTGCGTATGGTGGCTCATGAACATGGTAGCGTATCCCATGATGATAACCTACGATATGAAGTTCGGCACGCTGCTGCGCAACTGCGCGATACTGGTGATCGCACGGCTGCCCCAGAGCGTGGGCATATGGCTGCTGTCGCTGGCGCCGACGATAATATGCGCAGCGGTGCTGCTGCTGACCGGCACTAGCTGGGCATTGCTGGCCTGGATACTGATTTATCTGCTGATAGGCTTTTCGTTCAGCGGTTTCCTGTACGCGTCCTATGCCAACTCGCTGTTTGACAAGTACCTGAACCCGCGCATAGACGGCGCGCCCATGAACATGGGCCTGCGCTCGAGCGAGTACGACGATGAGGACGAGGACGACGATACGCCGGTAAACGCGCAGCCCGGCTACAACCCCACGCCCGGCCCGGGCGGCGTGGGCGAGGTCTGGCCGCCCCGCCGGCCCGACTCCGGCTCCTGGCTGGACGCGCAGGCCGAGCGCAACATGCCCGAGCCCAGCCCCGCGCAGCCCGAGCCCGATCCCGCGGAGCCCGACGCCGACAAGCGCGATTGACGCGCAAATGCGGCCGCGCGCGGATTGAAGGCGCGTCCGCGACGCATACTGCATATGGGCGCGCCCACAAACGCGGCGCGCAGGGAGGCAGTATATGCGCACACTGAACATTTCCCCACAGATGATGCGAGAGAAGCTGAAGTACGAGGCGGCCGACGAGCTGGGCTTGCTGGACAAGGTGCTGGAAGGCGGCTGGGGCGCGCTCACGGCCGAGCAGACCGGGCGCATAGGCGGCATAGTGGCGCGCCGCATGCGCGCCGGCGCGGCCGGGCAGCCCGACGCCGGGCGCGACTGAGCCCCTCGCCGACCGCTACGGCGGAGTGAGAGATGTACGACGAGTTTGCTGAAGTATACGACGAGTTCATGGACGACTTTGACTACCCCGCCTGGGCGGACTACTACCTGGCGCTGCTGGGCAGCCGGCGCTGCCCGGGCGGGGAGATCTGCGAATGCGGCTGCGGCACCGGCTCGCTGTCGCTGGAGCTCAAGCGCCGCGGCGCGGAGCTGATCTGCTCGGACATATCCGAGAGCATGCTGCGCGTGGCCGGCGACAAGGCGCGCCGGGCGGGGCTGAGCCTGCGCTTCGTGCGCCAGGACATGCGCCGCCTGGCGCTGCCGCATCCGGTCGACGCGGTGATCTGCGCCTGCGACGGCGTAAACTACCTGCTCACGCCCGGCGACGTGAAGGCGTTCTTCGCCAGCGCGCGCGCGGCGCTCAAGCCCGGCGGCGTGCTGGCGTTTGACATATCCTCGCGCTACAAGCTGGAGCACGTGCTGGGCGACGGCTTTTTTGGCGAGGAGCGGCCCGACGCGGCCTACCTCTGGCAGAACAGCTACGACCCGGAGCGCTGCCGCGTGACGATGGAGCTGACGTTCTTCGTGAGCGCCGGCGGCGGGCTGTACCGGCGCTTTGCCGAGCGGCAGGTGCAGCGCGCGCACGACGCGCAGGAGCTGCTGTGCTGGCTGCGCGAGGCCGGGTTTGAGTCGCCCGAGGTATACGGCGACCGCACGTTTGAGCTGCCGCGCGCGGACGAGTTGCGGCTGCACTTCAGCGCGGTGCGCGGCTGAGCGGCGGTTGAACATACGTCGGCACAGATTCGTCCAATATTATCAAGCGGCGCATGCCGTGGGCGCGCCGCGCAAGGAGCAACAGATGGAGATTAAATCATACGGCGGCGACGAGCTGCTGCAGATAACGCTGATGGACGGCCAGGCGCGCGCGCTGCTGGTCAACTCTACCGCGCTGTGCGAGCAGGCGCGCCGGCTGCACACGCTGTCCAACGTGGCCTGCGCCGCGCTGGGGCGGCTGCTCACGGTATCGGCGATGATGGGTTCGATGCTCAAGGTCGAGCGCGGCAGCGTGACCGCCACGGTCAAGGGCGACGGCCCGCTGGGCGCGCTGGTTGCCGTGGCGCACGAGGATCTGACGGTCAAGGGCTACGTCGACCGGCCCCGGGTCGAGCTGCCGCTGCGCAGCGACGGCAAGCTGGACGTGGGCGGCGCAGTCGGCAAGGGCCGGCTCACGGTGGTGCGCGACCTGGGACTGCGCGAGCCGTATGTGGGCCAGGTCGAGCTGGTAAACGGCGAGATCGCGATGGACTTCACATACTACTTCGCCACCAGCGAGCAGCAGCCCACTCTGCTGTCGCTGGGCGTGCTGATGCCCGACGCCGCGCACAGCGCCGAGCTGGGCGTGCTCAGCGCCGGCGGACTGCTGATCCAGCCGCTGCCCGGCTGCTCCGAGGAGCTGCTGAGCGAGCTGGAGCGGCGCGCCGCCAGCTATGCAGACATATCGCGCCAGCTGATAGGCGAGACGCCGGACGAGCTCTGCGCGCGCTTCTTCGAGGGGCTCGCGCCGCGCATAGTCGAGCGCCGCGCGCCCGCGTACCGTTGCGACTGCGACCGCGAGCGCATCGAGCGCGCGCTGATATCGCTGGGCCGCGCCGAGCTGCGCGAGCTTATCGATCAGGATCACGGCGCGCAGCTGGAGTGCCACTTCTGCAACCGCCGGTATCGCTTCAGCGCCGAACAGCTCGAGGAGCTGCTTGAGCGCGCCACGGCGGCGGACTAATACGCATATACGCGGCCGACCCGCGCGGTTCGGCCCAAAGGAGTATCATGGCGACAACTATCACAGGCTCGGTGCTGGACTTCCGGTGCGATCCGGGCTTCATGCACCATCGCGCCCAGATGCGGCGCATAGCGGGCGAGCAGTTCGAGGCGCTGGAGCTGTACCGGCGTGCCAGCGCCGCCGCGCCCGACAACACGCGCTACAAGGTCGACGTGGCCGACATGCTCAGCAGCATGGGCTGCGCGCGCGCCTCCTACGAGCAGATCGCGCAGCTCGTAAACGAGGGCGAGCTGAGCCGGGCCGCGCTCGCCAATGGCCGGGTGGACGGAGACGTGCTCGTGCTGCAGGCGTGCAACCTGGCGGCGCTGGGGCAGGTCAGGTCGGCGAGCCGGCTGATCGACCAGGCGCGGCGCTTCATCCGCGGCCCGCACTCCCGGCAGTCCTTTGTCGAGATGCGCACGCAGCTCATGACGCACAAGCTGCTGGGCGAGTCCAAGCGCGTGCGCCTGCGCACGCTCAGGCGCATGGAGCGCTACACCGCCGCGGGCGACGCCGGCCATGCCCGCGCGCTGGCGCGGCGCTACGGCCGCCACAGCGACAGCCCGCTGGCGCATGCGATAATGGCCTGGGCCTGCGCGCTGAGCGGCGACCAGGCCGGCTCCATGGACAACCTGGTAAGGTCGCTCGCAATGCGGCCGCAGGATCCATGGATACTGTCGGTCGCATCGCGCATACTCGCTGGCGGCGACGCGCGCCAGGCCCGCACGGCGCTGCAGGGCGCGTTCGCGCTCAGCGACGATACGGAGTGCGACGCGACGCTGCTCGAGCTGGCAGTCGCGCTGGGCATGGACGGGCTGGTGCTGGACATAGCCGAGCGCATGCTGACCTGCGCGCCGTGGGAGCCGCGGCTGTGCGCATACCGCGCCGCAGCAATGATTAACACCGGCGTGCCCGCGCGCGCCGCGCTGACCCAGCTGCGCCAGAGCCTGTGCGCCTATCCGGGCGACGCGACCGCGCTGCGCTATGTGGAGTTGGCGCAGCAGTGGACGCCCGGCCAGCCGCCGCTCAAATACCCCGAGCGCGAGATGCTCGAGTACTGGGCGCGCACGGTCGCGCAGGCGCAGGCGCGGCTGATCGCCGGCGACGTCGATCCCAAGGACGCGCAACTGGTGCGCACGCTCGAATGGGGGCTCAACTGCGGCGACGCCGAGATAAGCGCGGCTTCGGCAGCGCTGCTGGTGCATGTGCGCGGCGACCTGGCGCGCGCGGCGCTGTGGCGCTTCCTGGCTTCGTTCGAGCAGCCCGACGGCTTCAGGTACGCCGCGCTCGCGCTGATGGCTGCGGCCGACTATCCGCTGCCGCGGCTGATATTCACGCGCGGCCGGATGCACCGGCTGGACGCGGCCGCGATGTGCGAGATGCTGGCCAGCCGCGAGCCCCGGCGCGACCTGCGCGCGGCGGTGCGCAGGCTGGGCCGCTATCCGCTGGCGATATCCGCGCTCAAGCCGATGCTGACGCTCTCGGGCGCGCGCGGCGGCATGCGGCTGATGGCCAGCGCGCTCGAGCTGGCGTACAGGATCGGTCAGGGCGAGGCGATCAGCCTGCGCGCGTACGCCCACAAGCGCAGCCTGAGCTGTCGCGAGCTCACCCGCGCGGTCGACGCGCTGTTGGCGGCCGCACATACTTCCGGGAGGCAAGATTATGAAGTGCATTGATTTCGACTCGCATTTTAACAAGTACGTGCAGCGCTGGATGACCGAAAACCGCTCCAGATACAAGAACGTGGACGAGATGGAGGCGCAGATGCCCGACGTCTACCTCAAGTGGATCAACATGCCCGCCGACTGGCTCGACGGCCAGACGCCCGCGCTGTACTTCGAGCAGTACGACGACGCCGCGCTGCTGTGCAAGTGGATGCTCAAGTACATACGCAGCAGCATACCGCTGCCCGACCAGCTGCTCGAGCGCATAGCCGCGCTGGGCGAGGCCGCGGTCGAGCCGCTGATGGACATAGCCTTCGACCGCGATCAGCCCGACGAGGCGCGCATGAGCGCCATGGGCACGCTGGAGCAGATACAGTCCGCGCGGCCCATGCCCCGGCTGATATCGCTGATCGAGCACGCCCGCGCCGACGAGGCCGAGCTGAGCAACCTGGCCGGCGAGATGCTGGTCGGGCTGGGCGCGCAGGTCTGCGCGCCGGTCGTGGACGCGATGGTCGGCGCACGGCCCGAGCACGGCCTGGTGCTGCTGGACGTGGCGTGCAACTTCCCGGGCGATCCGCGCATATACGACTATGCGGTGAAGCTGTTGCGCTCGATGCCCGAGCGCCGCGCGCTGATAGCGTCCTACCTGGGCAAGCTCGGCGACGCGCGCGCGATAGACGAGCTGATGCCGCTGCTGGAGCTGCAGGAGCTCAACTACCTGGACTACCTGGAGATCCGCGACGCGATCGAGGAGCTCGGCGGCGAGGTCAAGACCGAGCGCGAGTTCGCCGGCGACGAGTACTACGAATCGATGAAGAACATGTGAGCGCTTCCGCGCGCCTGCGCCGGGGCACAGCTATACGGGGGTTATTACTATGAAATGCAACCGATGCCAGTTTGAAAACTCGCCCACTGCGAGCACATGCTCCAACTGCGGCGCGCCACTGCACGCGCAGTTCGGCGCGGGCGACACGCAGGTGCTCACGCGCGCACAGCTCCGCCACGCGCAGGAGGCCGCGCGCGCAGGCCAGGCCGCGCAGTCGCAGAGCGCGCAGCCGCAGCCGCCGGCGCAACAGGCGGCCGCACAACAGCAGGCGCGCCCGCAGCAGCCAGCTCAGCAACAGGCCGCACAGCAGCAGGCGCGTCCGCAGCAGCCAGCTCAGCAACAGGCCGCGCAACAGCAGGCGCGCCCGCAGCAGCCAGCTCAGCAACAGGCCGCGCAACCCACACGGCGCAATCCGCAGCAAGGCACAGCGCAGCCCTCCGCTCCAACTCAGCCGGGCGTGCCAGTGCCCCGCAGAGCTGCACGCGCTGTCATGGACAACTCCGCTCAGGCCGCATCGGCGCAACCTACGGCAACGCAGCCCGCGGCGACTCAGCCCGCAGCCTCGCAGCCCAGGTCTGAGCAGCCCAAGGCAGCACAGCCCACATCGGCGGCGCCTTCATCGGCCCAGCCTGCCACTGCACGGCCCGCGGCCGCGCAGCCCACGGCAGCGCAGCCCAAGGCCACCTCGCCCGACTCCGCGCCCGGCGAGCCCCGACGCGCGCGCAAGGCCCCCCGCCCCGCTGACGCGCCCGACGAGTACGCGCGCCGCCGCCCCGAGCCGCCCAGCGCGGCCGAGCTGGAGGCCGATGAGGATATATTCCGCAGCGACCGCGAGTTGCACCCGCAGAAGAACACGCCGATGATAGCCGGCATATGCGTGCTCAGCGGCCTGGCGCTGGTGATGCTGGTGATATGCTTTATGACGTTCACCGCCGTGGGGCAGCGCTGGAAGGCCAGCATGGGCCTGAACGCGCCCGCCGCCGTCTACTGGCAGCTGGGCGACGAGGCGCTGGCTGCCGGCGATAAGCTGAGCGCGGCCAACTACTACGACTCCGCGTTCAGCCGCGACTCGTCCAACTACGACGGCGCGCTCAAGCTGGCCGCCGCGCTCACCGACGCGGGCAATGTGGAGCGCGCCGAGCGCGCCTACCGCAAGGCGATATCGCTCGACCCGACCCGCACCGAGGCCTACGACAGCGTGATAGAGCTGATGATAGCGCGCGGTGCCGACGACGCCGAGATGGTCGACATGCTCCGGCTCGCGTATCAGAACACCGCCAAAGCCGAGTACAACACGCTGCTGCTGACCTACGGCCCCAGCACGGTGCGCTTCGACCCCGAGGAGGGCACGTATGACTACGCCGTGAAGCTGCAGATGGCCTGCGACGAGGGCGCGACGATATACTACACCACCGACGGCACGCAGCCCACGATATACTCGAACAAGTACGTGCTGCCGATTGAGCTGGGCGAGGGCGTGTTCACGGTGCGCGCGATCGCGTACTACAACGAGCTGTACTCCGGCGAGACCAGCAAGACCTACACTATCGCCTTCCCCACCGTGCCCGCGCCGCAGTTCAACTCCAAGCCCGGCAAGTACGCCGCCGACGAGGACGGCCGCAAGCTGATAAGCGTGACCGTGCCCGAGGGCTGCACCGTGTACTACACCACCGACGGCAGCGCGCCCACGACCGACTCCAGCGAGTACGACGACGGCATATCGCTCAAGCCCGGCACGTACACGCTGCGCATGATCGCGGTCGACGCCGACGGCCAGACCTCGTCCGAGACCAGCGCCGAGTACCAGATCATCGAGGAGCTCCAGGCGGCGTTCAACGACGAGGACAGCTTCCTGTCGTTCCGCGTGGACGTGACGACCCAGGACGACGTGAACAACCAGTTCAAGAAGCTGCTCGAGACCACCGGCGACACCGGCACGTTCTTCACGCAGCACTACAACTTCGGCGAGGTCGACTTCACGGTCAAAAACGGCGTGCCGCTGGTCACGGCGGTGCGCATAACCAACAGCGACATAACCGGCGTGCGCGGCACCAAGGTCGACTGGAGCGCGCAGGACGTGATCGAGCTGTTCCGCAACGAGCAAAACGAGATAGTGGACGGCGAGCAGGTGCTCTACACGCTCGAGGACAACCAGTACGGCTGGGTGGAGTATACCTCCAGCGGCGTGATGACCAGCATCAACTACATGTACGTGCGCGGCGGCACGCAGCTGGTCGAGCTGCACTACACCATCGAGGACAACAGGGTCGTGGGTATGGAATACTGCATAAGCGATATGTGAGCGCGTTTGGCGCTGAGCACCCGTCGGTCTGGGATCGGCGGGTGCTCAGTCAATTGACAAAGTATGTCTCATACGGCCCGCCTGGCCAAACATGCAACAGCGGCCGGCAGAACATGCAAATCAAAGCTGAATGCAGCTTGCTTTGGATTGGTTCTGCCAAGTCACCATAGAATGTTTCAAAAAGTTGTCTGGTGAATAAACGGCTGTCCAACTGCCGGGCTTTGTCAACGCTCTGAGCACCAGTCGGTCTGGGATCGGCGGGTGCTCTTTTTGCGCGTTGGCGATTTGCGAGGTGCGCGGAGGTCGGGGTGTCCAACGCAAGCTGGCAAGCTCTGGTCTGGTTAGCGGCTACCATTGCTGCCGGGCTATGCGGTTCTTTCCTTGACGATACTGAGTTTGGGCGCAGACAGCGTCGCAACCCCCCATCACTGCGGCAAGCGTTGACCTGCATTTGCTTATACTAATCATCACTATTGGAACTGATTTGATGCGTCTATATACTGATTACTGCAATGAGCTCGCCATTGAATGTGGTTGTTGATGTGAAGCACAGCTTCATCGAGAAACCTACGCCGCGATGCCGGCACCACTTGTACAGGTTATATGCACGGACTGCAGGGCGCAATTGTGGCCGTGCATCCCATCGCGCTCTGCCCACGGCGGTCTGTTTGCCGCGCTCGGGTGCGCACATCTCTGAGCGTATCATACTTGTTATGTGTTCTACGCAACCGCCCGCACCCGCATGGCATAGCGATCACGCATGCACGCCGCGCAGCGCGTCAGCCGACAAACAACAGAGCGCCCATGTGCATACACACATGAGCGCCTCAGACCGTTGACAAAGCCCTTGTTGCCGGATGCTGCAAGTTTCGCCAAGCTCGTTTTGAGCTGTTTTATATCGGATTATGCAAAACAGTGCTGCGACGTCGGATAGACAAGCCGCAATATGCAAACTTATGTCATGACTATCGCAACCAGAGCCGGGCTGTCTGTATGTGAACAGCTTTGTCAACAAACTGAGCGCCCATGTGCATACACACATGAGCGCCCGTCAATCAGCCATCGTCCATATCCTCGCCCGTCAAAGCCTCCAGCGCCCGCATGCGCAGCGCGCCTCACGCCTGCCGGTAGGCCCCATGGCGCAGCCCGCCCCGCAGCGCGCCCCGTCATTCGCTGCCGCGCCGCCGCTCGATCAGCCGCTGCGCCCGGCGCAGCACCCAGTCCAGCGCCAGCCCCGCGCACGCGCCTATGCTCAGGCACATCGGCAGTCCGCCGCCGCCCATTTCGCTATACACCGTCGCGATCAGCGTCGCCGCGCCTATCGCGCATCCATCCATATACTTCATATCCTCATCATCCCTTCGCCCGACCGCCCGCGGCCGGCCACTGCACTCATCATACCATCGCACCGGCCAGTTTGTAAAGCATTTCACATAAATTTTGTGTCCATCCCGCCGCGGAATGTATGTAAATTCTTTCGGTTTCGTGATATAATCTCCTCATGGAGGGAGCGCAATGGTACCTGAGAATCTAATCGAACGCATGGAGGCGCTGCGCGGCCTGACCGGGCTTGCGGTGCGCGCGCTGAATGCCGAAGGGACACAGATCGGCATGTGCGGCGAGGACTGCGACTACTGCCGCATGTTCCGGCAATACCTGCCCCAGGGCGAGACCTGCGACGCGCTGCACTCGCTGGCCGGGCGGCGCGCGCTGGATCTGGGCGAGGCGTACCTGTTCAGCTGCAACGCGGGCGTATGCCACATAGCGATGCCGCTGGTCAGCGCCGGCGAATTCGAGGGCTCGATACTCATCGGGCCGTTCGTGATAGGCGAATGCGACCCCACGATAGTGGACGAGCCCGCGCGCCGCTACGGCATACCGCTGAGCCGCGCGCTGGAGATGTTCGGCGCATGCGGCGCGCTGAGCGTGCTCGACCCAGAGCGCACCGGCGCGCTGTGTCGCGTGGTGCGCTATGTGTTCGAGGGCTGGGACGCCGGCAGCGCGCTGGAGTCAAACCGCCGCCACAACCTGCAGCAGAGCCGCATAGGCGAGACGATACAGATGTACAAGGGCTTTGCCAACTCCGCGCCGGCGTATCCCTACGAGAAGGAGCGCCAGCTGGTTTCGTGCGTCAAGGACGGCGACATATCCGGCGCGAACGCCATGCTCAACGAGCTGCTGGGCTACGCGCTGTTCTCCAACGGCGGCGACATAGAGGGCATAAAGGCGCAAACCGTGGCGCTGTGCTCGCTGCTGTCGCGCGCCGCGATCGACGGCGGCGTGGCCGCGGGCGACGCGCTCGACATGAATCGCGACTACATGCGCCGGCTCTGGCAGGCCGCCACGATAGACGACATCTGCTACATGATGCAGGATCTGGTCGAGCGCTTCTGCTCCAGCGCGTTCCCGGGCCACGGCGCGGGCGGGCCCTCGGCCTACTTCGCGCTCAAGCGCGCGCTCAACTACATAGCGCTCAACTTCGCCCAGGACATAACGCTCACCAGCGTCGCGCGCGAGGTGCACCTCAGCGAGAGCTACTTCTCGACGCTGTTCAAGAAGCTCTGCGGCACCTCGTTCACCGAATACCTGAACGCGGTGCGCATCGAGGAGAGCAAGCGCCTGCTCGCCCAGGGCGACCTCAACGTGACCGAAGCTGCGGTGCGCGTGGGCTTTGCCAGCCAGAGCTACTTTTCCAAGGTGTTTCGGCGCGTCACCGGCATGTCGCCGCGCCATTACGCTGAGTTGCATCGCAAGTGAGCGCGGCATGGTGGGGTTGGCTGCCGCACTGGCGCTGCATGGCGCTGATGGGGCTCGGGTTCAGCGCGCATTGTTCTATGGTTGGGAGCTCCAATTTACCCACACCACATCAGGCGGCTTTGCCATGCGAATGTGGTATTGCCTACTCTGTTGTCCTGTAAATGCGTGTCGCTACTCTCGCTCGAATACGGCGTACGTTGTATTTTGGTTGAGTGCTTGGCTATTCCACATCACGTCAGGTTGCTTTGCCATTCGCATGCGGTATGGCCAATCCTGCTGTGCTTAAAAATGCGTGTCGCTACTCTCGCTCGAGTACGGCGCGCGTTGTATTTTGGTTGAGTGCTTGGCTATTCCACATCACATCTAACCGCTTGGCCATGCGAATACGTCATGGCCGATCCTGCTGTCCTGCAAAATGCGTGCCGCTTCTCTCGCTCGAGTACGGCGCGCGTTGTAGTTTGGTTGAGTGCTTGGCTATTCCACATCACGTCAGGTTGCTTTGCCATGCGAATGCGGCATGGTCTACTCTGCTGTACTGCAAATGCGCGCCACTGCTCTCACTCGAGCACGGCGCGCTTTATCTTATTGCTGGGAGTTTACTATTTCCACACAACGTCAGGCCGCTTTGCCATACGCATGCGGTATGGCCTGCTCTGCTGTACTGCAAATGCGCACCGCTGCTCTAGCTCGAGTACGGCGCGCATTTATTCTGGTTGAGAGCTGCAACTGTTCCACATCACCACAAGCTGCTGTGTTATGTGAACGCAGTATGGCCTACACTGCTGTCCTGCAAAACGCGCGCCGCTCAACTTGAGTACGCCGCGCATTGCCTTACGTCAGGGCCGGCTTAACTCGCCTATCATGACCGCATTCCGCTGCGCAATTCTGCTAATGGCACCTGCGGCATATCCGTCCCGCTGCATCACCACCGCGCGCCGCCGCATGCCGCGCAGAGCGCCGCAAGTTAGCTCAGCCAGCGTCGCAGACCGCCGCCGCTACTCCAGCCGCAACACCTGCCGCGCGCCCAGCAGCTCAATCTCGCCCGGGTCGTGCGTCACGAATACCAGCTGCCGCCAGCCGCCTGCGCGCACCACCTGTGCCGCGACGTCGCGCGTGGCCGCGTCCAGCCCGCGGAACGGCTCGTCCATTATCAGCGCGTCCGGCTCGACTATCAGCGCGCGCGCTATCGCCACGCGCCGCTTCATGCCGCCCGAGAACTCGGCCGTGGGCTTGGTCAGGTCGTCGCCCAGCCCCAGCTTTGCAAGCAGCTCGCACGCCTGCGCGCGCCGGCCCGCGCCCGCCACGAACGTCAGGTTGTCCGGCGCGGAGAGCCGCTCTATCAGCCTGTCCTCCTGAAACACCACGCCCAGCCGCCCGCGCGCGGCCTCCACGCGCCCCGCGTCCGGCGCCAGTAACCCCGCCAGCAGCCGCACCAGCGTGCTCTTGCCCACGCCCGACGGCCCGAGTATCGCCGTCGCGCCCGGCCCGAACTCGTGCGTCAGATCGCTTATCACCCGCCGACCCTCAAAGCTCACGCTCACATGCTCCAGCTTCATCGGCCCTCGCCTCCCGGTATCAGGCGCTCGCACGCCAGGCTAATCAGCACTATCACCACCGTCCACGCCAGCACCTCGCCGGTGTTCAGGTACAGCTTGGCGTCGTAGAGCCGCTCGCCGATCGAGTCGGGCGGCAGCCCTATCACCTCGGCCGCCACGCCCGCCTTCCAGCACAGCCCGCACGCCAGCCGGCATGCGCTGCGCAGCGGCGCGCTCACCGCCGGCAGGTACAGCCGCCGCAGCCGCCGCCCCAGCCCCACGCCGAACACGTCCGCCATCTCCAGCAGCTTCATGTCCACGCTGCTCAGCCCCAGCCCCACCTGCGAATAGAATATCGGCAGCGCCATCAGAAACGATATGAACACCGACAGGTACATCGAGCGCACCCACACCAGCGCAAGTATCACAAACGACGCCACCGGCACCGACTTGACGCACACCATGACCGGCCGCAGCAGCGCGCGCACCGCCGGCACTATGTGCGCCGCCACCGCCAGCGCGCTGCCCAGCGCCAGCGCCAGCGCAAACCCGAGCGCTATGCGCCCCGTGGACGTGGCCAGCGCCATGTAAAACCCGCGCTCGCGCATCAGCCCCACAAGTATCTCCAGCACGCGCACCGGCGAGGTCAGCAGTATCTCCTGCCCCAGCGCCCGCGCGCCCAGCTCCCACACCGCCAGCCAGAACGCCACCGCCGCCACGCGCATGTACAGCGGCTCGCGCCCCCGGCCCAGTTCGCGATTGACCCGCATCGCCCTGCCCTCCATCCCGGCGCACAAAGCGGGGACGCAAGCGCCGCTTACGTCCCCGGTGATGCCGCGTGCATTACGCCGCTTCGGCCTCGTCCGCCTCGGCTGCGTCGGCCTCATCGGCCTCGGTGTCGATCGCCTTGACCTCCGGCTCGGCGCTCGTTGCGTCCGCGCCGATGTAGAAGTCGTCGCCCGGCAGCGCGCCGCCTATCGACTTCTCGTTCATGTCCATCAGCACGCTGAGGTAGCCCTCGAGCTTTACGCGCATGTCGTTGCCGTCGATGTAGACTATGTTGCAGTTGGGTATCGCCTGCTCGGCCACGGCGGCCTTGGCGATGTCGTTGGCCTCGATTATGACCGCGGCCTCGGCCGGATTGGCGTTGACGAACTCGACCGACGCGCGATACGCCTCGAGCAGCTCGGCCAGCGCCTCGGGATTGGTGTCGGCGAACTCGCTGCGCACGACCAGCACGCCGGTCACCATGCCGCTGCCGTCGCTGACCTTATCCCACTCGTCGTTGAGGCTGAGCGCCACGCGCACGTTCTCGTTGCTGCTGAGCACGGTGGTCACATACGGCTCGGGCAGCACCGCCAGCGCGGCCTCGCCATTGGCCAGCGCCGCCGCCAGCTCGGTGGCCTCGCTCTTGAACTCGACCGTCACGTCGCTGTCGGGATCGATGCCGTTCTGGGTCAGCACGTAGTCCAGCGCGAACTCGGGCGTGGTGCCCTTGCCGGTGGAGTATATCTCGCGGCCCTTGAGGTCGGCGACCGACTGCACCGTATCGCCCGCCTCCAGCACGTACAGCACGCCCAGCGTGTTTATCATCGCCACGCGCACGCCGCCCTGGGTGTTGTTGTACAGCACGCTGGCCAGGTTGGCCGGCACCGCGGCCGCGTCCAGCTCGCCCTTGACCAGCAGCGCGGTCAGCTCGTCGGCCGCTCCGGCGATTGTGAACTGATACGCGTTCTCGCCCGCGGCGCTGGCTTCCAATAGCTGCGCCATGCCCATCGCGGTCGGGCCCTTGAGCGCGCCTATGCGTATCGCGGTCTGTGTGGATGTAGCGTCTTCCGCATGTGCGCAGCCCACGGCCAGCATCAGCGTCAGCACGAGCAGCAGTGAAACAAGTCTCTTCATACCAGGTATACCACCTTTCGACATCCCGGCGCATCAGCGCCTTGTTATATATCCTGAAGCCTCGGTCCACGGCGGCAAGCGCCGCGCGTGCCCGACGCGCACTGCGCATCGGGGCCTTGGCGTCGGAACGGTTTTGCGCGCCGCATATGCGCGGCGAAGTTAATATGCGCAGCCCGGCTCGCGCGCCGGCGCGGTGGGGCCGCCCGATAAAGCTCGCGGCGATCCGGACGCACCGGCTGCCGCAGCGTCGTCAGCGGCCCAGGTCGCTGCGCCCGCGCCTCACAGCCGGCGCGATGGGGCCGCCCGATAAAGCCCGCAGCGATCCGGACGCACAGGCTACCGCGGCGGCGTCAGCGGCCCAGGTCGCTGCGCCCGCGCCTCACAGCCGGCGCGGCGACTCCATCTTCAGCGCGCGCACGACCTCGGCCGGGTTCTGCGCGCCGAACAGCGCCGAACCCGCGACCAGCACGTTCGCGCCCGCCGATATCAGCTTGGGCGCAGTCTGCGCGTTCACGCCGCCGTCGACCTCGATAAGCATGTCGCTCCGCCCGCACCTTGCGCACATCTGCTTGAGCTGCGCGACCTTGCGGTACGAGCTCTCGATCAGCTTCTGCCCGCCGAAGCCCGGATTGACGCTCATTATCAGCACCAGCTCCACCTCGTCCAGCACGTACTCGAGCGTATCCAGCGGCGTGGCCGGGTTGAGCACCACGCCCGGCCGCTTGCCCAGCGCGCGTATCTGCTGCAGCGCGCGGTGCAGGTGGCGCGTGGACTCCACGTGCACCGTTATGCCGTCCGCGCCGGCCTCGGCGAACTGATCTATGTAGCGCTCGGGCTGCTCTATCATCAGGTGCACGTCCATGTACGCGCCCAGCGACTTGAGCCCGCTCAGCACGCTCGGCCCGAACGATATGTTGGGCACGAACATGCCGTCCATCACGTCAAAGTGCAGCCAGTCCGCGCCCGCGTCCAGCACGCGCCGGATGCTCGCGCCCGCGTCCAGCCAGTTAACAGTCAGCACAGATGCCGATACCCTAATCATATCTGTCCCTCCACTTCTCGCGCATTTCGCCAAATATCTGCCCATAGCGCGCGTAGCGCTCCTCGCTCATCAGCTCGGCGCGGCGGCGCTTGAACTCGCAGTCCGGCTCGCTCAGGTGGGCGCAGGGCTTGAACCGGCAGCCCTCGATGCCGTCGAACTCGCTGTAGCCGCGCATGAGCTCCATAGGCTCCATCAGCGGCAGCTCCAGCAGGCTGAACCCGGGCGTGTCGAACACCAGGCACTCGCCCGCGTCCAGCAGCTCCACGTGGCGCGTGGTATGCCGGCCGCGCTCGGTGCGCCGCGACAGCCCGCCGGTTTGCAGCTCCAGCCCGAACAGCGCGCCTATCGCGGTCGACTTGCCCACGCCCGACTGGCCCGCCCACGCGCACGCCTTGCCCCGCGTGAGCGCGCGCACCTCGTCCAGCCCGCGGCCGGTCGTGGAGCTGATGCAGACCACAGGCAGCCCGGCGCCCGCGTACTGGCGCGCTATGTCCTCGGCCTGCGCGCCGTCCAGGTCGCTCTTGGCCACTATCAGCGCCGCGTCTATGCCCGCCAGCCGGCAGCTTATCAGCAGCTTGTCCACCAGCAGCAGGTCGGGCTGCGGGTTGGTCGGCGCGACCTGCGCCAGCATCAGATCGATATTGGCCACCGGCGGGCGCTCCAGGCTGTTCTTGCGCGGGCGCACCGCCTCCAGCCAGCCGTCCTCATCGCCGCGCCCGGGCGTGAAGTCTATGAAGTCGCCCACCTTGGGGGTTATGCGCGCGCGCCTGAGCGTGCCCCGCGCGCGCAGCGTATACCTTTCACCCTCGCACAGCGCGGTGTAGAACCCACCCACGCCCTTTACAATGCGCCCCGTCAAACAGCTCTCCTCCGCACAGTCATTCAAACATCACAGTCTCGCTGACGACCAGCTCGTCGGCGACGTACACCTTCAGCTCGCGCGCGCCGGGCGTGGAGCGCTCCAGCGTGAGCGTGAGCTTCATCTGGTTGGTGGGCGTCGCTTCGCCCACGTACACCTCGTCGGTCGAGCCGTCGCTCTCCACCAGCACCGCGCGCACGGTGGCGGTGGGCTCGTCGGTCTCCACGCTGAACGACACGTCCACTATCGACACATAAACGTCCGGCGGCGCGGCGTACAGCGTCAGCGTCACGTCGCTGCCGCGCAGCACGCGCGTGCCCACCGCCGGGCTCACGTTCATGACGTTGTCGACCGTGCCGTCGCTGGACGGGTAGTACACCCGCGCGGTGACCTTGAGCCCCCGCGCCTCCAGCTCGGCCGTGGCCTGGTCGACCGGCATGTCGAGTACGTCGGGTATGTCTACGCTCGAACCGCTTATCTCCAGCGTCACGCCCTCCGACGGCGAGATCCAGTTGCCCGCCTCGGGACTCTGGCCCACCACCGTGCCGGTCTCCAGGTTGGACACCACGAGCTTTTCCTCGTTTATGGGTATGGAATACTCGTCCAATGTGCGCACGGCCTCGGCGCGCGTCTTGCCGGTCAGCACCGGCACCATTACCATGTCCACGCCCTTGGACACGGTCAGTATCACCCTGTCGCCGGCCTCCATCGCCGTGCCCTTGTCGGGCGACTGGCTGATGACCACGCCGCTGGGTATCTCGTCGTGATACGCCTCGACTATCGTATAGCCCAGGCCGTTTTCGGCCAGCTCGGTCTGCGCCTCCTCCAGCGTCATGTTGACCGTGTTGGGCGCGGATATGGTCTTGCGCAGCCGGTTGACCGCCAGCACGCCCACCAGCGTGAGCAGCGCCACCATGACCGCGGTCACGCCTATCAGCAGCCAGGTGCGCGCGCGCCGCACGCGCCGGCGGCGGGGCCGCATCTCGTGATGCTCGCGGCTGACAAAGCCGCCGCTGGGCGAGCGCAGCGCCTGGCGCAGGTCGGTGGCCATCTCGGCGGCAGACTGATAGCGCTCGCGCGTGTCCTTGGCCATCCCCTTTAATATAACCTGCTCCAGCGCCGGCGAAACCGAGGCCTCGAACTCGCGCGGCGGCACCGGCTGCTCGCGCAGGTGCTTGAGCGCGATCGCGGTGGGCGAGTCGCCGTCAAACGGCACGCGCCCGGTCACCATCTCGTAGAGCATCACCGCGACCGAATACAGGTCGCTGCGCTCGCTCACGCCTATGCCGCGCACCTGCTCGGGCGATATGTAGTGCACCGAGCCCATTATCTCGCTGGCGTTTATCGTCTTGCCCGAATCCTTCTGCTGGGCTATGCCGAAGTCGGACACCTTGACCATGCCGTTGTCGGCCAGCAGTATGTTCTGGGGCTTGAGGTCGCGGTGGATTATGTGGTTCTTGTGCGCGTGGTTCACCGCCGCGAGTATCTCAAGCGTTATGTTGATCGCTTCCTGAGGCGCGACGCGCCCGCGCTGCGATATGAAATCCTTGAGCGTATAGCCCGGCACGTACTCCATGACTATATAGCGCACGTCGCCGTCCTGCCCCACGCCCAACAGGCTGATTATGTTGGGATGATCCAGGCGCGAGACCGCGCGCGCCTCGTGGTCGAACCGCTTGACCGACGAGGGTTCGCTCATCAGATCCCTGCGCAGCACCTTGACCGCCACGTCGCAATGGCGCTTTAAGTCGGTGGCGCGGTACACTACCGACATGCCGCCGGTGCCGACTACCTCCTCCAGCACATACCGGCCGTCGAGCGTGACCGTGCCATTCATGACCCGACCTCCTCGTCGAGCGCCAGTATGGCGGTTATGTTGTCGGTGCCGCCGTGCGCCAGCGCGCCCTCAAGCAGCTCGCTGAGCGCCCGCTCGGGCGCGTTGCGGTTCAGTATATCGAGTATCTGCTCGTCCTCGAGCATGTTGGTCAGCCCGTCGGAGCACAGCAGGTACGCGGTGCCCGGCGCGCGCTCGAACCCGGCCGTGTCCACCTCGACGCTGGGCCGGGTGCCTATCGCGCGGGTTATCAGGTTGCGGCGCGGATGCACGCGCGCCTGGCTCTGGGTTATCTCGCCGAAGTCGACCAGCTCCTGCACATAGGTATGGTCGTGCGTGAGCTGCTTGAGCTCACCCCCGGCGTAGCGGTACAGCCGGCTGTCGCCCACGTGGCCCATCAGCACCTTGTCGTCGCCCCACCACAGCACGGTGAGCGTGGTGCCCATGCCCGCGCACGCGCCGTCGGCCTGCGCCATGTCGTACACCGCCCGGTTCACGTTCAGTATCGCCGCGCGCAGCGTCTCGGGGCTGGGTTGCGCGCCGGTCAGCTCGCGCCTGAGCGCCTCGACCGCCGCGCAGCTGGCGACCTCTCCGGCGCGATGGCCGCCCATGCCGTCGCACACCATCGCAAACCGCTCGCCCGATTCGGGTATGAAGCAGCTGTCCTCGTTGCCCGAGCGCACCAGCCCCGGGTGCGTTATCGCAAAGCATTTCATTGGCAATTCCCCTCCGCGGCGCCCGAGGCGTCCGCCCGGCCCAGGTACGCGCGGCGCAGTTGGCCGCACGCGCCCTCTATGTCATCGCCCATCTCCCGGCGGCGCGAAACCGATATGCGCAAGCGCTTGAGTTCGCCCTCGAACGCGCGCATCGCCGGCTCGCCGGGCGCGCGCAGGTCGCGCTCGGGCACGTCGTTGAGCGGTATCAGGTTCACATGGCACTGCATGTTGCGCAGCCGCGCCGCCAGCTCGCGCGCGTGCTCGGGTGCGCAGTTCACGCCGCCCACCAGCGCGTATTCGAATATCACGCGCCGGCCGGTGCGCTCTATGTAGCGGCGGCACGCAGTAAGTATGTCGTCCATGGCGTAGCGGTTTGCGATGGGCATCAGCCGGCGACGTATCTCGTCGTTGGGCGCGTGCAGCGATATGCACAGCGTGACCGGCAGCCCCTCTTCCGCCAGCTCGTATATCCGCGGCACCAGCCCGCAGGTCGACAGCGACACGCCCCTGAGCGACATGTGCAGCCCGTCCTCGCGGTTCATCAGCCGCAGGAACTTGACCACGTTTGCGTAGTTGTCCAGCGGCTCGCCGCTGCCCATCAGCACCACGTTGCCTATGTGCGCGTCCGCGCCGTCGCGCTCGCGCAGGTGCGCGTTGACCGCGACGATCTGGCCCAGCAGCTCGCCCGGCGTCAGGTCGCGCACGCAGCCCTCCAGCGTCGACGCGCAGAACCGGCAGCCCATGCGGCACCCGACCTGCGTCGATACGCACAGCGTGTCGCCATAGTTGTAGCGCATGGTAACGCCCTCGACTATGTTGCCGTCGCACAGCTCGTACAGGTACTTCTCGGTGCCGTCCTTTTGCGAGACCACCGAGCGCAGTATGCGCACCGGATTGGCCGGGCCCTCCTGCCCGAGCGCCTGGCGCAGCGCGCGCGGCAGGTTGGTCATGCCGTCGTAGTCGACGCCCCGCATCAGCCATGAGTACAGCTGGCGCGCCCGAAACGCGCCCTGGCCCATCGCCTTGAGCCTGTCGGCCAGCTCCTCGGGCGTCAGGCTCATCAGATCCGCCATAACGCGACCACCCCCCTGCCTCTCGTTCACCGGCGCGTCATGCGCGCCACGAAGAATCCGTCCACGCCGTCGCGGCAGCCCAGCAGCGCCAGCATGCCGTCGCGCACCGCGCCCCGGAAGCGCTCGGGCACGCGCGGCGTCAGATCGTCCAGCTCAAACTCGGCGTGCGCGCTCAGGAAGCTCTTCACCACGGCCTGGTTCTCAGCCTCAAGTATCGTGCAGGTCGAATAGACCAGCGCGCCGCCCGGCTTCACGTAGCGCGCGCAATTGGCCAGTATGCGCGCCTGCAGCTCGGGCAACTGCGCCAGTCCCTCGGGCGTGAGGCGGAGCTTGATGTCGGGCTTGCCCGACGCCACGCCCAGCCCCGAACACGGCGCGTCGCACAGCACGCCGTCCATCGCGCCCTCCCACTCGGGATTGAAGCGCGTCGCGTCCTGCTGGCGGGGCTTGATGCCGTCGTGGCCCAGCCGCGCGGCCAGCGCGCGTATCAGCTCTACCCGATGCGCGTGCACGTCGCACGCGTAGACCCGGCCCGCGCCCTGCATCAGCTCGATCAGCGCCGCCGACTTGCCGCCCGGCGCGGCGCACGCGTCCAGCAGCTGCATGCCCGGCCGCGGCTCCAGCGCCAGCGCGCACATCAGCGAGCTCTCGCCCTGCACGCTCATCAGCCCGCGCCTGAACAGCTCCTGGCGCGCCACCGCGCCCAGCCCGGTCGCGCGATACGCGCCCGGCACCGGCGAGCGCTGCCAGCTTATGCGCGCCGCGTCCAGCGCGCGCTCGAACTCGGCGGGCGATATGCGCAGCACATTGGGCCTGAGCACGGTAAACCGCTCGCCGCGCCAGGCCAGTATCGCCTCGGCCTGCGCCGCGCCATACTGCGCAACGAGGCGCTGGCACACGAACTCGGGCATCGAATGCTCGATCGACATGCGCGCTATCGGATCCGCGCCGGCCTCGGGCTGCTCGAGCTCGGCGCGGCGCCGCATCAGGTTGCGCAGCACGCCGTTGACCAGCCCGGTCGCGCGCTCGTAGCCCAGCGCGCGCGCGAGCCTGACCGCCTCGTCGCACGCCGCGTTGGCCGGCACGCGCTCCAGGTAGAGCAGCTGATACGCCGCCATGCGCAGCACGTCCTGCACCGCGCCCTCGGGCGCGCGCTGCATCAGCCGGCCCAGCGCCCAGTCTATGCGCAGCAGTTTGTCCAGCGTGCCATAGAATATCTCGGTCGCCAGCGCGCGATCCACCGCGCTCAGGCGCGCCGCGTCCAGCACCTCGTCCAGCGCCAGCCCCGAGTACGCGCCCTCGCGCAGCACGCGATGCAGCGCGTCGTACGCGGCGCGGCGCGACGGCGTCACCGACCTGTTCGGCTGCCGCGACGCGGCCGGCTTGTGCGTTTGCTGGGACGGCGTTATGCCATTTGACTGAGCCGCCGCCGGACTGCTCGAACGCGAGGGCGCGGTTCGCGAGGTCGACCGCTGCGCCGCTCCCGCTACTTTGACGCGCGCCCGTGCGCCCGGGTTGCCCGCGCGCCCGGCTCCGCTCCGATCCGCCGCCATGTCAGGCCTCCCCCAGCGCCGTGCCCACCGGCATCGGCTTGCCGTTGAGATAATCGCGCGCGCTCAGGCGCTTTGCGCCCGGCAGCTGCAGCTCGTCCAGCCGCAGCGCGCCCTGGCCGCATTTGACCAGCAGCCCCGCGCGCCGGTCGGCCGCGATCACATGGCCGCACGCCACAGCCTCGGCCCCGGGCGGGCACTCGACCGCCGTGGCGCGCCAGACCTTGAGCGTGCCGCCGCCAAACGGCGTATACGCGCCCGGCCACGGGTTGACGCCCCGCACCCGGCACTCGAGCTCGCGCGCGTCGCGTCTCCAGTCGAGCAGGCCGTCCTCCTTGGTCAGCATCGGCTGATAGCTGGCCAGCGCCTCGTCCTGGGGCGTGCGCACGAGCGTGCCGGCCTCCAGCGCGGCCAGCGTCTCTATCAGCACCTCCGCGCCCAGCTCGGCCAGCCGCGTGGTCAGCTCGCCCGCGGTCTCGCCGGGCTGTATGGCCGTCTCGCGGCGCAGGAGCATGTCGCCGGTGTCGATGCCCCGATCGGTGAACATCGTCGTAACTCCGGTCACGCGCTCGCCGGCCATTATGCAGCGGTTGATCGGCGCGCTGCCCCGATACGCCGGCAGCAGCGACGCGTGCACGTTGACCGTGCCCCTGGGCGGTATCGCCAGCAGCTTGTTCGAAAGTATCTGGCCAAACGCCGCGGTCACGAACAGCTCCGGCGCCAGCGCGCGCAGCGCGTCCAGCCCCTCCTGCCGCCGCACCCGCTCGAACTGCAGCACGTTCAGGCCCAGCCTGAGCGCCTCGACCTTGACCTCGCACGGCGCGGGCTTGCCCGAGCGGCCGCGCGGCCGGTCCGGCTGGCACACCACGCCCACCACGTCGTGCCCCGCCGCGACCAGCGCTTTGAGGCTGGGCACCGCGAAGTCCGGCGTGCCCATGAACACAATCCTCAGGCTCATATCATTCCTCGTCCTCGAACACTTCTTCGAGCATCTTGTCCAGGTACAGTATGCCGTCCAGGTGATCTATCTCGTGGCAGAACGCGCGCGCCAGCAGCCCGGTGCCGGTGTACTCCTTGAGCTCGCCGCGCCGGTTGAGCGCGCGCACCGTGACGCGCTCGGGCCGCGCGACCTTGCCCCGCCGCCCCGGCACCGACAGGCAGCCCTCGCTGTCGACTATCTCGCCCGAGGTCTCGATTATCTCGGGGTTGATCAGCTCGTACAGCTCGTCGCCCACGTCGACCACGACCACGCGCCGGAGTATGCCCACCTGCGGCGCGGCCAGCCCGCAGCCGTCGTTTATGTACATCGTCTGGCGCATGTCGTCCAGCAGCGTCAGTATGCGCTTGTCTATCTGCTTCACCGGCCGCGATATGCGGCGCAGCGTGTCGTCGCCTTCCTTAACTATCCTGCGAATCGCCATATTCATCCTCCTAGCGCAACTACAGTATGCTCGCGGGGCTGATCTCCAGCGTCACGCTCACGCCGTCGCGCTCGCGGCCGTGCGCCTCCTCCAGCTCTGCCATATAGTCCAGCACCTCGTCCGACGGCCCGCGCGCATAGAGCTTTACAAACACCTGCCAGCGCGTCTGGCCGCGTATCAGTTTGAGCGGCGCCTCCATCGCGCGCATCTGCACCACCTGGCGCTTCAGGCGCGCGTCTGCGTCCAGGAACGCCTGGAACCGGCGCTCCAGCTCGGCCGCGGTCTGCGCCACCCGCTCCGGGTCCCGGCCCTCTATCAGCAGCCGCGATATCACGGTGTACGGCGGATACAGCCCCTGCCTCCGCCGGTTGGTCTCCTGGGTGAAGAACGCGCGGTAGTCCTGCGCCGCGGCCAGCTGTATCGCATAGTGATCTGGCTCGTAGCTCTGCACTATCACCCGGCCCGGCCGGTCCGCCCGGCCCGCACGCCCCGCCGCCTGCGTTATCAGCTGATACGTGCGCTCAAACGCCCGGTAGTCCGGCAGGTTGAGCGAGGTGTCCGCCGCGATCACGCCCACCAGCGTAACCCGCGGGAAGTCCAGCCCCTTGGCCACCATCTGCGTGCCTATCAGCGCCTGCGCGTCGCCGCGCCCGAACTCGCTCAACAGCCGCGCGTGCGCGTCCTTGCCCGCAGTCGTATCCGCGTCCATGCGCACCGTGCGCACGCCCGGGAACAGGCCATGGAGCTCCTCCTCGACCTTTTGCGTGCCCACGCCGAAGTACTTTATGTACGGCGAGCCGCAGCTGGGGCAGATATCGTGCGGCCGGCGCTCCGCGCCGCAGTAGTGGCAGCGCAGCATGCCGTCGTACTGGTGATAGGTCAGCGTCACGTCGCAGTTGTCGCACTTCTCCACATAGCCGCACGCCCGGCAGCTCACAAACGTCGAATACCCGCGCCGATTCAAAAACAGTATCGCCTGCTCGCCCGCGTCGAACGCGTCCTGCAGCGCGCGCTTGAGCTCGCCCGAGAATATCGAACGGTTGCCGCGCAGCAGCTCGGCTCGCATGTCGACTATGCTGACCGCGGGCAGCGCGCGCTGGTTGGCGCGCGTCAGCATCTCGACCAGCTCCAGTCGGTTCTCGGGCCTGACGCCCGGCAGCGTGCGCATGTACGTGGCCACCGAGGGCGTGGCGCTGCCCAGCAGCAGCAGCGCGCCGCTCTGCCGGCAGCGCTCGCAGGCCATGTCGCGCGCGTCGTACGCCGGGTACTTGTCGGACAGGTAGCTCGACTCGTGCTCCTCGTCTATGATTATCGCGCCCAGCTCGCTCACCGGCGCGAACACCGCCGAGCGCGCGCCTATCACCACGCGCGCCTCGCCGCGGCGTATCCGGCGCCACTCGTCGAAGCGCTCGCCCGCGCTCAGGTGCGAGTGCAGCAGCGCGCACTCGCGCCCAAACCGCTCGGTGAAGCGCTGCGCCATCTGCGGCGTCAGCGATATCTCGGGCACCAGCAGTATCGCCGCGCGCCCGCCCTCCAACAGCCGCTCGATCAGGCGCATGTACACCTCGGTCTTGCCGCTGCCGGTCACGCCGTGCAGCAGGAAGCGGCCGCCGGTCTCAAGCGCCGGCTCCAGCTGCCGCAGCGCGTTGCGCTGGTCGCGCGTGAGCTCGGGCCTGGCGCCGGTCGCGCCGCTGTCCAGCACCGTCGGCGCGCGCAGCGCCTCGGCATCCACGAGCTCTATCGCGCCCGCCTCGACCAGCCGCCGCAGCGCAGCCGCGCCGCCCGGCAGCTCCGACGCCGGCGCGCACCCGCCCGCCGCGCGCAGCGCCTCCAGTATCTCGCGCCGGCGCGGCGCGCGCGCCTGGGCGCTGAGCGCCGCGTCCAGCTCGGGCCCCGCGACGCGCAGCCGCGCCATGCGCCTTACCTTGACCCTCACGCGCTCGCCGCGCATCTGCGCCGGTATCATCAGCCTGAGCGCCGCCGACAGCGTGCACTTGCAGTGCGCGCGCATGTACCTGGCCAG
>CAWVGT010000128.1:0-8894 GCA_963928645.1 Candidatus Fimadaptatus sp.
TAATACGAACGTCCCTTAAGGGACAGCAAAAGTGGCAAAGGCAATAGGCTTGAACATGTGAAAGCCAGCGCCTTGAGACGCTGGCCGGTATCAATAGGCTTTTAGCCTTTGTGCAAACCACCCGTTTGACGGGTGGTTATGGTTTAATTATTGGAAAAAGCAGGTCGCGCCCGGCGCTCAGCCGCACAGCGCCTCCAGCAGCGCCGCATACGCGGCCTCGAACTCGGCCGGCTCCTGGCAGTAGTCGCAGTTGGAGCGGAACACGCGCCCTATGATGCGCGCGGCCGCGTCCGGATCGCGCGCCTTGAGCAGCGCCAGCAGCTCGGCGTCCTGCGCGCCGCGGCGCTGCGCCTCCAGCCGCATCGACAGCAGCGGGCCGCGCTCGCCCGGGTAGACTATGAACGCGTCGCCGCAGGGGAAGTTGGTGCCTATGCCGGTGTTGTTGGGGCAGCTGGTGGCCTTGAACGGATCCATGCCGTCCGGGAACTGGTTGAAGCCCCAGTGCAGGTAGCCGCTGATGCCGTACGCCGCGAAGCCCCAGAACAGCAGCCGCGGCCGTATCAGCGGCGAGTCGAGGAAGCGGTTCAGATAGAACCCCTCCGGCCCGCAGCACACGTACGACCAGACCTGCTCGCCCAGCGCCTGCAGGCGTTCGAACTCGGCGCGCTGCCTTTCGTAGCCGGTGGTTATGGGCACCCATATGTCTATGCCGCCGGCGAACGCGGTGCCGCTCACGGCCTCGCAGATGCGCACGCCGGGTATGTAGCGGCGCAGCAGCGACGCGGCCAGGTAGTACTGGCGCCGGCGCGCGTCGAGCGAGCCGCGGTAGTGCACGTCGGGCTCGTCGTGTATCTGGAACGACACGTCGTCCAGCCAGCCGTTTTCGCGCAGGAACTCGGCGACCGCGCGGCAGAAGCTGACGGTGAGCGCGTAGCCGGCCTCGGACTCGAAGTCAATGTCGGGCCGGAGCGCGCAGCGGAATGTGTCGGTGTACATGTCGGGTGCGCCGTCCGGCAGGTAGCCGCGCGAGAGCAGGCTGCCCAGCGTAAGGCCGTTTATGCCGGCGCGCTTGAACGTGGCTATCTGCTCGCGCTGGCGGCTGAAGTCGAAGGTCCAGGGGTCGGAGCCGGTCACGCACTCGGGCGTGAAGCCGACCAGCACATGCGTCTGGCGGGCGCGGCGCATCGCCAGCGCGTATTGGTAGCGCATCTGCTCGTGCGCGGGCGTGCCGGGCTCGGTCGCGTGGAAGCGGCTTATCGCGCGCTCGCTGTACCAGTTGATGACCGAAAAGCGCTCGCGCGGTATCTCGACGGGATAGGCGGTCAGCGCCAGCGCGAGCTCGGCGGGCCGGCCGTCGCAGTCCAGGCGCAGCGCCAGCTCGTAGCGGCCCGGGGCGAGCGGGGCGCGCGGCCGGATGCAGCAGTACAGCGCCGCGCGGCCGTCGCGCGCGGGCACGCGCCCGTCCGGGCAGGGCACAAGGCAGTCGTATACCTCAAACGGCGCGCGGCGAATCGCGTAGGGCGGGCAGCTTTCGGCCCGTATGACCATAGCGCCGCCCTGCTCGACGCCGTCGCCGGTGTTGTACTCGACCGGCACGGCGCGCAGCTGATACACCTCCGCCTCAAAGCGCGGGTCGTCGAGCATCAGGCGCGCCTCGCGCTCGGCCTCGACGATCAGCTGCAGCGAGCGCATCTCGTTGGCGGCGCAGGCCAGTTCGATCCGCGCAGGCAGCTCGCCCAGCGGCGAATCGGGGAACAGGAACTCCTCGTGGGCAGTGGCAAGTCCTTTCACTTTGCATACCTCCCGGCGGTTATTCGCGGCGCACGCGCCGCGGCTTGATGGCCATATCGTATCACATATCGCCGCAAATTGCCATACCTGTGTGCCATACGGTTTGAGGGCTGTGGGTGGGATTGGAGGGCCTGCTGATTGCGGTACGCGCGTGCGGATGCGGGGGCGAGGATTTGGCGCGGGCGGTTGTATGGGGAAAATGTGTGGCGGTGGGGGTGGGATTGTCGGTTTGTGGCTTACGGACTGATATATTGGCATGGGAATGTATTGAGCGCAAATCGGCGGTATCGCGAGAAACGTTGTGGGTATTTGGCGCAGGCTGCATTATAGGCGAATCGCGCCCGGTATTGGCGGTTTGCGGCTGTTGACTTACAGGCCTGCGGACTGATTGACGTATCGACACGGGCGAACGTACTGCGCAAGAATCTGTGGCTGTCACGGGAGATGTTGAGTGGCATTCAGCGCGGGCGGTTGTGCAAAGCGCCCGGCGCTGACGGTTTGCGGCTGTTGACTTGCGGGCTTGCGGACTGATTGACGTATCGGCGCGGAGGCCGTACTGCGCACAGACTTGCAGCTGTCGCGGACAGGTGACTTCCTCGCGCTGCCTGCCAGAGAGCCGGCAGGTGTTATCGCTACATATTATAATTGATTTGCCAAGCAATACAAACGCGGCTTAAGCGCCGGCATGAGCGCCTGCGGCACATCTAACTGCGCCCATATCGACAGCAGATCAGCGCCAGCGTTCATATGCTCCCAAGCGTACCCAAATCGAAATCCGGCAAGCCGCGCCCTCGCCGGCGCCCGGCGTCCACATCCAACGCGCTTGCGCAACAAAACGGCGCCGGCCGCTCCCGTGCAGCCGACGCCCATGCGCCGCCTCAAACCGCCTAACCGCTCACGCCTGTGCGCCGCGCGCGCAGCCGCTCCAGCGCCACGTCGCCCAGCTGCGACAGCAGTATCGCTGCGAACATGATCGCGCAGCCCGCGCCCTCGCGCGCCGTGAGCGTCTCGCCCAGCACCACCGCGCCCGCCAGCACCGAGAACACCGACTCGAAGCTCATCAGCAGCGAGGCCGCGGCCGGCGGGGTGTGGCGCTGGCCCACTATCTGCAGCGTGTACGCCACGCCCGAGGACAGCACGCCCGCATAGAGTATCGGCCCGGCGCAATTGAGTATCGCGCTCCAGTCGGGCTGCTCGAATATGCACATGCACACAAGGCTCAGCGCGCCCGACACGAAGAACTGCGCGCTGGACAGCCGCACCGGGTCGACCAGGCCCGCGAACCGGTCGATTATGATTATGTGCACCGTAAAGCACAGCGCGCACGCCAGCAGGTACAGGTCGGTGACGCTCAGCGTGAAGTCGCCGCCCACGCACAGCAGGTACAGCCCCACCAGCGCCATGGCCACGCTCAGCGCGACCACGCGCGTGACGCGCTTGCCCAGCAGCAGCCCCACCACCGGCACCAGCACGATGTACAGCGCGGTGATGAACCCGGCCTTGCCGGCGTCGGTGCCGGTCAGGCCGACCTGTTGCAGCGTCGAGGCGCAAAACAGCGCCGCGCCGCAGCACAGCCCCGCCAGTATCAGCGCGCGCCGCGCCCGGCGCGGGGAGCCCAGCTGCGCGGCTATCTGGCGCGAGGCGTCCTGGCCGCGGCGGGTGCGCAGCGCTATCAGCGGCAGCAGCACCAGGCCGCCGATCGTGAACCTTATACCGCCAAATGTGTGCGGGCCGATGTAATTCATGCCGATGCTCTGGGCGACGAACGCGGTGCCCCATATGAACGCCGCCAGCAGCAGCATCAGGCTGGAACGAAGTTTGAGCGACATAGCGCGCCTCCTGCAAACGTGATCCACATCATTATACCACCCGCCCGCGCGCGCGTCGCGCAAGCCGGGATTAAATATTGCGCGCGGACGGCGGCGGGTGTATAATCGATATGGACGGCGCGCCGGGCGCGGAGTGCATGGCGCACCCGCGGGCGCGCAGCTGGGAGCGATATATACAATATGAGGACGAATTATCATACGCATACCGCGCGGTGCAAGCACGCGTCGGGCACCGAGGCGGATTACGTGCAGGCGGCGCTGCGCGGTGGATATGGCGTGCTGGGCTTTGCGGATCACTGCCCGTGGCCGTTTGGCGGCGGGTTCGTGTCCACATTTCGGATGCTGCCGGACGAGTTTGCAGGCTATCTGGCGCAGGTGACCGAGCTGCGCCGCCAATGGGCCGGGCGCATCGAGATACGCTGCGGGCTGGAGTGCGAATACTATCCCGACATGCTGAGCTGGATAGGCGAGCTGGCCGACGCAAGCGGGCTGGACTACCTGATACTGGGCAACCACTACGACCTGGACGAGCGCACCGGCATGTACTGCGGCGCGTGTCGCACGCCGGCGCACCTGCGCGCATACGTGGACAGCACGACCCGGGGCATGGCCACGGGCATGTTCAGCTACCTGGCGCATCCCGACCTGTGTTTCCGGTCGTATGCGCGCTTTGACGCGGACTGCGCGGCGGCAAGCAGGGAGCTGTGCCGGTGCGCGCGGGAGCTGGACATTCCGCTGGAGTACAACCTGCTGGGCACGCTGTACCGCGAGCGCGGCGAGCAGCGCGGCCTGGGCTATCCGTGCGTCGGGTTCTGGGAGATCGCGGCGCAGGAGGGCGCAAAGTGCATAATCGGCGTGGACGCGCACGCGGCGCGCCAGCTGGAGGACGCGGCGCGGTACGACGCGGCGGCGGATTACCTGGCCGGGCTGGGGCTGGAGCGCGTGGAGCGCGTGCGGCTGCGGGGCGCGGCGAATTGAGCTTGCGGCATGGCGCGAGATGGCTGTTGAAGCGCATAGAACGCATGCTGTTGCTTAGCACGGCAGACTGAGCATGCGTCGACGCGCGAGGCAATTGGCTGAGTGCGTGAAACGCATAAGGCTGCGGGATGCGTCGAACTGAGCTTGTGACGCGGCGAAAGGCGGCTGTCGGAACGCGTGGCGCACGTTTGGCTGCGGAGCGGGATTAACTGAACTTGAGGCGCGATGCCAGGCGATTGTTGGAGTGCGGCGGCTGTGGCGCACGGCGAAGTGAGCTTGAGACATGGCGCGAGCGGTCGCAGAGTGTGAAGCTTGGCTCCTGCGAAGCACGGCAAACTGAGCTTGCGGCGCGGCACAAGGCGGCAGTCGGAGCGCATTGAGCACGTGCGGCGGGCGCTTGACCGGAGCGGCGGCGCGCATGCGCCGGGAGGGAATGACTTGCCAAATTGCGACGTTATGATAATCGGCGGCGGCGCTTCGGGCCTGATGGCGGCGGCGCGGCTGGCGCGGGGCGGCGCGCGCGTGCTGCTGCTGGAGCAGAGCGACCGGGTGGGGCGCAAGCTGCTGGCCACCGGCAATGGCCGCTGCAATCTACTCAATATGAACCTGGAGCGGGGGCGCTACTTCAGCCGCGACCTGGACGCGGCCTGGGCGGTGCTGCGGCGGTATCCGCCGGAGCGGCTGCTGGCCGAGTTCGGCGCGCTGGGCGTCATAACCCGCTGCGAGGAGGACGGGCGCGTGTACCCGCTCAGCGGGCAGGCCGCGTCGGTGCTGGACGCGCTGCGGCTGGCGTGCGGCGAGGCCGGCGTGCGCACGGAGACCGGCGCGGCGGTGACGGAGCTCGCGCCCAGGCGCGGCGGCTGGCGCGCGCGGCTGAGCGATGGGCGCGAGTTCGGCGCGGCGCGCGCGGTGCTGGCGTGCGGCGGGCGCGCACAGCCCACGCCTCCCGCGGACAGGCGCGTGCGCGGGCTGGACGCGCTGGAGCTGCTGCGCGCGCTGGGCCATGCGGTGCACGCGCCCGCGCCGGTACTGACGCCGCTCAGGTGCGACATGAGTGGGCTGAAGGGGCTCAAGGGCGTGCGGGTGAAGGGTGCGCTGGAGCTGATCGACGCGCGCACAGGCCGCACGCTGGCGCGCGAACAGGGCGAGCTGCTATTTGCCGACTACGGCGTGTCGGGCATAGCGGCGATGCAGCTCTCGCGCGCGGCGTGCGGGCGGGGCGCGGTGCGGCTGGCGCTGGATCTGATGAGCGACTGGGACGCGGCGGCGCTGCGCGAGCTGCTGGCGGCGCGCGCGCGAGGCATGGCGACGCGCCCGGCCGAGGCGTTCCTGACCGGCGCGCTGAACCGGCTGCTGGCGGGCTGCGTGCTCAGGCGGGCGGGCATAGCGCCTGGGCGCGAGTGCGGCGCGCTGAGCGCGGCCGAGCTGGACGCGCTGACCGGCGCGCTCAAGCGCTTCGAGGTGGACGTGACCGGCGCACAGGACTTTGCCAGCGCGCAGGTGATGCGCGGCGGCGCGGCGCTGAGCGGGTTCGACGCGGCGCTCCAGTCGCGGCGCGCGCCGGGGCTGCATGCGTGCGGCGAGCTGCTGGACGTGGACGGCGAGTGCGGCGGGTACAACCTGATGTGGGCCTGGGCCAGCGCGCTTTGCGTCGCGGACGGCGTGCTCGCGGCGGGCGGACGGAGGGGTGGAATATGATAAGGATAACCGGCGTGCGCGCGCCGCTGGACTACGGCGACGATTTCGTGCGCAGATATGCCGCGCGCGCCCTCAAGCTGGACGCGCGCGACATACTGGCCTGGCGGCTGAGCCGGCGCTCGGTCGACGCGCGCTCAAAGTGCGACATACACTTTTCGCTGAACATAGACGTGCAGGTGCGCGGCGACGAGGCTGCCATAGCGGCGCGCTGCGTCCAGGCGAGCGTGGTCGAGGCCGAACACCGGCTGGACATACCGCCGTGCGCGCTCAAACGGCGGCCGGTGATAGCGGGGCTGGGGCCGGCGGGGCTGTTTGCGGGGCTCACGCTGGCGCTGGCGGGCGCGCGTCCGATCATACTGGAGCGCGGCCGGCCGGTCGACGAGCGCGAGCGCGACGTTGAGCGGTTGCGCGCGGGCGGCGCGCTCGAGCCGGAGAGCAACATACTGTTCGGCGAGGGCGGCGCGGGCACGTTCTCGGATGGCAAGCTCAACACCGGCATACGCGATCCGCGCTGCGGCTGGGTGCTGGAGCGGCTGGCGGAGTTTGGCGCGCCGGACGAGGTGCGCTACATGGCGCGGCCGCACGTGGGCACCGACCTGCTGCGCGGCGTGGTGCTGAACCTGCGCCGGCGCATAGTGGAGCTGGGCGGCGAGGTGCGGTTCAGGGCGCGGCTGAGCGACATTGAGTGCGATTCGGAGGGCCGGCTGCGCGCGGTGCGCGTCTGCGGCGAGGCGGGCGAGTACGAGCTGGAGTGCGACGCGCTGATACTGGCTTGCGGCCACAGCGCGCGCGACACATATGGCATGCTGGCGCGGCGCGGCGTCGCGATGAGCCCCAAGCCGTTTTCGATAGGCGCGCGCATTGAGCACCCGCAGTCGCTGATAAACCTGGCGCAGTACGGCGCGGCGGCGCGCGACGGCGCGACGCTGGCGCGGCTGGGCGCGGCCGAGTACCGGCTCAGCCGGCAGTTGCCCAATGGCCGGGGCGTGTACACGTTCTGCATGTGCCCGGGCGGCAGCGTGGTGTGCTCGGCGTCGGAGCCGGGGCGCCTGGCGACCAACGGCATGAGCCTGCACGCGCGCGCGGGCGAAAACGCAAACAGCGCGCTGCTGGTGTCGGTGATGCCGTCGGACTTCGGCTCGGACGACCCGCTGGCGGGCGTGGAGTTCCAGCGGCGCTATGAGGAGCTGGCATACCGCGTGGGCGGCGGCGGATACGTCGCGCCGGCGCAGCGCGTGGAGGACTTCCTCAAGGGCCGGGCCAGCGCGCGGTTCGGCGACGTGTGGCCCAGCTACCGGCCGGGCGTGCGGCCGGCGGATCTGGCCGAGTGCCTGCCGGGGTTCGCGGTGGAGTCGCTGCGCATGGCGCTGCCGCAGCTGGGCCGGCTGCTGCGCGGCTTCGACCTGCCGGATGCGGTGCTCACGGGCGTGGAGACGCGCTCATCGGCGCCGGTGCGCATAGAGCGCGGCGAGGACGGCTGCGCGAGCGTGGCGGGGCTGTACCCGACCGGCGAGGGTGCGGGCTGGGCCGGCGGCATAATGTCGGCGGCTGTGGATGGAATACGTCAGGCTGAGCGCGTGCTGCAGTCGGGGCGCGGATAAGGCGGAGTACGGAACCGGGCCAGTTGCGCGAGCATGGCGGGGTTGTATCCGACTGGCGAGGGCGCGGGGTAGGCCGGCGGCTGTGGATGGAATATGCCAGGCAGTGCGCATACTGCAGTCGTGGCGCGGCCAAGGCGGGGCAAGGAACCGGGCTGGCTGCGCGCCGCGTCCGGATGTTGAGCGCATGAAGGAGGTAAAGGTATGAAGCTGTCAATAGTATACGATACCCGCACGGGCAACACCGCGCGCATGGCCGAGTACATAATGGAGGGCATGCTGGAGGTGGAGGGCGCGGAGGCGCGCGCGTTCGCACTGGACGCGGTGGACGAGCAGTATGTACGCGACAGCGTTGCGCTGATTGTGGGCACGCCCACGTACAACGGCACGCTGACCGCGCGGCTGAAGGGCTGGCTGGAGAGCGCGCCATCCAAGCTGAACGTGGCGGGCAAGCTGGGCGGCGCATATGCCACGGCGGCATACATACACGGCGGCGGCGACGTGGCGGTGCAGAGCGTGCTGATGCACCTTATGGTTTCGGGCATGCTGGCGTATTCGAGCGGCGCGGCGTTCGGCGCGCCGGTGATACACTACGGCCCGGTGGCGATAGCGCCCGGCCTGGACGAGTTTGCAGGGCTGTTCCGCATATACGGGCGGCGCATGGCCGAGCGCGCGGCGGCGCTTGGGGCGAAGTGAGCGCGGAGCGGTTCTGGCGGGAGAATTGTTGATGTGGGTTTGCGGGGCGGGCATTCGAGTTGATCGGGCCCGCCTTTGCCGTGCATGGCGGTCTGGCGCACGGGGACTGCTTGCGGACGGGGCAGCGCCACCGCCAAGAGCGGCGCGCGCAAACCTGCCGACAACTATTGATACAATCAAAAAAACCTCCCGGGCAATCTACCCAGGAGGCGTTAGAAGCGGAGAAGGAGAGATTCGAACTCTCGAAACGCTTTTGACGTTTACGCGATTTCCAGTCGCGCGCCCTCGACCAAGCTAGGCGACT
>CAWVGT010000129.1:0-8807 GCA_963928645.1 Candidatus Fimadaptatus sp.
ATGTGCTTGCGGCGCAATGGCCATATATAGCTCGAGCAGTGCGTCGTTCGGCGTGCTGGAAGATCGCCATATGCGCATAGCCGTCAAGATCGAGGCCGAGAACCGGCGCTTTGTGGACGCGCTGCGCCGGGCGCTTGTCAACGCCTGAACGCACGCAGCCCGATGTGCTTGCGGCGCAATGGCCATGCACATATAAATGAACAAAATCGCCTTAGACGAGAAAGGACAATCGACATGAGGGGCAAATCGCTGATGATACAGGGCACGGGCTCGTCGGTGGGCAAGAGCGTGCTGTGCGCGGCGCTGCTGCGCATAATGAAGCAGGACGGCTTCAGCGTCGCGCCGTTCAAGGCGCAGAACATGGCGCTGAACTCGTTCGCGACCCGTGAGGGCCTGGAGATGGGCCGCGCGCAGGTGACTCAGGCGCAGGCCGCCGGCATCGAGCCCAGTGTGCGCATGAACCCGGTGCTGCTCAAGCCCACCAGCGACCGCCGCTCGCAGGTCATTGTGAACGGCCGCCCGCTGGGCAGCATGACCGCCATGGAATACCACAACTACAAGTCGCAGCTGCGCCGCATGGTCAAGCAGACCTACGACGAGCTGGAGCGCGACGTCGACTTCGTGGTGCTAGAGGGCGCGGGCTCGCCCGCCGAGATTAACCTGCGCGAGGGCGATATCGTGAACATGTCGATGGCCAAGGCCGCCGACGCGCCGGTGATACTGGTGGGCGACATCAACCTGGGCGGCGTGTTTGCGTCGCTGCTGGGCACGGTCATGCTGCTGGAGGACGACGAGCGCGCGCGCGTAAAGGGCGTTATAATCAATAAATTCCGCGGCGACGTCAAGATACTCGAGCCCGGGCTCAGGATGCTCGAGGAGCGCATAGGCGTGCCGGTGCTGGGCGTGGTGCCGTGGATGGACGTGGAGCTGGAGGACGAGGACAGCGTGACCGAGCGGCTCGAGCGCGTGTCGGGCAGCGGCGACATAGACGTGGCCGTGGTGCGGCTGGGCCACATATCGAACTTCTCCGACTTCCAGGCGCTGACGCTGGCGGGCGGCGCGAGGGTGCGGTACGCCGCGACCGCGCGCGAGCTCGAGGGCGCGGACGTGATAATACTGCCCGGCACCAAGAACACGATAGAGGATCTGCTCGAGCTGCGCGCGCGCGGCATCGACGCCGCGATAGTGCGCCATGCGCGCGCGGGCGGGCTGGTCGTGGGCATATGCGGCGGCTATCAGATGCTGGGCAACCGGCTGCGCGATCCGAACCACGTCGAGTCGCGCGTGCCCGAGGTCGCGGGGCTGGGGCTGCTGGACATGGACGTGGTGTTCCGCGACGAAAAGACCACGGTGCAGGCGGAGGGCGAGATACGCGCCGTGTCCGGCTGGCTGGCCGCGCTGGATGGCGTGAACGTCGACGGTTACGAGATACACGCCGGCGTGAACGAATTCCACTCGGAGTGCCGGCCGTGGCTGTACGTGCGCGGCGAGCTGGACGGCGTGACCAATCCGCAGGGCAACGTGCTGGGCAGCTATGTGCACGGGCTGTTCGACAACGGCGCGCTGTGGCGGGCGTTGCGCGACCGGGCGCGCGCGCGGCGGGGCCTGGACGCGCAGGGTGGCGAGGCGCTGACGATGGACGAGTACCGCGAGCGCGAGTTCGACCGCATCGCCGCGATTGTGCGCGCCAGCGTCGACATGGAGCGCATATATCGCATAGCGCGGGGAGGAATGACATGCCGGACTATATAATCGCGCTGCTGATAGGCTGCGCGCTGGACATGGCGATAGGCGATCCCGAGTGGTTTCCGCACCCGGTCAGGTTCATAGGCAGGTACATCAGCTGGTGCGAGCGACGGCTGCGCGCGCGCGGCGGCGATCTGCGGCGGGGCGCGGTGTGGCTCACGGCGTCGACGGTGCTGCTGACGATGCTGGTTACGGGGGCCGTGCTGTGGCTGCTGTCGCTTGCGGGGCGCTGGCCGCTGCTGGCGGGCATGGCGATAGTCAGCTGGCTGGGGCTGTCGGCGCGCTGCCTGGCGCACGAGGGCCGGGGCGTAAAGCGCGCGCTGGCCGAGGGCGGCGTGGAGGCCGGCCGCAAACAGGTGGCGCGCATAGTGGGGCGCGACACCGGCTCGCTGAGCGCGCGGGAGATAATCTGCGCGACGGTCGAGACGATAGCCGAGAACACCACCGACGGCGTGATATCGCCGCTGATATACGGCGCGCTGGGCGGGCCGGTGCTGCTGATGGGCTTCAAGGCGGCGTCTACGCTGGACTCGATGGTGGGGTATATGGACGAGAAGTACCGCGACATAGGCTGGGCGAGCGCACGACTGGACGACGTGCTGGGGTATTTGCCGGCGCGGCTGTGCGCGGCGCTGATGTGCGTCGCGGCGTGGCTGACGCGGCTGGACGCCGCGCGCGCGATAGCCACGGTGCGCCGCGACCATGCCAACCACAAGAGCCCGAACTGCGCGTGGAGCGAGGCCGCAGCCGCGGGCGCGCTGGGCATACAGCTGGGCGGCACGCACATGTACTTCGGCAAGCCCGTCGAAAAGCCCACGATAGGCGACGCGCTGCGCGAGCCGGAGCCGGAGGACATCGATCGCACCAACTGGCTCATGTTCGTTGCGAGCGGGTTGTTGGTGCTCATGATCGCGCTGGTTGCGCTGGCTGTGGGGTAGGTTTGTGTGATGTATGGCGAACATGTAAGGGGACAGGCCTATATTTCGCGCATCTATCAGTCGGCTGCGACGGTAAAATCGCGCGAGGGCGATATGTGTGCCGCATATTAGGCGTGTACGAAGGCGGCGGAGTCGACGATACCGCGCAATACGGTGAAGCATGCGCAAACGCGCATATAAGCAAAGCCGGTCTGAGCAGGCCACCTCCCCTGTGCCGCGGCGAGCAGCGCTGTAAACACATGCAATTCGCAATGCGCCCGCACGCGACTCGCGGCTGTGCAGCAAGCCAACGCAATACCGGCCAGTAAAACTTTGCACATCTATCAGACGGTTGCGACGGAAATCGCGCGAGGGCGATATGTGTGCCGCATATTAGGCGTGTACGAAGGCGGCGGAGTCGACAATACCGCGCAATACGGTGAAGCATGCGCAAACGCGCACATAAGCAAAGCCGGCCTGAGCAGGCCAACCCCCCTGTGCCGCGGCGAGCAGCGCTGTAAACACATGCGATTCGCAACGCGCCCGCACGCGACTCGCGGTTGTGCAGCAAACCAACGCAATACCGGCCTGCAAAACTTTGCACATCTATCAGACGGTTGCGACGGTAAATCGCGCAATGGCGATATGTGCGCTGCCAATTGGGCGTGGACGAAGGCGGCGGAGTCGACAATAACGCGCAATACAGTGACGCGCACATAATCAAAGCTGGGCCATGCGGGCCAAACCGCCCTGCGCGCCGGCAGGTTCGCGCGAGACGCACAGGTCATGCCGCGCGTGCGCATGACCGGTAGTAATGCGGCAAATCAACTACAATACCGGCCCGCAATGTCCGGGCAGTCAGGAGCGGCAGATGGACAATGTGACGATAATAGGCGTGGGCCCGGGCGCGCCCGACGGCCTCACGCGGCGAGCAGAGTATGAACTGGCACGCGCAGACCGGGTCTACGCGGCGCGGCGCCATGCCGGACTGGTCGCGCCCGAAAGGCTCGCGCCGCTGGAGCCGCTGGGCGCGGCGCTGGCGCAGATCGAGCGCGACTGGCGGGCGGGCGCGCGCGTGGCGGTGCTGGTGTCGGGCGATACCGGCGTGTACAGCCTGCTGCCTGCGCTGGCGGCGCGGCTGGGCCGCGAGAACCTGCGCGCGGTGCCTGGCATAAGCGCGCTGCAGGAGTTCTGCGCGCGGCTGGGCGAGAGCTGGCAGGCGGCGCGCGTGCTCAGCGCGCACGGCCGGGCGCTGCCGCCTGACGCGCTGGTGGCCGCAGCGCGCGCGCACGAATCTACGATACTGTTCTGCGACGCGGCGCACGGGCCGGCTTGGGTCTGCGCGGCGCTGCGCGCGGGCGGGCTGGAGGGCGTGGAGCTCGCCGTGGGCGAGCGGCTGTCGTATCCTGAAGAGCGCGTGACGCGCGGCGGGCTGGCCGACGTGGAGCGCGGCGAGTACGACGCGCTGTGCATGGTGCGCATATACAACCCCGGCGCGCGGCCGCAGCCGCTGGAGCTGGGCCTGCCCGACGAGGCGTTCGTGCGCGGCAGCGTGCCCATGACCAAGCGCGAGGTGCGCGCGCTGGCGTTGGCCGAGCTGCGGCTGAGCGCCGATGCGGTGGTGTGGGACGTGGGCGCGGGCACCGGCAGCGTGTCGGTGGAGTGCGCGCGGCTGTGCCCCTGGGGCGCGGTGTACGCGATTGAGCGCGACCCGGCGGCGCAGGAGCTGATCGAGGCCAACGCGCGGCGATTCGGCGTGCAGAATCTGACGCTGGTGCGCGGCGCGGCGCCCGGCGCGCTGTATGAGCTGCCCGCGCCCACGCATGTATTCGTGGGCGGCTGCGGGCCCGCGATTGCCGAAGTCGTGGCGCACGTCGAAGCGCGCGGCGCGGCGGTGCGGCTGGTCGGCAACGCGGTCACGCTGCAGAGCGCGTCGGCGCTGATGGGAGCGCTGGAGCGCTGGCATGGGCTGCGCGCGGTGCAGCTCGCGGTCAGCCGGCTGGAGCGCGTCGGGCACTACGACATGTTTAAGGCGCTCAACCCGGTGTTTGTGATATCGGCCGACTGGCGCCCGGAATGAGCGGCCGCGCAGGGGAGGTGCAAGTATGAGAGAGGGCTTTACGACGGGCAGCTGCGCGGCGGCTGCGGCGCTAGCGAGCTGCATATGGCGGCGGGACGGCGCATGCCCGGCGCAGGTGGCGCTCACGCTGCCCGAGGGGCGGGTGTTTGCGGCGGACGTAGTGCCGCGCGCCGCGTACGAGTGCGGCGTTATAAAGGACGCCGGCGACGATCCGGACGTGACGGATGGCTGCGAGGTGCGCGCGCGCGTGGAGCTGGGCGCGGGCGACGGGCCGATAGAGTTCGCGGCGGGCGAGGGCGTGGGCGTGGTGACGCGGCCCGGGCTCAAGCTGCCGGTGGGCGAGCCGGCGATCAATCCGGTGCCGCGCGCCATGATAGCGCGGGCGGTGCGCAGCGTATACCCGACCCGGGCGGCGCGCGTGACGGTCGCGATACCCGGCGGCGCGGAGCTGGCGGCGCGCACGTTCAACCCGCGCCTGGGGATCGCGGGCGGGCTGTCGGTGCTGGGCACGACCGGCGTGGTGCGCCCGATGAGCGAGCAGGCGCTGACCGAGTCGATAGCGCTCGAGCTGCGCATGCGCCGTGCGCGCGGGCTGGATGCGCTGGCGCTGGTGTTCGGCAGCCAGGGCGAGCGCGCGCTGGCGGGGCTGTACCCGGGGCTGTGCGCGGCGCAGATCAGCAACTACGTGGGCTTTGCGCTGGACACGGCGGCCGGGCTGGGGTTCAGGCGGCTGCTGCTGGCGGGCCACCCGGGCAAGCTGGCCAAGGTCGCGGCGGGCGCGATGCAGACGCACAGCAGCTATGGCGACGCGCGGCGCGAGGCGATAATGGCGCATCTGGCGCTGATGGGCGCGCCGGGTGAGCTGGCGCGCGAGGTGCGCGCGTGCGCGACGACCGAGGCCGCCATGCGCGCGGTCGCGGCGGCCGGGTATGCGGGCGTGTGGGCGCTGATGGCCGACAGCGCGAGCGAGTACTGC
The DNA here is from genome assembly GCA_963928645.1 of Candidatus Fimadaptatus sp. Classification (GTDB taxonomy): domain Bacteria; phylum Bacillota; class Clostridia; order Christensenellales; family Aristaeellaceae; genus Fimadaptatus. The sequence goes on from CAWVGT010000129.1 coordinate 5,720, forward strand.
CAGGCGCGGGTGCGCGGGGCGTGCGAGGTGGACGCGCTGTTCATCGACGGCGCCGGCGCGCCGCTGGGCATGAGTGCGAGAATGAGGGAGGATGAGGGCAGATGGGCGAGGGGCTGAACCTTTTACACCTGTACACGGGCGAGGGCAAGGGCAAGACCACGGCCGCGATGGGCCTGGCGCTGCGCACGCTGGGCCATGGCCGGCGCGTATTGATAGCGCAGTTCATGAAGACCGGACGCTCGGGCGAGCTGGCGGCGCTCAGGCAGTTGAGCGGCGCAAACGTGTACGCGGCGCCGCCGATAGCCAAGTTCACGTTCAAGATGACGCCCGAGGAGCGCGAGGAGGCATGCGCGCAGCAGGGCCGGGCGCTTAGCGAGCTGTGCGAGCTGATAGCGCGCGAGCGCCCCGCGCTGATCGTGCTGGACGAGCTGGCGATTGCAACGCAGCTGGGGCTGGTGAGCGAGCAGGACATGTGGCGGCTGATCGATATAGCGCTGAACTGCGGCGAGGTGGTGGTGACCGGCCGGTACGCGCCCGAGTCGCTCAGGGCGCGCGCCGACTACGTGAGCGAGATAGAGAAGCGCCGCCACCCATACGACGCGGGCGTGCACGCGCGCAGCGGCATAGAGTTCTGACGGGGAGGCGCGCATGGACATACTGTTTGGGGGCACGTCGGAGGGCCGCGCGCTGGCGGGCGAGTACCTGGCGCGCGGCGAGGCGCTGCTGGTATGCGTGACGAGTGAATACGCGCGGGCGCTGATGCCCGCGGGCGTGCGCTGCCGCGTGGGCGCGCTGGACGAGGCGGGCATGCGGGCGCTGTTTGAGCGCGAGCGGCCGGCGCGCGTTATAGACGCGACGCACCCGTTTGCGGTGAACGTCACCGAAAACATAAGGCGCTGCTGCGCGCAGCTGGGCATTGAGCGGGTGCGCATGGAGCGCCCCGTCGACGCGAGCGACGGCTGGCGCGAGTGCGTGGAGTGGGTATCCGACGCGCGCGCGGCGGCCGAGGCGCTGGCGCGCACGCAGGGCAATGTGCTGCTGACGACCGGCAGCCACACGCTGGGCGAGTACGCAGCGCGGGTGGCAAAGGAGCGGCTGTACGCGCGGGTGCTGCCCACGGCGCGGGTGCTGGCGCAGTGCGAGGCGCTGAGGCTGCCGCCGGGCCATGTTATAGCGATGCAGGGCCCGTTCACGCGCGAGTTCAACGCGGCGCTGTACGCCATGCTGTACATAGCGGTCGTGGTGTCGAAGGACTCGGGCGACGCCGGCGGCGTGACTGAGAAGGTGCTGCCCGCGCTGGCGCGGGGCGCGCATGTCATCATGATCGCGCGGCCGTGATATGCGCGGGCGGCGGCTGCGCGGGGCAGGGCAGGTCTGGCATTGTGTGGGCGCGTTGTGCCCGGCTTTGCGAAGCAATTGCACGCATGTGTGCAATCCAGTCTGTTGACAAAGTATGCCGCATCCGGTCTGTTTGGCCGAACATGCGACGCTGGCGGGCCAAACATGCAAAATCATGTGCAACGCCGCTTGTATCAGATTGACTTTGCATAATCGTCGGTACGATATCGCAAACATTTGTTTGCAGTAAAACCGGCTGTCAAACCGCCCAGGTTTGTCAGCGGTCTGAATTGCACGCATGCGTGCAATCGCGGCTCGCGGCTATCGCGCCTTGCGCATGGAGCGGCGGCAAAGCAGCGTGCCCCAGCGCGCGGCATCGCAGGCGGAGGGGGAGTCGTTCACCAGGGTCTGTACAGTCTGCATAGTTGGAATGCTGCCGCCTGTATTGCGGGGCCAGGTCGGGCATATGCGGGCAGCGTGTGCCGGTGCCGTTCCATAATGAGGCTGACAGACTTGTGTTCCGCTATGCCGATATACTGACCGCGCCGCGCAAGCTGTTGCGTGCGACGCGGCTATGCCGTAGATGGAGCTGTCGGTAATGGCATTGCGCAAAAGTCAGGGAACCTGGTCGAGTTTGCGTGCATGTCGTTCCAGCCAACAGCGCGCGCAACAGCCGTCTTGACAGCGCCTGCTTTACCAGCGCAGAACGGGCCTGCCTGCGGGCGATTATGTGAAAACAGACAGCCCGTTGTCAAACCCTGGCGGCTGTACAGCCGGTCTACTCTAAATTGGTTTTTGAAATATACTATTGGCGATTTTGCAAAACAGATCTGAACAGGCTGTATTCCGCTTTGATTTGCGCGTTTTGCAGACTGCTGTAGCACGCTTGGACAGGCAGACCGCGTGCGGCATACTTTGTCAATAGACTGAGCCCGTGCCACGCATACCATAGCGCGGCACGGGCTTACTGCTGTAAAAACCTGATTCCGCAAAGCTCCGCCTGGGCCGCGGCCGCTCAACGGCCACGCCGCCCAATGCGGTTGGCCATGGGCATACCGGCCCTGCGCACAGTGCGCTGCGCTTCACAGGCGCGCCAGCGCGTCGATCACGGCGCGGTACGCGGCGTCCAGCGCGGCCATGTTCGCGGCCGCGCCCGCCACGTCGCCCGCGCGCAGCGGTTCTACGACCTCGCATGTCGCCGCGTACAGCCGGCGCATCGACAGGTTGCCGGTCACGCCCTTGAGCGTGTGCGCCGCGGCATACGCGGCCTGAGCGTCGTCGGCCTGGAGCGCGGCCTGGAGCGCGGCGCGATTGCCGTCGGTCGCAAAGCGCTTCAGGTACTTGAGCAAAAGTGCCTCGTTGTTCATGAAGCGCGCGAGCGCCTCGTCGACGTCTATGCCGGCGGACGCCAGCTGCTCTTTGAGCGAGTTGTCCATATAGATTATTCCTCCCCGCGTGCGTAAAGTCGTCTCAAATCGGGCTCCGCATCCTCAAAGCAGCGAATCAGGCGCGGGTTGAACGCGCCGCACTGCCCGTCCAGTATCATCTTCACGGCCATATCGCTGGGATAGGCGTCCTTGTAGCAGCGCTTGCTGGACAGCGCGTCGTATACGTCGGCCAGCGCCACCACCTGCGTCCATATCGGCGTGCGGTCGCCCACCAGCCCGTCCGGGTAGCCGCGGCCGTCCCAGCGCTCGTGGTGGTGCAGCGCTATGTCGTAGGCGTAGTCGTAGCAGAGGTGGCTGCGCAT
>CAWVGT010000130.1:0-13400 GCA_963928645.1 Candidatus Fimadaptatus sp.
CACATCGGGCTGCGTGCGGTCAGGCGTTGACAAGCGCCCGGCGCAGCGCATCCACGAAGCGCCGGTTCTCGGCCTCGGTCTTGACGGCTATGCGCATGTGGCGATCATCCAGCACGCCGAACGACGCGCAGTCGCGCGTGAGTATGCCGTTTTGCTTCAGATACCTCGCCGGGCCGGCCGCGCCGCACTCCAGCCGCAATAAAAGGAAGTTCGCATGCGACGGATACACATGTACGCCCAGCGCCGTCAGCTCCCGCGCGAACGCTTGGCGCCGGCTGACGTTGCGCGCGCAGTCCGCCGTGATGTCCTGCGCATGCGCGGCGACACCCTCGGCGATGCGCGCGGCGCAGCTGTTGAGCGCCCAGGGCAGCGCCAGCCGTTGTGCGCGCTCGATCTGCTGCGCGTCTGCGACCATGTACCCCAGCCGTGCGCCCGGCACGCCCAGCACCTTGGTCAGCGACGCCGCGACCATCAGCGGCAGCCCGCCCCGCGCTGCCTCGGCGCGCACGCTCAGCTCGGGACAGTAGTCGATGAACGCCTCGTCCACGACCAGGTTGGCCCCGCGCTCGCGCGCATATGCGGCCAGCGCCAGCACCTCGGCGCGCGTCAACGCCCCGCCGGTCGGATTGTTCGGGTTGCACACGAACAGCGTGTCGCCCGCGCGCAGCTCAGTCTCCACCGGGCCGAAGCCGCCGCGCGCCAGCTCGCCCCACGCGCGGCTGCCCTCGCCCGCGTACACCGCCGTATCATGGCCGTGCGCGCGCGCCCGGCGCACGTACTCGCCAAACGTCGGTGGCATTATCAACACCCGTCCCGGCGCCAGCGCGCACGCCAGGTCTATCGCCGCGATGCCGCCCGCCGTAGGCAGCAGGCATTCCTCGGGCACGCCCGCAAACTCCGCCAGCGACCGACGCGCGCCGCGCATCGCCAGGTCGGGATAGTACCGCGCGTCGGTCAGGCCGCGCGCCATGCACTCGCGCACCCAGGCCGGCATGCCCTCCGGGCGCAGGTTCGCTGAATAGTCCAGCCACCGCGCCGGGTCTTCGCCCTGCCATACGTTGCCGCCGTGCTGCATATATTCGTCCTCCCACTGTGTTTTGCCGCCCGCGTCGGCGGGCAGGTCGAGCATATCGGTCGGCCCATGCGCAGCGCTTGCCGCGCCGGTCTGATCTGCGCCCGGCCGCGCTTGCACACAGTCCTGGCCGCGTGGCTGCAGTGCCGGTCGGCCCGCCCTGTCGACGCAGCGCTTTGCTTGAGCTAACGCCGGACCACGTACATCTGCGCATTTGCAGTTCGCGCGCCGCTGCATAGGCAGTCGCTACGACCCCCGCCCTGTGCGCAGCGTTCCGCTCAAGCTAACGCCGGGCCGCTTCCAACTGCACATTTACGGTTCGCACACCGATACATCGGCAGTCGCCACAATCTCCACCCTGTGCGCAGCGCTCTGCTCAAGATAATGCCGGGCCTCGCTAACTGCACGTTTGCAATTCACACACCGATACATCGGCGGTCACTACTACCTCTACCCTGCGCACCGCGATCTGCTCAAGCCAACGCCCGGCCTCGTTAACTGCACGCTTGCAATTCACACCGATAAATCAGCAGTCGTTTCAGCCTCTTTCCAGCGCACAGTGCTTTGCTCGAGCTAACGCCGAGCCACGCTTAACGGCACATTTGCAGTTCCCACACAGATACATCGACATTCACTATAGCCTCCACCCTGCGCACTGCACTCTGCTCAAGCCAACGCCCGGCCTCGTTATGCATATTAGCAATTCACACACCGATACATCGGCAGTCACTACAACTTCTGCCCTGAACGTCGCGCTTTGCTCGAACCAACGCCCGGCCTCGCTTAACTGCGCATTTGCAGTTCGCGCGCCGCTGCATATGCAACCACCACAACCTCCGCCCAACGCACGCCGCCTCAGCAGGCCCGCCTGCTGCTCAGCGCCCCAACAGCCGCGCCATGACCTCGGGCTGCGACCAGAAGTGTATATGCGGGAAGCCCGCCAGCGCATTGCCCCGCCTGTAGCCGCAGCGCCACTGCCCCTGGCCGCCCGCGCGCGTCACCTCGAACTCGCAGTCCACTTCGCCGGTGGGCGTCGCCAGCGCGTGGTGGAACTCGTGCGCCGGGAACTCCAGCCCGCCCAGGCCGCGCACCGTGACGTAACCGAACCGCTGCAGCCGGTCGGTCATGCGGCATTCAACCGGCATGAACCCGACCATGGCGCACCCGTCCACGCGCTCGGACAGGTATATCAGCCCGCCGCACTCCGCATAGCAGCGCAGTCCGCCCTCAAGCGCCGCGCGCACCGACGCGCGCATGGCCGCGTTGGCCTCCAGCCGCTGCGCAAACACCTCCGGAAAGCCGCCGCCAATGTACAGCGCGTCCAGCCGCCCGGGCAGCGCCGCGTCGTCCAGCGGCGAGAACCGCTCCAGCGCCGCGCCCGCGCACTCAAGCGCGTCCAGGTTGGCCTGATAGTAGAAGCTGAACGCCGCGTCGCGCGGCACGCCTATGCGCAGGCCGCCCAGCGCGCCCGGGTTGGCCGCCAGCCAGCGCGTCATCGCGCACTCGCGCGCGTCCGGCTCGGGCGCAGTCGCGGCTATCGCGCGCACCTCGTCCAGGTCTATGCCCTCGCGCGCCAGCGCCGCCGCGCGCTCAAGCTGCGCGCGCAGCTCGGGCAGCTCCTCTGCCGGCACCAGGCCCAGATGTCGGCTGTTCAGGTTCAGCTCGGCGTCCTTGAGCATGTAGCCCACGCACGGCAGCCCGGTGTAGTGCATGACCGCGTCGCGCACCAGGTTGAAGTGTGTGCGCGAGGACACGCGATTGACTATCACGCCCGCGATGGTGTTGTCGGGCGCCAGCCGCGCAAAGCCCAGCACCTGCGCCGCCACGCTCGCCGCGCCGCCCGCCGCGTCCACCGCCAGCAGCACCGGCGTGCGCGTGCGCCGCGCCAGCTCGTAGCTCGAGCACTCCAGGCTCACCGCGTCGCGCCCGTCGTAAAACCCCATCACGCCCTCTATGATCGATATGTCGGCGTCCGCGCCGTAGTGGCCCAGCAGGTAGTTTATCGTCTCCCAGTCGAGCAGGTGCGCGTCCAGGTTGTGCGAGGGCCGGCCGCACGCCACCGCGTGGAACCCCGGGTCTATGTAGTCCGGCCCGGTCTTGAACGGCGCCACGCGCAGCCCCCGCGCCCGCAGCGCCGCCATCAGCGCCAGCGTAAGCGTCGTCTTGCCGCAGCCCGAGTGCGTGCCCGCGATCATTATCCTCATGCGCGCACCCCTTCCATGCCGTACATCAGCGCGTTGACTATCGCCGCCGCGATGTTGCTGCCGCCACGCCGGCCCAGCGCCGTTATGCACGGCACGCCGCTCTCCCACAGGCGCTGCTTGGCCTCGCACACGTTCACAAAGCCCACCGGCACGCCTATGACCACCACGTCCGACCTGGGCGGCGTATCCAGCAGCGGCATCAGGAACGTGGGCGCGTTGCCGCACACCAGTATGCGCGGCCCGTCCAGCGCCAGCGCGCGCTCCATGCACACCGTCGCGCGCGTGACCCCGCGCTCGGCCGCCTCCAGCGCCACGCTCTTTACCGCCATGAAGCAGTCCAGGCGCAGCCCCAGCTTGCCCGCCGCGGCCTTGTTTATGCCCGCCAGCGCCATGTTGGTGTCGGTTATCACGCTCGCGCCGCGCCGCATCAGCCCGCGCGCGTACTCGATCACGCCCGGCGTAAAGTGCAGCGTGTCGGCGTACGAGAAGTCGGCGCTGGCGTGTATCACGCGCTTTACTATAGGCTTTATGTCCGCGGGCAGCTCGCGATCGAGTTCGCTCTCGATTATCTCCATGCTGCGCCGCTCTATGTCCATAGGCTGCATACAAACACCTCCCTGCAGTTTGACCTGCGCACGGCCTCAGCTGGCCGCCGCGCCCTCGCCCGGCGCGGCACCGCCCGCCAGCGCCTCCAGCTCGCCCGGCGCGCCGCTCAGCACCGGCAGCGCCCGCGCGCGCGCATATTCCGCCAGCTCGGCCGCGCGCGCGCACCCGCCCGCCAGCGGCGCGCCGGTCAGCACCAGCCGCCCGCACGCGTCCAGCGCGGCGCGCGCCCGCGCAAGCGCCGCATCGTCCACCGCGCCGAACGCCGGCAGCTCCACCAGCTCGCCCGCGAGCTGGCGCGCGGTGGCCCAGTCCACGTCGTTGCGCGGCAGTATGCCCGCCGCAAACGGCACCCGCAGCCGCTGCAGCCGCCGGAACACCGGCGTGCCCGCGCCCGCGCCCGCCAGCACGAACGCGCGCGGCGCGCCCTCGGGCCGGCGCAGCTCCACGCTGCCGAACACCGCGTTGTACGCGCCCGGCTCCAGCCCGTACAGCTCGGCTATCAGCTCGTCGCGGAATATCTCGTCGGGCGTGCCCGCGTGCGCTATGTAGTCGCCCTTTACGCACAGCACCCGGTCGCTGACCTTGGCGGCCAGGTCGATCTCGTGCAGCGACATCACTACCGATATGCCCTGCGCGCGCGCCATGTCGATCAGTATGTCCAGCAGCTCCAGCTTGTGGCGTATATCCAGATACGACGTGGGCTCGTCCAGCACCATTATGCGCGGCTGCTGGCAGATCGCGCGCGCCAGCAGCACGCGCTGGCGCTGGCCGTCGCTAAGCCGGTTGAAGTCGCATTCGCTGAGCTCCAGCGCGCGCACCCGCGCCAGGCTCTCAATCGTTATCTCGCGGTCGCGCGGCGTCAGCTGGCCGAACCGGTTGGTGTACGGATACCGCCCCGACGCTACCACGTCAAAGCAGGTCATCAGCTCCGGCGCGATGCGCTCGGTCAGCATCACCGACATGCGCGTGGACAGCTCTCGATAGCTCAGCCGGCCCAGCTCGTCGCGGCCCAGGTACACCGCGCCCGATATCAGGGCCAGCTGGCGGGTTACCGTCTTGAGTATCGTGGACTTGCCCGAGCCGTTGGGGCCTATCAGCGTCAGTATTTCGCCCTGGCCGAGCTGAATGTCTATATCGCGTATCAGCGCCCGGCCGTCGTAGCCCACGCTCAGGCCGCGCGCCGTGAATTCGTACATCTACCTCGCCCCCTTGCGCCGCGCCATCAGGTATATCACCACCGGCGCGCCAAAAACCGCCGTGACCGAGCTTATCGCCAGCTCGGTCGGCGCAAACGCCGTGCGCGCTATCAGGTCGCACATCATGCAGAACACCGCGCCGCACAGGAACGTGCCCGGTATTATCACCAGCGGCCGCGCGGTGCGCATAAGCAGCTTGGTTATCTGCGGCACCGCGATGCCTATAAACGATATCGGGCCCGCCAGCGCAGTCACGCACGCCGACAGCAGGCTGGACGCAAGTATCAGCAGCATCCGGAACGCCTTCACGTTTATGCCCATGCTCTGCGCGTAGCCCTCGCCCAGCGCGAACGCGCCTATCGGCTTGCTCATCAGGAACACCGCGACCAGCGTGACCGCTATCACCGCCGCCGTCACGTTCAGGTTCTGCCAGGATATCGCCGAAAAGCTGCCCAGCGACCACGCCGTGAGGTTCGCGATCTCGCTCTCGGCCGCGAACGATATCATGAAGTCCGTGACCGCCGAGCAGATGTTGCCCACCATTATGCCCACCACCAGCAGCATCGCCATGCTGTGGATGCGCCGCGCAAACAGCAGCACAAGCCCGGTGCACAGCATCGACCCGCCGAACGCCGCCAGCATGGTCACGTAAAACGGCATGCCGCCCGCCTGCTTGAGCATGAATATCGTAACCAGCCCCACGCACATCTTGGCGCCCGACGATATGCCCATCACGTACGGCCCTGCGATAGGGTTGCGGAAGAACGTCTGCAGCAGAAAGCCCGACACCGACAGCGCCCCGCCCAGCAGCGCCGCCGCCAGCAGCCGCGGCAGCCGTATCTTCCAGAGCACGTTGTAATCGCTGGTGCCCTCGCCCGCGCGCAGCAGCACTATCCTGAGCACGTCGAGCGGCGCAATGCGCACGCTGCCCGTGTTGGCGTTCAACACGAGCAGCAGCACGCACGCCGCCAGCAGCAGTATGAATACCAGCTGCACGCGCACGATCCCCAAAGTCCTATCGCTCATTGCAGTTTAAACAGGTACTCCATGGGCGCGTCCGAGCCGGTCAGCATAGTGTTCATGTCGACTATCATGTCGCCCAGGGTGTTGGTTATCTGGAAGTAGTCGGGTGTGGTGCAGTAGACATTGCCGTCCTTTACGGCCTTGAACTCGCTCAGCAGCTCCCACTTGGCGGTGAAGTCGGCCATGGTCTCGGGCTTGCCGCCCAGGCTCCAGATGTAGATTATGTAGTCGGCGTCGGCCGCGCGCGAATAGAACTCCTCCAGCTCCATCTGCTCGGCGCCGGTCTGGTCGGGGTTGAAGTCGCTCAGCGCGTACTCGCCGCCCGCCAGCTCCAGCATGCGCGCCATGTAGTCCGAGCCGTTGCGCACGTGCAGCGTGCCCTTGGAGGTGATGTAGAACATGACGCAGCTCTTGCCGGTCGCGACCTCGCCCAGCGAATCGACCAGCTGCTTCTGCTCCGCATACGCGGCCTGCGCGGCCTCCTGATCGCCCAGCAGCACGCCGTACAGCTTGATCCACTCCACGCGCGCCAGCGGATGATCCTCGTAGGTCGCCAGGTCGCGTATGTACTTTATGCCCAGCTCGTCCAGCTTGTCGGCTACGTCGGGCACGCTGTCCAGCATCGTCGAGAACACCGAAAACGTCGGCGGCTCGGCGGCCAGCTGCTCGAAGTCGGGCTCCTTATAGCTGCCTATGTAGGTCAGCTCGCCCGCCTCCATCGCAGCCTTGACCTCGTCTATGTACCAGCTGTCCAGGTCGTTGGTCGTATACCTGATGGCATCCAGCCGGCCCATGGCGTTTATAAGCGAGGTGGTCGGCGTGGACGATATCAGCATGTCGCTGACCGGCTGGTTGACGACTATCACGGCCGCGTCCAGGCCCTCGGGCGTCGCCGCGCCCTCGGGCACGACCAGCACCTGCGCGCCGTCGGCCAGCGTTATCAGGCTGTAGCCGCCCTCGTAGTAGTCGACGCGGAACTGGTTGGCGTAGTCCAGCTCCATCGAGCCGGCGTACTCAAGGCCGGCAAAGTCCTCTACGGACGTCTGGGTCACGGACGCGGTTCCGGTCGATTCGTCCGCCAGTGCCGGCAGCGCACACAGCGCCAGTACGAGCGCGAGCAGCAGAGCAGTAAGTTTCCTCATGGTTAACCCTCCTCACACATGGTGCGGGCGGCGAAAAAAAGCGCCCTTCGACCAGCGAAGAAGCGCGCAAGCTCCGCCAGTAACCGCTGGCGGACGCCGGCCTGAATTCTTCATCGCCCAAGAATCAAGTACCGAGCGGGGCTCAAGCCCCATGAAGGCCGGCAGGTCTCCTGACTTATGGCGCGCTCCTCGCCCGGGCGACGCCTTCTCGGTTTGCACCAATGGCATCTGCCGCCCGTATCGCCAAATACAGTAATGGCCGTTGTACCGGATTTGCACCGGTTTCCCTTTTAATCCGCGCGCGTGGCGCGGAACCAGACCCTCATTATTCAGTTGTCGGGCAAAGTATAGCATCGCGCGCGGTTTCTGTCAATCGAGCTGGCGCGAATTCGTAAAATATTGCACGTTTTGCCAATCCGAGTTAACCTCATGTGTGACTTGTCTGCTGGTGAAGCGGTTGTCAGGCCTGGCCGGCGCGGGCTTGTATGGCGTGCAAGAGGCCCGCGGCTGCAAGGCGCGCCCGCGGGCCGCCGTAAGTCCTCGCATTTCATTTGACATTTCATTCGTTTCATGTTATAATACTGGTTCATTTTGCACGAGGGAAGGTGATCAGATTGGCAATCACACCCGGTCTGGGCTGGACATTCGACACGCAGGCGGCGGCGTACGACCGCTGGCGCCCCACGTATGTGGCTGCGCTGTACCGCGACATATTCGAGTACATGCCGCTTGGCGCGGGCAGCCGCGCGCTCGAGATAGGCATCGCCACCGGTCAGGCGACGCGGCCCATACTCGACGCCGGCTGCCGAGTGACCGCGGTCGAGCCGGGCGCGCAGCTGGCCGCGCTGGCGCGACACAACTTCGCCGGCTATCCCGGCTTTGAGGTGCTGGTGGCCCGGTTCGAGGACTGCGCGCTGCCCGAGGGCGCGTTCGAGCTGGCCTACTCGGCCACGGCGTTCCACTGGGTGCCCGAGCAGCAGGGCTATCAGAAGGTGTTCCGCGCGCTGAAGCCCGGCGGGGCGTTCGCGCGGTTCGCCAATCATCCCTACCCCGCACCCGAGGATGCGGAGCTGAACGCGGACATACAGCGCGCCTACGCCCGCTACATGCCCGGCAACAGGCTCGGCCAGCCGTATACCGCCCAGGCCGCGCAGGCGCGCGCGCAACTCGCCGCCAAGTACGGTTTCTGCGACATCGAGTACCACATCTACCGGCGCCGGCGCGTGTTCAGCGCGCAGGAGTACGTCGCGCTGCTGGGCACCTACTCCGACCACATCGTGCTGGCCGAGGCCGAGCGCACCGGATTCATGCGCGAAGTCGAAGCCGCGATAAACCGCCACGGCGGCTACTTTGCGCTGGACGACACGATCGAGCTGGGATTGGCGCGCAAGCCCGCGTGACGTTGGGCGCTATCAGCAGCATCTCGCCCAGCGAGGTTCAAACCGAAGCGGGGCTTGCCGCGCGGAGTATCGCTAGGCGCGGCGCGCATGCAGGCCGAGGCGCTCACCGCCGGGCCCTATGCGGCCTTGCCCTGCGCGGGCGCTCCGTTCAAGCGCTCACAGCCGCCGGGGCGGATCGGGCAGGCCAGTGAGCGGCCAGGCTTGCGCAGTGACGCCCCACGCCGACCGCGCGCTCAGCGCATGCACGCCGGCCTCGACAGTTCCAGCAGCCAGCGTGCCCAGCGCCCCGCGCTGCCCGCAATGCAGCGCTGCCTCAACAACAGCAGGGCGGCCGTAAGGCTGAGCAACCGCGAAGGCTGCGCGGATGCAACGACAACGCGGCCGTCCGGCCCGGCGCATGCGCCCCGGGTCGAACGGCCGCCCGCATTCAGATGTCGCTCAAACGCCCTCTACGGCCGGCAGCGCGGCCGCATACTCGCAGAAGCTGTCGAAGCTGCCGTGCATCACGCCGTCCAGGCCGTCCAGGCTGCCCTCGAGGTTGTCGTCTATCAGGTACACCTGACAGCCCAGCTGCGCCGCGCACGCGTCGTCTACCACGCTGTTGCCCACCATCAGGCACTGCTCGGGCCGCCGGCCCAGCTTTTCGCACATCTGGGCGTAGTAGCCCAGGTTGGGCTTGCAGTACGAGCAGTTGGAATAGTCCGTCACCAGCGCGAAGTCCTCCGGGCGCAGGCCAATCCAGCTCAGCCGCGAGCGCGTGCCCACCGAGGGCAGCATCGGGTTGTTGGCCAGCGCCAGCCGGTAGCCCTTGGCGCGCAGGCCGTCTATCAGCGGCCGGCGGTCGACCGCTATGCCCAGTATGTCCTTCACCCGGTTGAACTCCCTGGAATAGAAATCGTCGCAGACCGGCTCGAGCTCGCGCGCGTGCTCGCCGTACAGCCCTGCAAAGTCGTCCCAGAACACCTCGCGGTTGGTGCGCGTGCCGTCGTTGGCCATCATCGCGCGCATGCCGCTGCGCAGCCCGCGCACGAATGCCTCGGGCGTGAAACCGTACGGCGCGACCCGCGCGCACAGCAGCTTGAAGTAGGTATGCGTAAACGTGTCGTTGTCCACCGGCAGCAGCGTGCCGTCCATGTCGAGCAGTATCGTATCGATCATGTCATTTGCCTCGCATAGTAATTGATATATAGCATTATAGCGCGCCGGTTTGGCGACAGTATGGGGTTAATGTTGGCATTGGGTTACCCGCGCACGCTGAGCCCCAGCGGGCGTATGCTGCGCTCGAGCACGCCGTGCAGCGCCGCTATCAGTATGCCGTAGTTTATGAACGGCACGCCCTGATCGAGCGCGCAGTTCATCCGATAGCCCAGCTCGCGCGCGTTGAGCATGCAGCCGCCGCAGTGCACGACCAGGCTGTACCCCTTCAGGTCGTCCGGGAACTCGCCGCCGCTGGTGAACGCGAACTCGAGCTTTCGCCCGGTCTTTTGCGCGAGCCAGCGCGGTATCTTGACCGTGCCTATGTCGTTGCACTGGCGGTGATGCGTGCAGCCCTCGCTTATCAGCAGCCGGTCGCCGTCCGCGAGCGACTCCAGGCGCTTTACCGCCGCCACGGCCGCGTCCAGGAAGCCGCGCTGGCGCGCCAGCAGTATCGAAAACGAGGTGAGCGGCACGTCATCGGGCACGTCGCGCGCGACCTGCTCAAACACCTGCGAGTCGGTTATGACAATGCGCGGCGGCGCCTTGAGCGCGTCCAGCAGCGCGGGCAGCTGCGCGGGCTGCGTCAGCAGCGGCATCGCGCCGTAGTCGAGCGCGTCGCGCATCACCTGCTGCTGGGGCAGTATCATTCGGCCCTTGGGCGCCGATTCGTCTATCGGCGTGACCAGCACGCACAGGTCGCCCGGGGCGCACAGCCCCTCAAGCAGCCGCGGCGGCTCGGGCAGGCGCAGCGCGGCTATGCGCTCGCGGAGCTCGGCCACGCCCGCGCCGGTCAGCGCGCTCACGCCGATCGCGCCCGCGGGCACGACCGCGTCCGGCGCGTCGCTCTTGTTGTACACCATCAGATGCGGTATGCCCTTGCGCGCTATGCGCTCAAGCAGCTCCTGCTCCTCGGCCTGCGGACCCTGCGCGGCGTCCACCACCACGATCGCTATATCGGTCTTGTTGAGCGCCTGTATCGCCCTGCGCACGCGCTTGCCGCCCAGCTCGCCCACGTCGTCCAGGCCGGGCGTGTCCAGTATCACTACCGGGCCCAGCGGCAGCAGCTCCATCGACTTGGACACCGGATCGGTGGTGGTGCCGGGCGTGTCCGACACTATGGCCATGTCCTGGCCTGTAAGCGCGTTCATAAGGCTTGACTTGCCTGCATTGCGCCGGCCGAACAGGCCGATGTGCACGCGCGCGGCGGCGGGCGTGGAATTAAGGCTCATATCGTTTCCTCCCTGTGCGGCGTGAACCGCTAAAACTCAGCGCCCCGGCGCGGGCGAGTGCTGCGTCCGCGCCGGGGCGGCATATGCCATCGGTTACTATATACCCCGGCCGCGCGCGTTCAAGCGCCCGCCGGGCACAAACCCGCGCCCGGGCGTCAGAGCCGTATCGGCTTTTCGGCGGCCAGCCGGAGCACCAGGTCGGCGGGCGCATTGGCGACCACGTCCTCGGGCAGGTGCAGGCGCACGCCGTCCGCGGACTGTGTGAAGGGCACCTGGCGGCCGCCCAGCGTATGGCACTTGACGAACCGGCTGGCCACCGGCGGCAGCGTCATGCCCGTGAACCGGGCGGCGTCCAGCACGTGCAGATACGCGCAGTCGTCGCGATACACCGCGCCGTATACGCCGTCTACAGGCTGCCATATGCCGGCGCGCGTGCCGAATATGGCCTCGGCGTTGGCGCGGGTGAACTCGCCCAATGCGCCAAACAGCGCCTTTACTCCGGCGGGCACATGGCCGTCCGGATCGGGGCCGATGTTGAGCAGCAGATTGCCGCCGCGGCAGATCACGTCGGCCAGCATCCTTATTATAAACTCTGGTTCGTACACGCGGGCGCCGGGCTGATAGCCCCAGGCCTCGCCGGTGGTCATGCACTTTTCCCAGGGAAGCGGTATCACCTGGCCGGTCACGGCGTGGGCGCCCTCGTCGCACTGGAAGTCGCCTATGTAGCCCGAGCGCGGCGACATCAGCACGCCGGGCTGATTGGCGCGCGCGCGGCGGCACAGCGCGATCGGATCCCAGAGCCAGGCCGCATCCACGTCGTGGTCCCGGTGCGCAAGCCAGCCGCCGTCGTACCAGATTATGTCTACGCGGCCGTAGCGGGTCGTGAGCTCCTCTATCTGGCCATGGCACTGGCGCTTCATTGCCTGCGCGCTGTCGGGCTTGCCCTCCGGATCGAAATAGCCCTCGAACCGCCAGTCCATGGGCGAGTAGTACAGCCCGGTGTATACGCCGCGCCTGTGGCATTCGTCTGTAAACGCGCGCACGTAGTCCCGGCCCTTCAAGCCGGAATTGAAGCCCAGGTAACTGGCGTCGCTGGGCCAGAGCGCAAAGCCGTCGTGATGGCGGGTCACCATCACGGCGTAGCGCGCGCCGGCGGACTGCGCGGTGTCCAGCCATTCGCGGGCTATATCTTCGGGTGGGGTGGAGGGGTTGAACTCGTCCACCAGCCGGACATAGTCCTCGCGCTTCCACTTGCCGTTGAAGTACTCCCACTCGCCCTTGCCCGGCACCGCGTACAGGCCCCAGTGTATGAACATGCCCAGCTTGGCGTCGCGCCACCAGTCGAGCTGTTCGGGCGGCAGTTCGAGGTCGGGCGCGGTGTATCCGGCATGACCGTTGAAGTGTACCGAGCTGTCAAAATTGGGTATGGTCTTGTAGGTGGCGTCGTATTGCTTCATATTGGCAGCCTCCTGACGCGGCTTGCGCCGGAATTTTCCGTGTTTTGCTTATTTTACCGCTTTTTGAGAGTGTTGTAAATGCCCCGTGGCGGAATTTCGGGCTTTGGGCAATGCAGAGCTTAATCTGTTTCACATAACTTTTGCGCGTATTGATTTTTCGAGATAACTTTTTCTGTCATTGCTCACGGTTTAAGCCGTTGTGCATAAGACTAACGAAAAACCCCCGCGGTGAACCGCAGGGGGAAAAATGTTCAAAAACAAAACCGGCGACGACCTATCCTCCCAGGCCGTTGCCAGCCCAGTACTTTCGGCGCGATGAGGCTTAACTTCTGTGTTCGGGATGGGAACAGGTGGAACCCTCATGCCATTGTCACCGGAAAACTGTATTCAATTTAAATGGGGAGCCTCACAGCCTCGCCGCTCGGCTCCCAGTAGAATCCGGCGATGATCTATCCTCCCGGGCCGTTGCCAGCCAAGTACTTTCGACGCGTGAGGGCTTAACTTCTGTGTTCGGGATGGGAACAGGTGGATCCCCTCAGCCATTATCACCGGAAATCGTATTTCGTTTTTCATCGGATGCTTCTTCTTACATCCTGCCGGGTAACATTACCCGCATGACCGCACCCTGAAAACCGCACAACCGCAATGAGTTGACCTGAAAGAAACTTTGCTGCGCGCTCGCCTCTGCGCTTCCTCTCGACACGAGATCAAGCCCTCGACCTATTAGTATCAGCAACCTGCACGCGTTACCGCGCTTCCAGCGCTGACCTATCAACCTTGTGGTCTGCAAGGGGTCTTACCAGCTTACGCTGTGGGAATCTTTATCTCGAGGTGGGCTTCACGCTTAGATGCCTTCAGCGCTTATCCCATCCGC
>CAWVGT010000131.1:0-7263 GCA_963928645.1 Candidatus Fimadaptatus sp.
CAAGTCGCGCAAGATGGTCGAAAGCGCCAAGCGTGGCTACAAGGACATAAACCTGCGCGCGATGAAGCTGGTGCGGGACGGCGGATACCTGGTGAGCTGTTCGTGTTCGCAGCATGTCACGCCGGACATGTTCGTGGACATACTGCGCGAGGCGGCGTATGAGACGCGCCGGCGCGTGCGCATAATCGAACTGCGCAGCCAGGGCCGCGATCATCCGGTGCTGCTGGGTTCGGACGAGACGCGCTATCTCAAGTGCGTCATAATGCAGGTGTACAACTGAGCGCCGCCCAAGAGCGGCAAATCGCGTATGATCGGGGCGCGCCACGCGTCCCTGGGCGAGGAGGAAACGCAATATGCGCTGGGAGAGAATAGACAATGTGCGCGCGCAGATGGCGCAGCGCGGCATGAGCAGTCTGGTCGTGTCCGATCCGATGAGCATCTACTACCTGACCGGGATATACATAGAGCCCGGCGAGCGCATGCTGGCGCTGCTGGTGCAGCCTCAGAGCGCGAAGCTGTACGTGAACGCGCTGTTCCCGGTCGAGCCGGTCGAAGGGCTGGACATGTGCGTGCTGCACGACGGGTATGAGCCCACCGAACAGCTCGCGCGCGACGTGAGCGGCGTGGTGGGCGTGGACAAGAACTGGCCCAGCCGCTTCCTGCTGGCGCTGATGGAGCGGGCGCACATCACGCCGGTCAACGGCTCGGCTGCGGTGGACGTGTGCCGCATGCTCAAGGACGCCGACGAGCTGGCGCAGCTGCGCGCGGCCAGCGCCGGCAACGACCGCGTGATGGAGCAGAGCCTCAAGGCGATTCGCGAGGGCATGACCGAGCGCGAGCTGGCCGGCATAATGAACGAGATATACAGCGCCGAGGGCATGCCGGCCGTGGCGTTCGAGCCGCTGATCTGCTTTGGCGAAAACGGCGCGTTCCCGCACCACACGACCGGCGAGCGCAAGCTGCAGCCCGGCGATTCGATCATAATAGATACCGGCCACCGGCTGGGCATGTACTGCTCGGACATGACGCGCACCGTGTTCTTCAAGCGCGTAAGCGACGAGCAGCGGCGCGTATACGAGATAGTGGAGCGCGCCAACCGCGCGGCCGAGGCGCTGGCCGGCCCGGGCGTGAAGCTCAGCGCGATAGACGCGGCGGCGCGCGACGTGATAGCACAGGCGGGCTATGGCGACATGTTCACCCACCGCACCGGCCACGGCATAGGCATAGACGTGCACGAGCCGCCGGATGTGGCCGCGACCAACCCCGAGCCCGCGCAGCCGGGCATGGTGTTCTCGGTCGAGCCGGGCATATACCTGCCGGGGCGGTTCGGAGTGCGCATAGAGGATCTGGTCGCGATAACGCCCGAGGGCTGCGAGGTGCTCAACCACCACACCCACGAACTGACGGTTATAGACTGAACAGAGCGGCCCGCGACGCGGGTACGGACAGGGAGGCGAACATATGACACTATTATCATGGCTGGCGGCGCTGCTGGCGATGCTGCTGATGGCATTCGGCGTGAACCTGAGCGAACTGAGCGGCGACGTGCAGGGCGGCACGCCGGCGGTCGCGACCCAGGCGCCCCAGGTCGCCCCGTCGGACGCGGCGCAGGCGCCCGGAGCCACCGAGCAGGCGCTCGCGCCTACCGATGCGGCGCAGGGCGCGGTCGACTGGCTCGACCAGGACGCGGTGCTGGCCGACGCGCAGTCGCTGGTGACCGCGCTGTACGGCGGCATGATGGGCGAGAGCTACACCGCGCCGGCGTTCGTGGCCGATACCGCAGGCACGCGCCTGGCCGCGCGCTGGGTCGACTACATGCGGGTGCGCATGGCGCGCAGCGAGGAGACGCAGCTCAAGTCGTTCAACCGGCCGGGCGTGGTGCCCACGCTCAATAGCATACAGGCCGTAGCCGGCGCCGAGCCCGAGCGGGTGCGCGCCGAGGTCGCGTGCAAGCTGTCGCTGAACACCGTGACTGGCGGCGAGTACACCAAGAACCTGACGCTGCGCATGACGTATGAGCGCACATCCGACGGCACCGAAAAGGTGGTCGAGATCGACATAGACGGCGACGCGGCGTACGATACGCTCGGCATAGTAACCAGCGGCCACACGACGATCGACGAGATCGACGCCGCAGTGGATTCGGCGATCGCTTCGCTGAGCTAAGGTTAATTTATGGGAATACAGCGCAGAAAAACTTGCAATTTGCAGCGAAAAGTGGTATAATCCATAACTGGCGCATCCTTGCCCTGGGCAGATAGCGCAGGGCCGCAAGTCCATAAGGAGGTGAAACAGATGAACCATTATGAGGCAATGTACATCATCGACGCGATGGTGGAGGAACAGCCCCGGAAGGATCTAATCGAACGTTTCAGCAATCTGATTGCGCAAAACGGTGGTACCGTCGAGCGCATTGACGAGTGGGGCAAGCGCAATCTCGCCTACCCCATCAACTACAAGACCGTCGGCTACTATGTGCTGATGTTCTTCACGGCTCCGTCGGCGATGCCGCGCGAGCTGGAGCGCAACTTCCAGATATCTGAAAGCGTGCTGCGCTACCTGGTGGTCGCAAACGACGGCAACCTGCCGCCCAAGCGTGAAGCTCGCCCCACTGCGCCGGCCGCGACCGCGCAGCCCGCGAGCGCGCCCGCGCCCGTTATCAGGATAGCCGATACCGCGACCGACGAGATGGTGATCGCGAACGAGGCGCCCGCTGAGGAGCAGCCCGCCGCCGAGAGCGCGCCCGAGCAGCAATAAGGCTTAAAAAGGCAGGTGTCCAGGGTTGAATAAGGTCATATTGATAGGCAACCTCACTCGCGACCCCGAGAGCAGGACGGTGCCCAGCGGGGTAACCTGCTGCTCCTTCGGGTTGGCCGTCAACCGGCGGTTCACCAACTCGCAGGGCCAGCGTGAGACCGATTTTTTCAACGTGACCGCATGGCGTCAGCTGGGCGATCTGTGCATGAAGTACCTGTCCAAGGGACGTAAGGTCTGCGTCGAGGGCTCGATACAGATACGTACCTATGATGCGCAGGACGGTACCAAGCGCACCGCGGTTGACATCGTGGCGGACAACGTGGAGTTCCTGTCCAGCTCGAGCGAATCCCGTCAAAACGATGGCTATAACGCGCCACCGCCCCCCGCGCCGCCTGCGTTCAGCAGTTCGGGCGGGTTCACGCAGGTGGACAACGATGAGCTGCCCTTCTGACGGGCGGCTGTCAGATAAAGGAGGTTACGCAAATGTCTGAAGATAGAGGCGATCGCGCCGCGCGCCGGCCGCGTGGCCGCAGGCCGCGCCGCAAGGTGTGCCAGTTCTGTGTCGACAAGGTCGATCATATCGATTATAAGGAGATCGTGCGCCTGCGCCATTACATAAACGAGCGCGGCAAGATACTCCCGCGCCGCATGTCCGGCACCTGCGCCAAGCACCAGCGCCAGCTTTCGATAGCTATCAAGCGCGCCCGTGCTATAGCGCTGCTGCCGTATACCGCTGACTGAGCCCTGTGGCAAATCGCCGCCGTCCGGCCGTGCGCCGGCGGCGGCTTTTTCATGGCGGCGCGCCGCTGTGCGCAAATTGTGCTTAAATATAAAATGCGATTTACCGCCGACAAAGTATTTTGCTTGACATGGGGCCGGCTTTGCAGTTATGATAAACAATGACGGTCAATTGCATCAGGAACAATCAATGCTTGCCAAAAGAGGGTTGTATATGGAGTATGTTGTGCTGATACCGGCGTATAAGCCGGACATGCGCCTGGTTACGCTGGTGGACGAGCTGCTGGCGGCGGATCTGCCCGTGCTGGTGGTCGACGACGGTTCGCAGCCCGAACAGCGGCCGGTGTTCGATGCGCTGGCCGAGCGCGACGTGGAGGTGGTGCGCCACGCCGTGAACCAGGGCAAGGGCAGGGCGATGAAGACGGGCTTTAACTACCTGCTGCTGAACCACCCAGAGCTGAAGGGCGTCGTGACCGCAGATTGCGACGGCCAGCATACTACGCGCGACATACTCAGCGTGGTCGAGGCGCTGCGCCAGCATCCCGACGACATGATAATCGGCGCGCGCCGGTTTACCGGCAAGGTGCCGCTGCGCTCGCTTATGGGCAATAAGTTTACCTGCGGCGTGTTCTGGTTCGCAACCGGCATCAAAATCACCGATACCCAGACCGGGTTGCGCGGCTTTCCGATGAACAGCCTGGCGCGCATGATGCAGCTGCCCGGCGAGCGCTATGAGCTGGAGATGAACATGCTGCTGGCGCTCAAGGATATGGGCATGCACCACACCGAGGTACCGATAGAAACCATATACATAGACAACAACTCCGGCTCGCACTTCAACCCGCTGCGCGACGGATTGCGCATATTCAAGCAGATAATAACCTACATGTGCAGCTCGCTGGCGTCCTGGGTCGTAGACTACGGCATGTACATACTGCTGCTGCTGCTGCCGCTGGGGCTGGCCGAGGCCACGTGCCACGTGATTGCGCGTATATTCTCGTCGCTGGTCAACTTTAAGATAAATCAAAAGGCGGTATTCCACGTAAAGAGCGGCAAGCGCGAGTTCATAATGTACGTGCTTATGGTCGCGCTCGCGCTGAGCATAGGCACGCCGCTGCTGGCGCTGCTGACCAACTTGGGCTGGAACGCCGTGATCGCCAAGATCTGCGTGGATCTGCTGCTGTTCTTCTTCAACTACCTGGTGCAGCGCGAGATAATATTCCGCCGCCGCCGCTGACGTTCTCATCGTATTCTCATGCGCGCCCGATTGACAACGGCGCCGGCGAATGGTACGATCATATCGGGGCCGTCGGCCGCGAAACCGCGCCGGCGCGCCGCCATATGAGCAGAGCAGGAAGGGATAAGTGTGAAGATGGGCAATCTGTTCTGGCCGGTGCTGCTGATAATCGCGGGCGGACTGCTGCTGGTGCGCACTGTGTTCAATGTGAACCTGCCGGTGTTTAAGATACTGCTGGCGGTGGCGCTGGTGTGGGGCGGGGTGGCGCTGATAAGCTCGAGCGCGACCAAGAGCCCGGTGGTATTCGGCAGCCGCATGGATCTGAGCGACAGCGCGCTCGAGTACACCGTGATGTTCGATTCGAGCGAGATCGACCTGTCGGATGAGGTAATAACGCGCGAGCTGATGGAGATAAACTGCGTGTTCGGCAAGGCGGTGGTGGTGCTGCCGGCCAACAGGAGCGTGCATATAGAGGCCACGGGCGCGTTCTGTTCGCTTCGGTCGCCGGGCGGGCGCACGATAACGTTTGGCGAGGGCACGTACGACTGCGGCGAGGGCGAGCCGCTGACGATCAAGGCCAACTGTGTGTTCGGCGAGCTGGTGTTCGTCGAGGCTGAGGCGCGGGGCACGGCGGGAGGTGTGGGCAGATGACGGACATGAATGGGCGCCCGGGCGCTGAGCGGCCCCGCGCGGTCGGGGCAAATGCAGCGCAGCGCGCCGGGGTCAAGGCGGTGCGCGCCGGCGCGAAGCTGTACCGCACTACGCCGCCCGAGGGCGCGCGGCCCGAAGGCGGCGCGCGCATGCAGTACCGGGGCGTGGCGCTGGAGCCGGGCCGGCTGGAGCTGTTCAAGCTGACCGACGCCACGATAGAGCTGCTGGAGCAGCTGCGCCCGCAGCTGGAGGAGACCGCCGCGCGCCTGCACGACTACATGACGACCGCGCTCAAGCCGCGCGAGGAGATGGTGCTGGGCGCGCAGTCGCGCGTAAAGGCGGCCGCCAGCCTGCGCCAGAAGATACTGCGCAAGAGCATGTACAAGCGCTACCACAGCGCCCAGGATGTGCTCGACAACCTGTCCGACCTGATAGGGCTCAGGATAGAGTGCCGCTTTCTGGACGACGAGAGCGTGCTGTTCGACGTGCTGCGCAAGTTCGCTTGTGTGCACGACGAGGATGGGTTCAGCTTTGCGCCCAGCCACAATCGCATAAGGCTCGACCTGCGCCAGGCTCAGCCGCAGCTGCAGCAAAACGGCCTGCCGATATACCGCATCGACGGCTGGTATAGCGGCGATTCGGGCGCGCCGGTGCGGTTTGAGCTGCAGATAAAGGCGCTGGTGCACGTGTTCTGGGCCGAGGTCGAGCATGAGATAATATACAAGAACAACGCCTATCTGCTGATGGACGGCTTCATGAAGAGCATGCTCAACTCGACCTACGATCACCTAAAGCTCGTGGACAGCCAACTGCACACGATCTACAACACCATACAGGTGCAGTCCGAGGGCGCGCAGTCGGGCATACGCAACGGCGCGCTGGAGCTGGTGCTGGCCAAGGGCATCAGCGACATGTTCTTCAAGAAGATGCAGCGCTCGCTGGGCTTCACGATAGACTTCAAACCCAGCTGCGACGTGCTCAGCCGGTACATACTCCGGCGCTCGCGCGGCGGCATGAACGATCTGAATATAGTGACGATGCTGTTCCACCGCGTCGCGTACATAGGCTCGCTGCCGCTGGACTTCGAGTCGCCGCTCAAGCTGGAGCGGCCGTTTGCGAGCGACATCAGGTTCTGCGACGTGCTGGGCAAGTACTTCGAGAGCCGGCTCAACGTGGACTACAACTGGAACACGTTCTTCCGGATGCTGTTCGTGCTGGAGCCGGGCAACAACATGGACGACATGGTCGAGTTCATAAAGATGCTCTACGACCGTTTTGCCAGCGAGGAGATATTTGCGCCGCTGTACGGCATGTGGAAGGTCGCCGAGATACAGCAGTACCGCGAGGCGCTGCTGGGCATGCTGGCCGAGTCGATGGTCGCCGAGGACGACATATCGATCATATACGAGAGCAACCTTCAGCGCCGCGAGGCGCGGCTGGTCGAGGTGGTGGAGGAGGCGCGGCGCAGCATGGGCGCCGAACCGCTCGAGCTGCCCAAGTGGCTGTGAGGAGGCGTGCATGCGCAAGCTGGTCAATGCCATGATAGTGCTGATAAGCGCGTGCCTGCTCATGATCGCGTTTGATCTGGCACGCGCGGGACTGCTCTGACAGGAGCGCTGCCAAAGGCGTAAAGCGGCGCTGACTGGTCGTTGTGACGGCTGGCCCGCGCCGCTTCAGTCCATTGACAAAGTCTGCCGGACACGGTCTACTTGACCAAACGTGTAATGGCGGCTTACAAAACATGCCACATAAAGCAGAATGCCGCTTGTTTTAGGCTGGTTTGGCAATATCGCCAATAGCATGGTTCAAAAAGATGCTTATAGTAAAATCAGCTGTCCAGCTGCCAGGGTTTGTCAACGGTCTGTGGCGGGGGGGGGGGG
>CAWVGT010000132.1:0-9765 GCA_963928645.1 Candidatus Fimadaptatus sp.
CGCTACGACAAGCTGGCACGCAGGTTCCTGGGCTTTGTTTTCCTTGCCTGCATTCGTATATTGCTTGCATAATCCCTGTTAGTATGAATTTAGAAACACACTCTAGTGGAGCTGCGTATTCGGGGTTTGGAGGCGGATGGTTGCGTTTCGCGCGCGCTCTAATTTATGGCGCGCGCGAACAAGCACCGCTGCGCCGTTGCCTGCCGAGGCCACCCAATGAGCCGCCGCAGCGGTGAACATGGCGCGGGTGCAGCCACCGCCTACAGCGGCCAACCATTCGCGGTACCCCGCAACGCCAACCGCAAACGCACCAGCACGCCGCAAACCCCCGCTCCAGCGACGGCCATTATCCCCCAACCCCAAAAACCGATCGCCACGCGGAAGGCCGCAAGGCACAGCAAGCGCCGCGCCCAGAAAGGTTTTTCTTTGCAGCTTTCTTTTTTCCTAAAAAGAAAGCGCGTTCCCCCGTTCCCCCGTTCTCCCGTCCTCCCGTCCCCCGTTCCCCGTCACTTCAACGTAACGACCGTAACCCCGTCCTCGCCCTCGCCGTACTTGCCCAAGCGGAACGACTTGACGAGCGGATGGCGGCGGAGGTGGTCCTGGATGCCGGCGCGGAGGACGCCGGTGCCCTTGCCGTGGATGATGTAGACCTCGCCATAGGACTGGAGGGCGGCGTTATCGAGGTAGGTATCGACGGCCATTATGGCCTCCTCGAGGTTCATGCCGCGGACGTCGGTCTCGGTGGAGACGGAGCGGTCGCGGATGCTGATATTCGCGGTGGCGTGGGAGGAGTCCTTGCCGCGGGCGGGCGTCCACTTGGACTTTTCCTGCTTGGGGGGCTTGGCCGCGCGCAGGGAGGACAGCGGTACCTTGAGCTTCATTGCGCCGGCCTGAACCTGAACCTCGCCGCGCGCGTTGGGCGCGGATATGACCGTGCCGGTCGTGTTGAGGTGGGATATTTCTACGAAGTCGCCGGGCTTGACGGTCTTGAGGGGCTTGCCGGCGTCCGGGGCCTGAGCGGCCATCGGGCTGACCTCGTCGATGCCCGACTGCAGGCGGGTGCGCATGGCGGCGAGCTCGTGCTCCTTGAGGCTGGCGGCGCCGGCGGCGCGCTGCTTTTTGAGCTCGGATATGATCTGCTCGGACTCGCGCTGGGCGTTCATAAGCACGCGGCGGGCGTCGTCGCGGGCCTTGCGGAGCATGGACTCGCGCTGGCGCTCGAGCTCGGCGCGCTGGCGGTCGGTCTCGTCGCGCAGGCGCTGCATCTCCTCGCGGGCCTGCTGGGCGAGCTCGCGCTCCTTTTCGGCGATCTGGCGCTGGCTCTCGGCGCTGGATATTACGTCCTCAAAGCGCACCTGGTCGCGGCTGAGGCGCTGCGAGGCCTCGGCGATTATGTCCTCGGGCAGACCGAGCTTGCGCGAGATCTCGAACGCGTTGGACTTGCCGGGTATGCCTATCGAGAGGCGGTACGTGGGGCGCAGCGTCTGGACGTTGAACTCGACCGAGGCGTTCTCCACGCCGGGATGGGCGAGCGCGTACTCCTTGAGCTCGGAGTAGTGGGTCGTGGCCAGCGTGCGCACCTTGTCGCGCAGCAGCGTCTCGAGTATCGCCATCGCCAGCGCCGCGCCCTCGGTGGGGTCGGTGCCCGCGCCCAGCTCGTCGAACATGACCAGCGAATTGGGCGTGACATCGGCAAGTATCGAGACTATGTTGGTCATGTGCGACGAGAACGTCGAGAGCGACTGCTCGATGGACTGCTCGTCGCCTATGTCGGCGTAGACGTTGTCGAACACCGCCAGCTCGGTGCCCAGCTCGGCCGGCACCTGCAGGCCCGATTGCGCCATCAGCGTAAACAGGCCCACCGTCTTGAGCGTGACGGTCTTGCCGCCGGTGTTGGGGCCGGTTATGACCAGCGTGGTGAACTCCGCGCCCAGCCAGATGTCCGAGGGCACCACCTTGTCCGGGTCGAGCAGCGGATGCCGGCCCCGGATGATGCGCAGATAGCCCCGGTCGTTCAGCTTGGGCTGCACGCCGCGCATGCCCCGCGACAGCAGCGCCTTGGCAAACGCAAAGTCGAGCTGCGCGAGTATGTCCAGGTTGGAGCGCAGCGAGTCGCACTCGGGCGCGA
Source organism: Candidatus Fimadaptatus sp. (assembly GCA_963928645.1). Lineage (GTDB taxonomy): Bacteria > Bacillota > Clostridia > Christensenellales > Aristaeellaceae > Fimadaptatus. The sequence goes on from CAWVGT010000132.1 coordinate 2,129, forward strand.
TCTGCTGCGTGAACGCCATCAGTATGCGCTCTATCTCCTGGCGCTCCTTGCCCATCAGCTCCTTGAGGTCGTTGTTGATCTCGACTATCGCCATGGGCTCGATGAACAGCGTGGCGCCGGTCGCGCTCTGGTCGTGTATCAGGCCCGGCACCGACGCGCGGCACTCCGCCTTGACCGGCAGCACATAGCGCCCGTTGCGCACCGTGATTATGTAGTCCTGAAGGTACTTCTGCGTGTTGGGATTGTGTATGTACGAATTCAGCTTGTCGCGTATGCGGTCGTTGGCGGTGCGTATGCGGCGCCGCAGCTCGTACAGCTCGGGGCTGGCGCGGTCGCTCATCTCGTCCTCGGAGATTATCGCGGCCTCTATGTCCTCCTCGAGCTGCCTGAACGAGTTCAGCCCGCCCGCCAGCGAATTGATGTACGGCGTGTTCTCGCGGTCGGTCGCCAGCGCCGAGCGCGCCACACGCCCCGCGCGCATGAACGCCGCTATCGCCAGCAGCGCCTTCATCGACAGCGCCGAACCTATCTCCGCCAGCCGCAGGTACTGCCGCACGTCCTCGAACGCCGTCATGGGATGCGAACCCACGTAGGTCAGTATCACGCTGGCCTCCTCGGTCTCCTGCTGCCACAGCTCGACCGTGGCCAGGTCGGACGACGGGGTCAGCTTGTCTATCAGCTCGCGCGCCGGCTCCGACAGCGCCAGCGGCTTCATCATGTCCTTTATCTTGTTGAACTCAAGCACCCTCAAAGTGCGCTCCAGCATTCAATATCACCTCTTATCGGCAGCGCCCGCGCGCCGCCGTCAGTCCACTCCCCGGAAGTAATGCCCCGCCGTAGCGCCCGGTGCGCCGGACGGCTCGGTCGCCTCGCCCCGCGCCCACGCCTCCAGCGCCGCTCGCGCACGACTGGCGATCTGACGCCGCTCATCGGCCGGCTCCACCGTGAATACCAGCCGCACCGCGTCGCATGCCGGCAGTCGCGCCAGCCGGCTCAGCAGGTCGTGCGGCGCGGAGTTGAGCACCTGCGCATAGCACCCGCTCGCGCCCCGATAGCGCCTGAGCGGGAAGCGCGCCTGCCTGCGGTCGACCAGCTCGCAGCTCTCCAGGCCGTTCCCGGCGTCGCACAGGCGGCAGTCCGCATGCGCCCGGCCGTTGCGCGCATTGAGCGGGCAGTGCCGCAGCGTCATCAGCTCGGCGCGGCCGTATACTATCAGCTCGCGCGCCAGCCCGCGCAGGTCTATATCGGCCAGCTCGGCGCAGGTCAGCTCCAGCGGCCCGGTCGCGCGCCGCACGCCATGGCCGCGCAGCAGCTCCACAGTGCGCGAATTCCACGCATTCATGTTCATATCCGCGACCAGCTCGCCCGGCAGCTCCAGGCCGAGCTGGGACATATTGGTCAGCACGCAGCCCGCCAGCTCACCCGCATGGGCGCGCGCGAACTCCGCCAGAGCGTCCAGCTCGCGGCTGGTCAGCATGTTGGGCAGCCTCAGGTATACCATGCCCGCGCCGCGCGCCGCGAACTCGCGCTCCAGGCTCGCCCGGTCGACATGCGCGGGCGCCCAGTACAGCGCGTCGCCCAGCGCTGCGTCGCTCAGGTCGCGCGACTGCACTATCAGCCGCGGCCGCGCATGCTGCCCGGCGTTCGCTTCACGAGCCGCTATGGGCGCAAGCACAGGCAGCTGGCACGGCTCCGGCGGCGCATCGCAGCCCCGCCGCCGCGCCAGCATCGCGTCGATGAAGCGCTGCGCCGCGTCGCGCCGGAGCGCGTTGAGCGCCGCGACCGGCAGGAACGCCTGTTCGTCCAGATCGAGCTGAACAGCAGCCGCCTCCAGCGGCGTGCCGCCCAGCCGCGCCAGCCGGTCGCGCACCTCGGCCGCTCCCAGCGGCGCGCGCCGGGCCGGGCTGACCTCGTCGCCCTCGCAGCGCACGCATATGTCGCGTATGTCGGCCGGCGCGCCCTGTGCCGCGCTCAGCTCGAGCGTGGCGCGCTCGCCCACATGCAGCCGCGCGCGCAGGTCGACGCGCGTGAGCCTGTGCTCGCCCTCGCACGAGCGGCGCGCGCGCTCGAGCTGCGCCTGGCTCGCCGCGCGGTACACCTGCGCGCCCGCCAGGCCGCCGGCCAGCCTTACGCCCGCCGGCAGCGGCAGCGCCGCGTCGCCCGCGGGCAGCGCCTGCCTGAGCTCGAATCCGGTCTCGTCCGCGCCCCGGCGCAGCGAGAGCTGGTCGCCCGCGTCCAGCGGCATGGCCAGCCCCAGCCTGAGCCGGCCGCCGCCCGCCGACCTGACCTCGCCCACGCGCACGCCCATGTTGTTGGGGCGGGTCACGTCGGTTATGTCGCCATCGCGGAAGTTGGCATCCAGATACGCCTGCGAGAAGCCGCCGCGGTTGAATATCTGCCTGAGCGCGCGCTCGTCGTCCGCGTCGGGCGCAAACCGCTCCGGGTGCTCGGCGAGCAGGTCGAGCGCGCGCCGGTATGCGCGCGTGACCTCGGCCACGTACTCGGGGCGCTTGAGCCGGCCCTCTATCTTGAGCGAGCACACGCCCGCGCGCTCCAGCGCCGGCAGCTCGCCTATCAGCATGATATCGCGCGGCGACAGCAGATGGCCATGCGCGCGTTCGCGCCCGGTCGCGGCGTCGCACAGCGCATAGCTCAGCCGGCAGGGCTGCGCGCACAACCCGCGGTTGCCGCTGCGCCCGCCGACCAGGCTCGAAAACAGGCACTGTCCCGAAAAGCACACGCACAGCGCGCCGTGCACGAACGCCTCTATCTCCACGCCGACCCGGGCGCAGCGCGCTATCTCCTCCAGCGAGCACTCGCGCGCCAGCACCACGCGGTCGTAGCCCTGCGCGGCGGCGAACCGCACGCCCTGTTCGCTAAAGCACGCCGCCTGCGTGCTCATGTGCAGCTTGAGCCCGGGGCACAGCGCGCGCATGAGCTGCGCCGCGCCCAGGTCCTGCACTATCGCGGCGTCCGCGCCCGCGCGCGCCGCGTCCAGCGCCGCCTGCGCAAAGCCGTCCAGCTCGCGCTGCTTGACCAGCGTGTTGAGCGTAACGTGTACGCGCACGCCGCGCGCATGGCAGTACTCGACCGCGCGCTCGAACTCGGCGCCCTCGAAATTGCCCGCGGTGCGGCGCGCGTTGAAGCCGCCAAAGCCGAGGTACACCGCGTCCGCGCCGTTTTGCACGGCCGCGACCAGCGCCTCCCGGCTGCCGGCGGGCGATAGCAGTTCCATATGTACTCCTTGGCGCGTTGCCGCGCGTCGTATAGTCAGTCGGTTGCATCTACATGTCGCTGGACGCGTCGGCCGCGTTCTCGGCTGCGTCGGCTGCGCTTACCTCGCCATCCGCTGCAGCCGATTCCAAGTCGGCGCTCAGCCGCGCCATGTCGCGCGTCAACGCGGCGTTGGCCCGCTCCAGCTCGAACGCGCGCCGGCGCAGCGGCAGCAGCTCGCGCCTGAGCCGCGAGTTCTCGTCCTGCGCCATGAACAGCTCGTCGGCCAGCCTGAGCGCCAGCTCCAGCGCGCGGCCCTGTGCGTCCGGCTCGTTGCCCTGCGCCGCGTTGCGCGCGTCCAGCTCGACCAGCGCGCGCCGCGCGTACTCGGCCACGCGCTCCATGCGCTCGGGACTGTCGCCCGGCGCCAGGCGCAGCGCGCGCCCCGCTATGTTTACTTCATTGGCCATATCGTTCTCCCTGCACGCCCAATATGTGGGCGCGCATGTTCGTCGGGCAAGGCGTCGCGCTTGAACATTGCCGTCTGCGACGCCGTGCGCCGCGTGCGAACTGCACTGTCTACGCCTTTGCCCGCACAACCCCCCGCGTCGGTTTGCCGCGCGAGTTAACACACTGGTTATGGCATGTTTTGCAAGCCCGCGGCTCGCGTCAGCCAGGCGTGCCTGTATGCTCATCGGCAAAGCCGTCGCGCGCGAACTGCGCTGCCCTTGCCGCCACGTCCGGCGCAGACCCGCCTGCCGATTTAACATGCCGGTATGCCCGTTGATTAAGGTATCCTATGCTAACTGCGCCGGCCGCATAGCCGTGCCCCACAACAGGGCCAAATGACATCCTAACACGCCTTATGCTCATCGGCAAAGCCATCGCGCGCGAACTGCGCTGCCCTTGCCGCCACGTCCGGCGCAGACCCGCTCGGCACCCGGCGCGGCATTGTATCGGTCGGCAAAAGCGCATAACACAGATTGCACAGCCCGCGCCGCCGTGTGCCGTATAGAACCGCGTATCGCTTGAGGCGTCAGCAGACCCGCCGCTCAAAGTGTTCCATGCGAACCAGCCGCCCGCGCCGCCGTGTACCGTATTGTCACGCGTATCGCTTGATGCGTCAGCAGACCCGCCGCTCAATGCGTTCCGTGCGAACCAGCCGCCCATGCCGCCGTGTGCCGTATAGGCTCGCGCGTCACCCAGCGCGCCTGTTGTCCGCCGCTCAATGCGTCCCGCGCGATCCAGTCGTCCACGCCGCCGTGTACCGCATAGACCCGCGTATCGCTTTACGCGTCAGCAAGCCCGCCGCTCAATGCGTCCCGCGCGAGCCAGCCGCCCACGCCGCCGTACCCCGCACAAACCCGCCGCGCTCAGCAGCGCCGCGTCACTTGCCCTCAGCAGCGTCCAGCTCCACGCGGTACTGCTTGAGCAGCTCCGGCGTCACCGTCGCCAGCGCCGAGAAGTGTATCGACAGCGCCTTGTCTATCAGATCCTTCGCGCCGGCTATGTCGCCGTCCGCCTGCTTGATGCGCGCCAGGTAGTACATGCTGTCCACCTGCACCGGGCGGATCTCCAGCGCCTTTTCGAAGTACTCGCGCGCCTTGGCGTTGTCGCCGGTGCGCTGGTAGTACTGGCCCACGTTGTCAAGCACTACCGCGTCCTCGTCGTCGTACTCCATCGCCTCGGCGTTGAACTTGCGCGCCTCGCTGTAGTCGCCGGTCTGGTCGCCCTTCTCTATCAGCATGTAGCCCAGCGAGCCATATACCGTCGAGTTCTTGTAGTTCTTCATCAGCTCGCGCATCGCGCCGATCGCGTGGTCGAGCTCGCCCAGCTTCCACTGGCAGATAGCGTAGTTCACCGTCAGCCGCCGCTTCTGGTCGACGCTCAGCCGGGGCAGCTTCTCGGTCATGCGCACCAGCTCCATCGCGCGCTCGAACTTGCCCGTGCGCAGCAGCAGCACCGTGTACGCCATCAGATACCCGGCCTGGTTCATGCCCTTGGCCAGCGCCTTTTCGTAGCCTTCGGCCGCACGCGCCTCCATCTCGATAGCCTCTTTATAGTTCTGCTGATCGTTGGCGCGTATCGCCTTGGCATGGCTCAAATACGCCTTGCGCGCCGCCAGATTGCCCATCAATGACATTTCAATCATCCTCCTGTGCGGATAGCTTTCTCATCAACCTCGCGCGCCGGTGCTCGAGCTGCTCGAGCGCCTGCGCGTCGCCCAGCGCCCGCGCATATGAGCGCGCGCGCTCCACCTCGTCCAGCGCCGCCCGGCAGTCGCGCAGCCTGTGTTCATACGCCTTGCTCAGTTCTATGTACGGCATCAGCCCGCCCAGCCCGCGCGCCTCCATGTCGCGCCAGACCGCCATCGCCTCGTCAAGCGCCCTGTCGCGCTTGAGCATCATCGACATAGACGTGCTCGCGCGCGCCGCCAGCAGCCCGTGCGCCGACGCCCTGAAGCAGTCGAGCGCCCGCTCGCGCTGCCCGCCGCGCTCCAGCGCCCGCCCCAGCGAGTACACGTCCTCCTGATGCCCCGCCTCCAGCGGCGCCCGGAACAGCTCCGCCATGCGCCCCAGCAGCAGCGCCAGCGTCGCTATGTCCTGCCGGTTGTGCGCTATGACCTCGTCCATCTCGCTGAAGTCGTGCGACTTTAAGTAGCCAAAGTAGCGCTCGGGCACCTGCGCGCCGGGTATGTCGACCTCGCGCGTCACGCCCAGCACCTGCTGCTCCAGCGCGCCCAGCGAGCACCGCTCCAGCCGCAGCTTCCATATGCGCCGCGCCGGGTGCAGCAGGTCGACCTGGCTCAGCTCGCGCCACTGGCCGCGCATGCGCAGCAGCGTGAACCGGCTCTCCAGCAGCGGGCAGTCGAACGACTTGCCGTTGAACGTGACCAGGTGCGTGCGCCCCGCCAGCCGCTCCGCGATGCGGCGCAGCATGTATACCTCCTCGGAGTAGTCGCGCAGGAAGTACTGCTCGACCACGAACCGCTCGCCCTCGACCCAGCCCAGCCCGGTCAGGAACGCCAGCGTGCCCGCGCCGCCCGACAGCCCGGTGGTCTCGGTGTCCAGGAACAGCGCGCGCTCCAGGCTGAAGCCCGCGCCGTCCGGGCCACACATGTCCACGACGTCGCGCTCGCTCACCGCGCGCGCCCCGGCGTCCAGCGGGTACTCGGCGCGCAGCACCAGGCAGTCGCCGCTCGGCGGCGCGGCGGGCTGCTCCTCGCGGCGCTGCGTGCGCGCCACGCTGTCCAGCCGGCCCCTGAGTCCGCTCAGCATATCACCACTCCCTCACGCGCCTCGGCCGTCTCGCGCGACGGCGTCCGCGCTGACCGTCAGGCGCCCTCGCGCCCGGCGCGCCGCTCATCGCTCGCCGGCCAGCTCGGCCAGCAGCTCCAGCGCTATGCGCTTGCCGCCCGCGCCCACGTCGGCCGACGGCCCCACGCAGCTCGGACAGCCGCATTCACAGCCGCAGTCCGCGATCGCCTGGCGCGCCGCGCGGAACAGTTCGCCGTTCATCTCGTACACGCGGTCGCTCAGCCCCACGCCGCCGGCGCAGTTGTCGTACACGAACAGCGTGGGCCTGTGCGTAAACGGGTCGCGCACGTGGTACACCACGCCTATATCGCGCGGCGAGCACATCAGAAACACCGGCGCGATGTGCTCTATCACGTGGCTTATGCCGACCATCGCGCCCTGCAGCTCGTCCTTGGAGTAGCGCGCGGTGAGCTCGTCGGGCAGCGTCCACCAGCACGCGGTGGTCTGCATCTCCAGCTCGGGCAGCGTGACCGGGCCCCAGCCCAGGTTCTCCTGCGTGTCGAGCTTCATCTTCTTGAACAGCGTGACTATGCTGGACACCAGCACCTCGCCCGCCGCGCGCGCGGGCACGCCCGGGCTCTCGCGGAACACGTCCAGCACCTTCATCGTGACCGTCAGGTTGGCGTCGGTGTAGTAGTCGACGTCGACTGCGCGCACATACGCCTTCTTGTCGTCGAAGTCGAGCTGTTCGACCTGGTACTGGCGACCCTCGTGCAGGTATATCGCGTACTGGTGCAGCAGCATCGGCACCGTGAAGCGGTCCATCTCGCCTATCACGCGATGCTTGCCGGGCACGCTTATGTCGATTATAACGAAGTTCTGGTCGCTGGCCGAGCGCAGGCTGATGCCGGCCTGCGGGAACTCCTCGGCCGTCCAGTAGTAGCGGTTGCCCACGTGGTTGAGTATGTGCTGGTCGCACAGGTACTCCAGCAGCTCGGGCGTGGCCTCGACGTCGCCGAACAGCTCGCCGTCCTCGAACGGCAGCTCGTACGCCGCGCACTTGAAGTGGTTCAGCAGCACGTACAGGTTGTCCGGGTTTATCAGCGCGTGCTCGGGCGGCTGGCTGAAGAAGTACTCCGGATGCGCGATTATGTACTGATCCAGCGG
>CAWVGT010000133.1:0-16862 GCA_963928645.1 Candidatus Fimadaptatus sp.
GCGTCTTGCTTCGACTTGGCGAATCGCATATAAAATGACGTCCACTCGTCTTTGCAGAATACGGAGCTGAGGAAGTCCTTCGAGATAACGGGAATCAAGACCTTGGACGTTTCCAGGCCGGTATTGATCTTTTCAACGATGTTTTCCCCGAGCTCAATGGACCAGTCATCCAGGAAAACGTCATAGCCGATCTCCTTCAAGTCCGTGGCAAGGCACCTCGAAAACTCGAGATCGCTTGAGGAGTGCGATATAAAGACGGACACGGGATACAACGGCTTAAGATACATAAGGTTGATGTACTTTTCATTCAGTATGCTCTCGGCCAGCAGAAGTTCAGATAGAAGCTGCGTGCAAAGCGGATAATTGATCGTCGCCTTGGAGGCGGCGCGCATTCTTCCAATCTGCTCTTCTAATTGTTTGATGCGGCTCAGCAGATCAAATGTAGGGATGTCGTTGCTCAAGGAACGAAGGGGAACCTCGTCCCATCCGTCAAGGCATAAAAGCATATCGCCCCAGTAAACGATTCCCTTCTTGCCGGTTTCATTCTCGTCATCGTAACAACCAATGCGTCCCTTGTGTTTCCCCTGAGTGACAATGACTGGTCCATATTCCAGCATAATCAGCAACCCCTTTGTGTTCAAATGCGCCGCAAAAGTCGCTTTGGTATCCTCGTGCGAATTGCCATATTGCATATCAAAGGATACGATAAAGCGCCAAATAAGAATATGACCTGAATCCCTGCGGATTCAGGTCGATCGTGGTGGAGCGTAGGGGATTCGAACCCCTGACCTCAACGATGCGAACGTTGCGCGCTACCAACTGTGCTAACGCCCCAAATTTCTTCGATGAATTTTGTGCAGATTCACCATTCAACTGCTTGACCGATTTTCACGGTCTCGGGGATAAAGTACGGAAGGCTCGTTCTACCAACTGTGCTAATGCCCCATACGCCATATTCAACTCGCAAGAACAATATAAATTATACCACTACTCCCGGAATCAGTCAATACCCCAAATGGTAAAGTGCAGGTTAATTCACCGGTGTCATGTACACGATTTGGAAAGTGCTGCGTGTGAAGCGCGCCTGGCTGGCCGTGCTAAAGGCGCCAATGCAACCGGCAGCTCTCGAAAAACTCCAGGACAGACGCTGCGCCGATACTCGACCGCTGCGATTATGCGCAATCGCAGCGCGCTGTCCGATCAACCGCAGGTTCCATGTCCAATCTCATGTACCAGCCGGCCTACGCTGGATATGGGCGCGCGCGAATGACACTATAATCCACATGCCTGTTCACACGCAGCTCACTGCATGCCTTACGCCGGTCGCCAGGCCGGTTTATTGCGGTACATATCCGACGCGCGATCCGATCGTCTATCGCGCGTCGCACAGTGCCCACGGTTTTCTGCAACCAGCGCCAACCAGATTGCTAGATCGCCCAGGTCATGATAAAATAAACTAACCCCACCAATCACCAAGGAGGTGCAAGCTGTTGAAACAGTTGAGCATATCGCGCGCCGCCCGGCGTGGGCTGAAGCAACTGGTCTGCCTGGCGCTGGCGCTGCTGTGCGGCATTGTCGGCACGGCGTGCGCGGGGGAGTATCCCACCGCCTGGGATACCTCGCAGCTCTATGCCGATGCCGACGCATGGCGCGCCGATTATCAGCGCGCGCTGCAGTTGATACAGGGCCACTCGGATTACCGCGGCCGGCTCGCCGATGCCGACGTGCTGCGCGAATACCTGGATGTGTTTTACATGGGCGAGCTCACCCAAATCGAGACGCGTCTGTACCTCTATGCCGCGCTGGGCAATAGCCGGGATCCCGCCGATCCCACGTTTACTGAGCTTATGGCGCTGTTTGCGCAGCTCGAGTACGAGGAAAACCGGCTGAGCGCGTTCGTCGAGCCCGAGCTGGCTGCGCTGTCGCTCGAGGAGCGCCGCCAGCTGTTTGCCGATCCGGCGCTGGCCGATTATGCGTATGCGTTTGACGAGCTGCTAAGTGGCGAGCGCGAGCCGCTGAGCGAGGCCGAGCTCGAGCTGCTGGCCACGCTGCAGCCCGCGTTGGGCTGCGCCGACGACGTGTACACCATACTCGCTAACCTGGAGCTGGCTGCGCCCGAGATAACCATGCCCGACGGCCAGCGCCGCACGCTGGATGGCGCGCTGTACAGCCAGGTGCTCTCCGGCGACTACTCGCGCGAGTTCAAGGCCGAATGCTACGACGCGCTGGCGGGCGCGTATGGCGAGCATGCGCACACGTTCGCGGCGCTGCTGGACGAGTGCATGTCGCAGAACTGGGCGCTGGCGCGGGTGTACGGCTATGACAGCGCGCGCGCGGCTGCGCTGGCGGTCGACGACGTCGACGAGGGCATATATGAGCTGGTGATATCGGCCGCGCGCGCCGGCGCAGGCGAGTTCCAACGCTATCTGAGCGCGCATGGGAGCGGGCTGGGGCTGGAGACGCAGTACGCGTTCGAGCTGTGGACGAGCCTGGCGCCGTATGCGCCCGAGGCGCTTGACTACGGCGCCGCGGTCGACCAGGTGCGCGCGGCGCTGAGCGCGCTGGGCGACGGCTATGTCGGCATATTCGACCAGATCGTCAGCGGCGGGCAGATTGACGTGTACCCTGCCGCCAACAAGCCCTCGGGCTCGTTCACGCTGGCGCTGGGCGAGGAGTACCTGCCGTTTGTAATGCTCAACTTCACCGGCTCGCCCGACGACGCCTGCACGCTCGCGCACGAGCTGGGCCATGCGGTGTGCGGGCGCATGTCGGCGCTGGCGCAGCCCGGGTTGTACGAGCAGTCGAGCGTGGCCGTGCAGGAGACGGTCGCGCTGGTCAACGAGCTGCTGTACTGCCAAAGCCGCATCGATGCGGCGACCAGCGACGCCGAGCGGCTGTACTATATAGAGTACGCGCTCCGGGCGTTTTCGGACGCGTTCTTCGTGCAGGCGCTGTACGCCGAGTTTGAGGAGCGCGCGTATGCGACGATAGAGGCCGGCGGCGCGCTGGACGCCGAGGCGCTGAGCGCCGACTGGAGCGCGCTGCACGCGGACTACTACGGCGATTCGGTCGCATTTGGCGAGAACAGTCGCTACCTGTGGGCGGCGCTGCCCCATCTGTACTATGGGTATTATGTGTACAATTACGCCGTGGCGGCGAGTTGCGCCGCGGTGCTGTGCGCCGGGCTGCGCGACGGCGGCTCGGACGCGCTGGCCGACTATATGGAGCTGCTGAGCGCGGGCAGCTCGGCCGCGCCCGCCGAGCTGCTGGCGGCGGCCGGCGCGGATCCGCTTGATCCGGCCACGTATGATGCGGCGCTGGAGTATTTTGCGGTGCTGGTGGACGAATATGAGGCGCTGATCGCTTCATGCGTCGGGTGAAGCGGAGGGGAGCGGGGCGGAAGCAGTGCAGGCGCGCTTCGGTTGATGGCGCGTGGGTACGCGTTTGCGCTCGCCTGTTGCTCGGAGGCATGCCCGTGCGGATCATCCGTTGCATCGAGTGACATACTATTTTGAGAGCGGCGCGCTTAGGCCGGTTGTTTGCCCAAGCGCGCCGCATTCGTTTGCGCTCTTGAGCGTATGCGCGCTGGATGCCGCCGGCCATGCGAGCAGCTGCCCGTGGTGCGCGGAGCAAATCTATCGGCATATGGTTCGAGCATCGTCCGTTTGCCTGGCAACTCATCTGAAGCGGCGCGTTCCGGCTGGGTTCAGCGGCGTTTCGCTTTGCCGTATGGGCATGAGTGCTCATGATTTCGCGCATGCCGCGCGCTTTCGCAATAAATAACGCGAAACTAACCTTAAGCCGTACGGCCGCGTGCCCGGCCTGGCGCGCTCCAACGCAGCTGTGCGCACCAAAATCTGCCGGCGCTTGGCGGGATTACTCAGTCTGCACTTAACATTGGCGCCCTGCCAGCGACTTTATTGTCGCCAACATGGCAAACTTGCGCGCTTGTGTTTCGCAGCATTAACCCAATTGTCAAAATGCAAGGTACCTTGACAACTGCGGCTGGCGGCGCTATAATCTACAAAAGTGGGCGAAAGGGGGCGGTGGAATGAAACTGCGCGTCGCGCAAAAGGCGCGGCGGTGGAGAGCGGCATCGGCACAGGGCGAACCACAGGCGGACGGTCGCTGTACGCCGCGGGCTGCCGGCATGGCGGATAAACTGAATACTGTGTCAGGCGACGAGTAGTGTGCATCACGTAAATCCGGTCGATGTGCGCTGCGCTTTGTTTTTTGGGAAAGGGATGATATGCGGATGATAAGACAGCTGGCTGGGAGCATACGCGAGTACAAGCGCGCCTCGATCGCGACGCCGCTGCTGGTGAGCGGCGAGGTCGTGATGGAGTGCGTGATACCGTTTCTGATAGCGAATCTGGTAAACGAGGTCAGCGCGGGCTGCGACATGAACGAGATACTGCGCTATGGCGCGCTGCTGGTGTGCATGGCGGGGCTGTCGCTGCTGTTCGGCGCGCTGGCGGGCATAACCTGCTCCACGGCGTCGTGCGGGCTGGCGCGCAACCTCAGGCGCGACATGTTCTACAGCGTGCAGGGGTTTTCGTTTGAAAACATAGATCACTTCATGACCTCGTCGCTGGTCACGCGCATGACCACCGATGTGACCAACGTGCAAAACGCCTACATGATGATAATCCGCACTGCGATACGCGCGCCGTTCATGCTGGTGTTCGCGTTCGTTATGGCGTTTTATATGGGCGGGCGCATGGCGTGGATATTCCTGTTCGTGGTGCCGGTGCTGGGCGTGGGGCTGGCGCTGGTGGTGCGCAAGACGATGCCGCTGTTCAAGCGCGTGTTCAAAAAGTACGACCGGCTGAACAGCTCGATACAGGAAAACGTCCGGGCCATGCGCGTGGTCAAGTCGTTCGTGCGTGAGGACTACGAGCAGACCAAGTTCAACGCCGCGGCCGCGGACGTGTGCGCCGACTTTACGCGCGCCGAGCGCATACTGGCGCTCAATAGCCCGATGATGCAGTTCTGCATATACGCCGTCATGGTGTTCGTGATGTCGTTTGGCTCGTATATGGTCATAACGTCGCGCGGGCTGGATCTGAACGTGGGGCAGATGTCGGCGCTGCTGACCTACAGCTTCATGATGCTCAGCAGCCTGATGATGCTGTCGATGGTGTTTGCGATGATAACGATGGCGGGCGAGTCGGGCAAGCGCATCGCCGAGGTGCTGGGCGAGCGCAGCACGCTGTCCAATCCGCCGCAGCCTGCATACGAGATAGCCGACGGCTCGATCGACTTTGACCACGTGAGCTTCAAGTACTCCAAGGACGCCGAGCGCATGGTGCTAAACGACATCGACCTGCACATACGCTCGGGCGAGACGATAGGCATAATCGGCGGCACCGGCTCGTCCAAGTCGTCGCTGGTGCAGCTGATATCGCGGCTGTACGACGCAACCGAGGGCACGGTCAAGGTCGGCGGGCGCGACGTGCGCGAATACGACCTGGACGCGCTGCGCAACCAGGTCGCCATGGTGCTGCAAAAGAACATACTGTTCTCGGGCACGATAAAGGAGAACCTGCGCTGGGGCGACAAGCACGCCACCGACGCGGAGCTGGAGCACGTGTGCCGGCTCGCGTGCGCCGACGAGTTCATAAGCCAGTTCCCCGCCGGCTACGACACATACATAGAGCAGGGCGGCACCAATGTGTCCGGCGGCCAGAAGCAGCGGCTGTGCATCGCGCGCGCGCTGCTCAAGCGCCCCAAGATACTGATACTGGACGACTCGACCAGCGCCGTGGACACGCGCACCGACGCGCGCATACGCCGCGCGCTGCGCGAGTACATACCCGAGACGACCAAGCTTATAATCGCCCAGCGCACCGCCTCGGTCGAGGACGCCGACCGCATAATCGTGATGGACGGCGGCCGAATAGACGCGGTGGGCACACACGCAGAGCTGCTGCGCTCCAACGCGATATACCGGGAGATATACACCTCCCAGAACAAGGAGGGCGATCAGATTGAGCAGTAACAGAGTCACTAAGCCGTCCCGCACCAGCACGCTGCTGCGGCTGCTCGGGCTGATGCGGTCGTTCTATCCGGTGATGCTGCCGGTCGCGGTGTTTTGCATAGTGTTCAACGCCGTGATAAGCTCGCTGCCCTCGGTGTTCATGCAAAACGTGATAGCTTTGGTCGAATCCAGCTTCGAGTCGGGCGACTGGGCTTCGGTCAGCGGCCAGATATTGGGGCTGGTGGGGCTGCTGGCCATGTTCTATGTGCTGTCGCTGGCGGCGGGCTTCGCGTTCAACCAGCTGATGGCGATAATCACCCAGGGTACGCTGATGAAGCTGCGCGAGCGCATGTTCGGCGGCATGCAGCGCCTGCAGATCAAGTACTTCGATGCGAACAACCACGGCGACATAATGAGCTATTACACCAACGACATAGATACGCTCCGGCAGATGGTGTCGCAGAGCTTTCCGCAGCTGCTGGTGTCCACGGTCACTGTTATCACGGTATTCAGCATAATGATATACTACTGCGTGTGGCTGACCGCGGTGGTCGTGGCGGGCGTGGTGTGCATGGCGCTGTTGATACGCAGGATCGGCGGCCGGTCGGCGGCCCACTACATGCGCCAGCAGCGCGCGATAGGCGACGTCGAGGGCTTCGTGGAGGAGATGATGAACGGCCAGAAGGTCATCAAGGTGTTCTGCCACGAGCGCGAGAGCGAGCAGGCGTTTGACCGGCTCAACGACGAGCTGTTCGAGCAGTCGCGCAACGCCAACCGCTATGCCAACATACTAGGCCCGATACTCAACAACGTGGGCAACGTGCTCTACGTGCTGGTCGCGATAGCCGGCGGGCTGCTGCTGCTGGGCGGCGCGCCCAACGTGAGCCTGTCGGGCCTGCCGATAGGCATTAGCATTGTCGTGCCGTTCCTCAACATGACCAAGCAGTTTGCCGGCAGCATCAACCAGGTGTCGCACCAGGTCAACGCGGTGGTCATGGGCATGGCCGGCGCGCAGCGCATATTCGACCTGATGGGCGAGCAGCCCGAGCAGGACGAGGGCTATGTGACGCTGGTCAACGCCCGCGAGACGCCCGACGGCCTGACCGAGTGCGCCGAGCGCACCGGCATATGGGCCTGGAAGCACCCGCACCGCGCCGACGGTACCACGACATATACCCGGCTGACCGGCGACGTGCGGCTGTTCGATGTGGACTTCGAGTACGAGCCCGGCAAGCCCGTGCTGCACAACATAACGCTGTACGCCAAGCCCGGCCAGAAGGTCGCGTTCGTGGGCGCGACCGGCGCGGGCAAGACCACCATAACCAACCTGCTCAACCGCTTCTACGACATAGCCGACGGCAAGATACGCTACGACGGCATAAACATAAACAAGATCTGCAAGCGCGACCTGCGGCATTCGCTGGGCATAGTGCTGCAGGATGTGAACCTTTTCACCGGCACGGTGATGGACAACATACGCTATGGCAAGCTCGACGCGAGCGAGGAGGAGTGCGTCGCGGCGGCGCGGCTGGCCGGCGCGGACGACTTCATACGCCGCTTGCCCCAGGGCTATCAGACCATGTTGACCGAAAACGGCGCCAACCTGTCGCAGGGCCAGCGCCAGCTGCTGTCGATAGCGCGCGTGGCGGTGGCCGACCCGCCGGTGATGATACTGGACGAGGCCACTTCGTCCATAGACACCCGCACCGAGGCCATAGTGCAGCGCGGCATGGACGCGCTGATGGAGGGCCGCACTGTGTTCGTGATCGCACATAGGCTGTCCACGGTCAAGAACTCGGATGTGATAATCGTGCTGGATCACGGCCGCATAATCGAGCGCGGCACGCATGCGGAGCTGCTGGACAAGAAGGGCCAGTATTACCAGCTCTACACCGGCGCGTTCGAGCTGGAGTAAAGCGAGACCAACGCCAGAGGAGGAGTTGAAGTATGGATACGTTGAGAGCGATATACTCGCGCGCCAGCGTACGCGAGTTCGAGGATCGGCCGATACCCGACGAGCTGCTGCATGCGGTGCTGCTTGCGGGCATGTGTGGCCCGAGCTGCGTCAACGCGCGCGACTGGACGTTTGTGGTGGTGCGCGCGCGCGACATGCTCGAGCGCATGGCCGCGGCCAACGGCCGACCGGCGCGGCCGCTCGCGCGCGCAGCCGCGGGCATACTCGTCTGCGGCGACCTGAGCCGCGCCTTCGCGGGCGCGCCCGACTACTGGGTGATCGACTGCGCGATAGCCGCGCAGAACATGACGCTGGCCGCACACGCGTCGGGGCTGGGCAGCGTATGGCTGGGCACGTGGCCGCAACCGGAGCGGGTGCGCGCGCAGGCCGAACTGCTAGGCTTGCCCGAGGGCATCGTGCCGCACTCGATACTGGCGCTGGGCTATCCTGCGGGCGGGGCAGCGCGCGATGGCTCGCAGGCAGCCGCCGAGGTGCGCTGGGAGGCTGACCGCGTGCATATGGAACGCTGGTGACGGCGCAGCCTGGCGGGGCGGCGCGCCGCTCTGCGCCTTGGCAGGACGCATATATGTGCAATAGCGCGGCGCTCGGTTTGCCCGCAATAGCAGATGCGCAAACGAGGCTTGCTGGGGCGAACATATGCGAGGCCCGTGCAAGCCTGGCCATGCTGCTTGGGACGCATCTGGAGAACAGGCTGTACGCAGGACATCCAGCTCAGGGCTGAGGCGACTGAAACGCTGCGGCAGGCGTCTGCGCATGCAAGGATATCGACCCGAGCGCCGTACCGCGTGAGCTGATGCCAATATGGATCAGCTCGCATTTTGGACAGCTGAGGGAGTACCGCGACCGTATTGGCATGCCGCTCGCCCTCGCGACGCGTGGTTCTGCCGGACTTAAGCGAATGCCGGTCGCTCCGGAAATGTCGTGACCTGTGCATGACGGTAGCGGGGGAAGGGTGGGCATGCGATCGCATTGCGTTGTCGCAAAATTGACGACCTCAAATCTCCTGCGCCTATGGCGATGCACGCGCTTTTATGGTATAATAATTCAGCAGCCTGACGGCTCGGCGCATTTACGCGTCGCCCTCCGGCGGACGGCTGCGCGTGTGGGGCGGGAGCGAACCCAAACCGGCGGCGCGGCGCTGATAGTCTCAAACAGGGCCTGAACAGGAGCAATCGAAAAGGGAGTGAACAGCTTGAAGGGCAAAGCGAGGGGAAGCGGGTTGCCGCGGGTAGTGCTGCTCTGCGTTGCGCTGCTCTGTATGGTGCTGCCGGGCGACATGCCCGCCAGGGCCCGGGAGGCACAGGCCAGGTATGTGTTTTTGTTTATCGGGGATGGCATGGGCGTCAATCAGGTGGCAACGGCGGCCTATCTGCGGGGCGAGATGGAGGGCGAAGATCGGAGCGAAGCCCTGAGCGGGCTGAGCTTTACCGGCTTTTCTGCGCTGGGGCTGATGAGCACCCACTCCTGGGATTCGCCTGTGACCGACTCCGCCGCGGCGATTACCGCTATGGCCTCGGGGCAAAAGGCGCGCAACGAAACGCTGAACCTAGATCCCGAGAGCGGCGAGGCCCTGGTGCCCGTGAGCTGCCTGGCCCGGGACGCCGGTTACGCCATAGGTGTGATCACGAGCGCCTCGTTGGATCACGCCACTCCCGCCGGATTCTATGCCAGCACTGACGACCGCTACGATTATGCCGAGATTGCGCAGCAGGGCCTCGACAGGCGCATCATGGACTTCTGGGCGGGCGGCGGATTTCAGCGGGATGAGGACGCACTGGTTGAGCAGGCCCTGGACATGGGCTACCGGGTGGTGGATACGCCACAGGACATTCGGGAGCTGCAGGGCGGCGATGAGCCGGTCATCGCTCTGGCGCCGGCCTCGACCAAAGCGGTGCCGCCCTATATGGCTTACGAAATCGACCGGCTGCGCGCCGCCCAATACGGGGGCGAGGACATTTCGCTGTGCGAGCTTGTGGAGGCGGGCATCCGCGTGCTGTCGCCCCAACCCTTCTTTTTGGTGTGTGAAGCCGCCAAAGTCGATACGGCCTGCAGCACCTATGACGCGGTGACGGCAGCATACGAGGTGCTGGCGCTGGATGATGCGGTGCAGGCCGCCCTGGAATTCGCCCAGGAGCACCCGCAGGATACGCTGATAGTGGTTCTGGCCGACCATGAGACCGGCAGCCTGCAGATCACATATGGCGCCGATTACGACGGGTTTGCGATGCAGATTGCATCCGCCGCCCGCTTTGAGGGCATACTCGAGGAGCTCTATGAACAGGGGGCTTCCTGGGAGCAGCTGCTGGAGCAGGTGGAACACTATTTCGGCATAGCGGCGGATCAGATGTCGCAGGAGGAGCTGTCGGCCCTGGGCGCGGCCTACGCGGCGGGATACGCCGGGCAGATAGCCCCGCTCTACCAGGGAATCGAGCCTGTGGTCTATCAGGTGATGCAGATGGTGGGGGAACGCGTGGGCGTCAAGGTGAATACCGTCAGCCACAGCGGCCAACCTGTTGCGGTATACGCGCAGGGGGCGGGAGCCGAGCTGTTCCAAGGCGTGTACGACAATACGCGCGTCTTTCAGTCGCTCAAGGCGGTAATGGGGCTGCAGTAGGGCGACGGGCGAGCTGACAGTGCGCCGGTGAGCGCGGAAAGGATTGCCGATGAACAAATGGCGCGGCCTGTTGATTGGGAGCCTGCTGCTGGCGCTGTGCGCGCCGGCGTGGGCCGTTCAGACCGACCCGGGCATACCGGAGGGATATGTGTTGGCCTTCTCGGACGAGTTTTCGCAGGATGGAGCGCCGGACGCGGGCCTCTGGACGCTGGAGGAAGGTGCGGCTCAATATAATGAAGAACTGCAATGCTATAGCGCCGACAACGCCTGGGTGGAAGGCGGGAATCTGGTAATCGAAGCGCGGCGGGAGCCGCGGGACGGCATGGCCTACACCTCGGCGCGGCTCAACACACAGGAGCAATTCAGCTTTTGCTACGGTCGGCTGGAGGCGCGCGTGGCGCTGCCTGACGGGCTGGGCACATGGGCCGCGCTATGGATGCTGCCCAGCGATCTGCGGTACGGGGGCTGGTTGGCCTCCGGAGAGATCGACATAATGGAGCATGTGGGCTACGATGCCCAGCGCGTATATAGCATCGTGCACACCCAGGAATACAATTCGCTCAACGAAAACGCGATTGTCGGCAGCGCGCTGCTTGAGGGCGATGCGGGCGACTTTCACGAATACGTGCTCATGTGGGATCAGCAGAGCATAGAGTGCTATCTGGATGGTCAGCTGCTTAACGTTTATAGGCCCCGCGACGATCAGCTGGACGACCCGGACATATGGCCCTTCGACGTGCCATTCCATATTGTCGTCAATCTGGCCATCGGAGGTACCTGGGGCGGCCTGCAGGGCATAGACGACCAGTGCTTTCCTCAGCGAATGCTGATCGATTATATACGCGTGTACACACCTGCCCTTGAGGGCTGAAGCTCCGGCCAAAGCTGGACGTTGGGCGCGATGAGACAGGGGAACGCGCAAAACGCCCCAAGGACGCAACTGTGGGCGGCGCTGTGAACAGCTGGCAGACGAATAATCGCGCAAAAAGGGGCGCCATCGATACGATAGCGCCCCTCGGTCTACTGAAAAGCATGCTGCCCGCGCTCTGCTTGGCTGAATGTGCAACGGCAGTCGGCGAGGCATGCAGGCTAAAGTGGAATGTCGCCTGCATTAGACTGATTTTACAGCATCGCCAATATGATGTTTCAAAATGGCTTGGAATAAAACCCGCTGTCCAGCCGTCGGGTTTTGTCAGCAGTCTGTGGGGCGCCACAGATGCAATAGCGCCCCGACGGGTCGCGCCATTCGAGCCGCGGACATGCGCAGCCGCGCTTCTGCTGCGATCAGAAGCGCGGCTCAGATAGTTGACAAACCCCTAACCGCCGGATACTGCAAGTTTCGCCAAACTCGATTTGGCTTATATAGGATTATGCAAAACGGCGCCGCAGTGTCGGATATATGAACGTCATATGCAGATTTAGGCCGCGATTATTGTAGTTTGAAGCGAGCCGTCTGTATGTGAACAGCTTTGTCAACAAATTGAGCCGCGCTTCTGCTGCGATCAGAAGCGCGGCTGCATGCGTTATGAAATACTCTGGCGGACGCACATGCTACGCATGGTTCCCGCCGCCCACCCGGACAGGTGCGCGACCTTACGCTATCGCGGAAGTGAACCGCTCATAGAACGAATACACGTAGGAAGCGGCCGTGCTCATATAGGCATACGCATACGCGCCAAAGCTTTCAGCCGAGACCTGATAGATGTCCTGGCTGTAGTAGACGTAGCCGGCGTCCTCGTCGTAGAGCCAGCGCCCGCGGGACAGGTTTAGGTTGAATTCGTTGAGCTGCTCATACACCTTCAGCGGATCCGCATCCTCCGGTATGTTGCACATGCGGCAAACTACCCGCCCGGCGCCGTCCAAGCACTGGCAGTATACGTCTATGGTATCCGAATCGGTGGCGCCATTGGAGTTGTAGGAGATCATGATTTCGTCGTCAAAGCCGTCGCCGTCCGTATCTTGGGCGGTGTAATCGTCCCAGCCCACTGTGGGGAGTTAATCTTTCAGCGAAGTGGCCGTGGAAAGCTCCGTCGCCTCTTCGCCCAGGGCACAGCCGTAAACCGACAGCAGCAGCGCTGCACAGAACACGCAAAACCACTTTTTCATTGGTCGTCGCCTCCCTATCGCCCGTCACTGGAACAGCACGGTCATGCCGTCATAGTTCTGATCCACTATCTTTGCGGTGATATATATGTACCGCTCCACCATATGGCCAAAGTCCGCGTCCGCCACATAGGGCACATCTACCTGGGGATAGATGCTGTCGAGCTTGGCGTTGTACATAAAGCGGACGAAGGAGACCGAATCGTTCAGACCTTCCAGGTTCTGGTACAGCTTGCTCATGTCCGAGGTGTCCGGCTGCGTCAGCGCGTTCGCTATGATCGACGCACTGTTTTCATATATGTATACCTGAATGACGACCTGCTCCAGCAGCTCGCTGCTGGCAGGGGTGTATCCGATCGCGATCAGGTCATATGAATCGCCGCCCTCCCTCACGGAGTACTTCAGCTCCACCTCGTCCAGATACTCGGTGATTTCCCGGGAGGTGTCAAACTTCAGGGAATCTTCGGCCGCGGCGATGCCGCAGCAGCTTAAAAGCAGGCAGGCGCACAGTAAGATCAGACATACTCTACGCTTCAAAGAGATGCACTTCCTTCTATTCATAAATTGGCCAGTGTCTGTATATAGTATACATTGGTAAATGTAAATTCTCAAGCTGCACAGGCGCTTTATACATATGTTTTGTATGGCCAGGTGACAGCTTCGTGAGGTTGGCTGATTTCGTGCGGCGCTGCATAGGATACCGAAGGCGAATGCGGGGGGCGACATGCCGGCTCTGTCGATTCGGTTTGCTCGGGCGCAAAGGCGCACCGATGCCGTTGCCTTGGCTGGGGCACGCAAAGCTTATTGACAGGCGTTTGACCAGGCGGCGGATATTCATGTGAGCTGCGCAAGGCGCATGAACCGCCAGGTCGGCTGCATGGGACTGTGCGCACTTGAACCGCAGCGGTGCGAGTTAAGCGACCGCGCAGGCGGTCGAGTCCGCGCGGTTTAGCCCGCTATATACGCACTCCTGCCACACAAATGCTCATACCCCCAACCCTTGTCAATGCGAGCTGAGCCATCGTCATGCAGGTAACATTGTCAATATGCTGAACCGCGCGGACGATATATCGGCGCGGTTTAGACTGTTGACAAGGCCCGGCGGCTGGACAGCCGGCTTTGCTTCAAGTAACATTTAAAACATCAATTTGGCGATTTTACAAAGCCAGTCCAATTCAAGCTGCATTCCGCTTTCATTTGCATGTTCCGTCGACTGCTGTCGCATGTTTGGTCAAGCAGACCGCGTGCGACATACTTTGTCAATAGACCGAACCGCGCGGACGATATATCCGCGCGGTTTAGCCCGCTGACAAAGCCCGGCCTGCCGGGCAGCGTGTTTACACTGAATGGCACTTTGAAATGATATTCGGGCGATGCTGCAAAACATGTTTGCCATAAAGCGGGCGCCCTGTAAATTTGCATGCCATATTGGTTGATGTTGCATATTGAGTCGAGCAAGTAGTAAGCGATGTGTTTGTCAATGAACTGAACCGCGCGGACGATATATCCGCGCGGTTGCCTGCTCAAGCCGGTGGTTGACGTATTCACCGCTGATGATGAGCTGCGGGCACTCCACTTTATTGGCGGCGTTAGCGCGCTGTATGGCGCAGCGAGCCCGCTTGTGCAAATGCGGCGAGCGCCTTGCCAAAGCAGACGCGCTGCCAATCGACAATGCGCCTCCTGAGTGCGCGCCTGCGCGGTTGCAGCATCAAGCCGCCTGCCATATTTGTGATCGGCCGCGATGCCGCTCTTGCTGCGTGCCAGGCAGGTGGGTTAACGCCCGCAGTGGGCCGCATTGTCAGGCCCCATCCGCCTGCCGTTGCGCACCGTCATGCAAAACGCCGCCCGCCTGACACGGCGCGCCTGTGCCGATTCAATCGGCTTCGGTCAGCACCAGCACGGCGCCTTCCGCCCCGAGCAGCTCCGCGAGCTGGACGTCCGTCATGGCCTCGATGCGCCCCAGCCGGGTGTATTCCCAGGTGTTGCTTCCGAAAAACAGCACGATCTGATCGGAGGCATACAGCATTATGTCGCCGGGCGCGGCAGTGAGAGTCGCGTCGGCGTCGGGCAGGCGGGTCGGCAGTGCGCCGACCTGCTCAAAGCCGCCATAGCGCCGGGTCTGTACCGTCACATCGCCCTGACTGACCAGCGCGCCCAGCGCGTCCACCGCCTCGTTCCGCTCCCACTGCACTGCGATCGGCACGCCGTTTACTGTCAGCCGAATTTGGGATTCCGCCGGGTTCATATCATCACTCTCCAATAATGCGCCGCGCGCCGCATCCGGTGCTGTGCCCATGGCCGGGCCCAGCGCGATCGCGGCGATCAGCGCCAGCAGTACTGCGATATTGCGCATATTCACCTGTGCGCGCCTCAGGCGCGGAACGGCACGACGTGCCTGACCGCATCCGCCGGCGCGATGCGCTCGTCCTGGTCTATGTCCAGCAGCCGGTAGCGGTCGTTGCCGATGCCCAGCTCCTTCATGTAGGTCAGCTGGCGCAGCCCGTGGCGGCTCTCGATGCGCTCGACCAGGGCGGCGCGCTGCTGCGGCTGCATGGCGTAGACCAGATCCACCGACGCTTGATCCGCCGCCAGCATGTCAGTGGAAGCCACTATGCCCACGTTGGGCGTAACGACCGGCTCGGCGGCGCAGCCCTCGCAGTCGCACGAGACCGACATGTTGCGCAGCACGTTTATGTAGACTATCCGAGCGCCGAAGTTATCCGCCACGGCCTTGGCGGACTCGGTCATGCGCTCCATGAACTCCTCATAGCTGATGTCCCACATGTCGTCGGAGCCGGGCGTGGTGTGTATCATCGCCTTGCCGACGCGCCCGTCCGCGCAGCCTATGCCTATGTTCTTGCCCGAGCCGCCAAAGCCGCCCTTGGTGTGGCCCTTGAAGTGCGTCAGCACCAGCAGCGAGTCGTAGTCGGTCAGGTGCCCGCCCACGGCCATCTCGCTGAACCACTTGCCGCCGCGCACCGGCAGCATCGCTATGCCGTCCTCGTCCAGTATGTCCACCGGGCAGAACGTCCAGCCGTTGGCGGCGATTGTCTGGCGGTGCTGCGGCGTGGTATAGCGGTCGCCGTCGTAATATGTGTTGGTCTCCACAATCGCCGCGCCGCTCAGCCGCGCCTCGACCAGCGCCCTGACCCACGGCCGGGGTATTATGTTGGGGCCGTCCTTTTCGCCGGTGTGCAGCTTGATGCCCACCTTGCCGGTCAGGCGCGCGCCGACCCGGTCGAATATGCGCAGCAGGCCCGCCGCGGACAGGTCGCCGGTGAAGTACACCGTGGACTCCGGGCCCGTGCGCTCGTCATAGGGTATGTACCTGTCGCCGCCAGTGCCCGGTATGAGCTGTCTGTTCATGTATGTGACCTCCTTTGTCCGGCAGGCTGGAGCGCCGCCGGCATGGCGCTACCCCCTGCATTGACAGCTGCGGGGGCGCGATGGTATACTTTGATTATAATACCTGAACCTGACTTCAGGTCAATAGCTTTGGCCGGATTTTTGAGAGAGGAGGCGCGCGCATGTACACGATTGGCCAGGTCGCGGAGCTGTTTCATATGCCGATATCGACGCTGAGGTATTACGACCGGGAGGGGCTGTTCCCGGATCTGGAGCGCAGTGCCGGGATACGCAGCTTTTCGGAGCGGGAGCTGGAGGCGCTGCGCGTCATAGAATGCCTGAAGCGGGCGGGACTGGAGATCCGGGACATCAAACAGTTCATGCAGTGGTGCACGCAGGGCGCGGCGACCTACCGGCAGCGCTACGAGCTGTTCGTCCGGCAGCGCGCCGCCGTGGAGGCCGAGCTCGAGCACATGCAGCGCATACTGGACATGATACGCTACAAGTGCTGGTACTATGAGACTGCGCTCCAGGACGGCGATGAGGAGCGGCTCAAGCGCCTCTCGCCGGAGGAGCTGCCCGAGGACATACGGCGGGCGTATGAGCACGCGCATTCGATCTGAGCGGAGCAGTGCGCCGGGCGATTGCCAGAGCCGAGATATAGACGGCATGTGCATCGCGCAACGCGCGGCGCCGAGGGCCGGACGTGCGGCGGATAGACGGCGCCCTGCGGCGCTCAGGCGCCCAGGGCTGCGATGGTTAATGCCTTTAGGCAGTTGAGCGAAGCGAAACAGGCAACCACCCGCTATGCGGGTGGGCAACAAAAAGTTATACAAAAAAGTCAC
>CAWVGT010000134.1:0-19395 GCA_963928645.1 Candidatus Fimadaptatus sp.
GCTTGCGCGTACCCATCTGTACCTCGTGGACCATAAATGCAATCACCCCTAAATGCGTTGATCTGCCAATTATGAGGCTGGCCCGCCCGGCCGCTGCGCCGCGCTTTCAAAAAATCCGCGCGCGCGGGCAAAAAATTCGCGTTTGCTATTGCATATTCGGCGCATTCGTTGTAGAATACATGCGAAGGATTATGCAGCCGCGGTTTGCCCGGGTAAAAGGCGGGAAATCCACACTAATGCAATTTACTATATTATCAACCTTGTCCAGCTTTGTCAATGATGTTTTTGTTAATTCTGCCGTCCGGGGCGCGCCGGGCGGTTTTTTTGCGCCTAATATCTGCTGCGTCCGGATTGATTTGCACTTTTATCTCATTAAGTTTGGTTTAATCGCATAATTTCAACAAAACAGCCGCGCCGCTCCCCGCCCATGGCTGCATGATTATGCGCATAATAGTATGTGTACTCATCCGCACGCGCCCTGGGCCAGGCCACATATGCGCACGCCGCAAAGCCAGCCATGCCCTGATGCGCTATCGGCTGCGATGGCGCAGGCATTCGCACGGCCTGGCGGCTTGTGCAGAGCCGGTGCGGCGCGGATATGCCGCGCGTTCAGGCCATGCGCGCGGTATGGCGTATGCGCTCTCATCTACACGCGCTCCGACCCAGACCACATATGCACACGCCGCAAAGTTGGCCATGCCCTGACGCGTTATAAGCTGCGGCGGTGCGGGTATTCGCACGGCCTGGCGGCTTGCGCAGAGCCGGCGCGGCGCGGCTATGCGGCGTGTTCAGGCCATGCGCGCGGTATGGCGTGTGCGCTCTCATCTACACGCGCTCCGACCCAGACCACATATGCGCACGCCGCAAAGTCGGCCATGCCCTGACGCGCTATCGGCCGCTATGGTGCGGGCATTCGCACGGCCTGGCGGCTTGCGCAGAGCCGGCGCGGCGCGGATATGCGGCGCGTTCAGGCCATGCGCGCGGTATGGCGTGTGCGCTCTCATCCACACGCGCTCCGACTCAGGCCACATATGCGCACGCCGCAAAGCCAGCCATGCCCTGACGCGCTATCAGCCGCGATGGCGCAGGCATTCGCACGGCCTGGCGGCTTGCGCAGAGCCGGCGCGGCACGGATATGCGGCGCGTTTAGGCCATGCGCGCGGCAGGACAATGCCGTGCTCCGCGCACAACCCCGCGCTGCTTTCACGCGCGCACAGTGCGCGGCCGTGCGGCGCGCCCCGACCTCGCAGCGCGCCCGGCAAGCCATGCACACACAAAGCGGAGCAAGTCCCGCAAGACCTGCCCCGCTCTGCGCGGCGCGTCACAGCCTGGCTATGCGCGCGCCCTTGAAGTAATACGTCACTATGTCCTCGGCCGACTCGCCCTGCGCGGCCAGCTCGCGCGCGCCCCACTGCGACATGCCCACGCCGTGGCCATAGCCCCGGCCCTCCAGCTCGAGCTCGCCGTCCTTGAACCGGCACTCGTCCAGCAGCGTCGACTTCATCAGCTTTGAGCCTATCGCGATCCGGAACGCGGGCGCGCTGACCGGCCGGTCGTTGATCAGCAGCGTGACCGCCCGGCCGCTGGGGCCGCGCTCGCCTATCTCAACGCTGGTCACGCGCTCCAGCGACAGCCCCGCATCGGCCGCGGCGGCGCGCACCTCGCGCTCGGTGAAGCTGCACGACCAGTCGCGCACATCCTCGGGCCCGGCGTCGGCGTCGCGCGAGTCGACGACCTGGGTGTAGTCGGGCTCGTCGCCCTTGAAGTCCAGCGCCTCGCCGGCCAGCGCGGTCGTGCCGCCGCCGTGCGCGTAGAACCACGCATACGGCAGCTCGCCGTCCACCACCAGTATCTCGCCCCGGGTCTGCTCCACGGCGCGGCGTATCGAATCGGTTATGCCCTCGGCCGAATACGCCTGGGCCTCCTTTATGTCGGTGGATATGTCGGCACCCGAGTACATCGACTCCTTTTCATCGATGAACTTGTATACGAACGTGCGCGCCAGTATCGCCTGCGCCTTGAGCGCCTCCAGCGGCCAGTCGCCGGGCATCTCGCCCGCCAGCACGCCCAGCAGATACTCCTCCAGCGGCATCTCGACGACCTGCTCGCGCGCCACGTTGTACACCTTGAGCGTCGGATCGGGCTCGTTGAGCCGGGCCGTGTCAAAGCGCGGCGCGGCGGCGGCCGTGGCGGTCGGCGCGGCCGTGGGCGCGGGGGTTTGACTGGCAAAGCAGCCCGCCAGCAGCGCGCACGCGATCAGGCACGCGCACATCGCCGGCCATTTGAGCGTCCTCAACATAAAAAACGACCTCCCATCGGCACTAGCGTGCCCGGGAGGCCGCGCGATATGCAATGCAAATTGTGGTTGTGGCGCGTCAGTACACCAGCGCCGCGGTCAGATCGTCGCGCGAGCCCAGCATCTGCGCCGAGTCGCACAGCAGCCGGCACGCCTGTTCGGGCGAATCGGCGCGGCTGAGCACTGACTCGAGCTGCGCGTCGCTGAGCGCGTCGTGCACGCCGTCGGACGTGAGCAGCAGCGCGCTGAAGTCGGCCAGCGGCGCGACCTCGAGCTGCTCGAGCTGCGCCGGGTTGCCGTTGCCCAGGCAGCAGGTGATCTCGCTGCGGTTGCAGGCGCGCGCCTCGTCCTCACGGCCCGCGCTCATCAGATACGCATACGTCGTGTGGTCGCGCGTCAGCTGGCGCACGCGCGCGCCCTCTATCGCGTATACGCGCGTGTTGCCCGCGTGGAACAGCCAGCCGCCATGCTCGTTTATCAATATGCCGGTCAGCGTCGTGGCCATGTTGTGCGCGCCGGCTATGCCGCTTGAGAACGCTATCAGCTCCTCGTTGCGCTCGCGTATCAGCCGGCGCACCGCGTCGGCGTCGGCAATGCCGCCCGCGTCGCACTCGGCCAGCCGCTGCAGCACGTATCCGGCGGCCATGTCGCCCAGCCGGTTGCCGCCCACGCCGTCGGCCACCGCGACGATGAACGGCGGCCGCAGCTCGCGCCAGCCGTACACGTCGCACAGCACGCTGCGGCCCATCAGGCACCTGTCCTCGCAGCGCTCCTTGTTCCTGCCCCTGCGCACCAGCGCATCGACATTCATACCATCGCCCCCGCTTTCGCGCCCGCGTCTTTTATCTATTATGGCATGACCGCGCGCGAATGTCAATGGCCTGGCGGGGCGCAAAAGCGCGCGGCGCATGCGGTCAGACCGCGCGCGCCGCGCACTGCGAACTCCGGTTTACTTAAGGTAGGACGACATCACGTAGCCCTTGATCGAGCCGTAGCTTATCTGGCTCCAGTCGCCCGTGGTCGAGAGCACCTCGACCTGCGCGCCGTGCGGCACCTGGCCCACCAGCGCGTAAGTCGTGCCCGCGCCCGCGCGCACATTGAGCGTCTGGAAGCTGTACTCCAGCGTCACCGTCTTGGTCGTGCCGGTCGATACGGGCGGCTGGGTGGGCTGGGTCGTGGGCTGCGAGGGCTGGGCCGTGGGCTGAGCCGGCTGGGCCGTGGGCTGAGTCGGCTTGGTCGAGGGCGACGTGCCGTAGCTCAGGTACTGGCTGGACACATAGCCGGTGTAGCTACCGTACTTGATATAGCTCCAGTCGCCAGTCTCGCTTATCACGTACACGGTCTTGCCGCCGGGTATCTGCGTGACTATGCCCGCGTTGAGGCTGGGCGCGCTGCGCAGGTTGAGCTTGGTGGACACATTGACCACAGCCTCGCGCAGGTCGGGCTCGGGCGTGGCCGCCGGCGTGGGCGTGCTGGAGGCGCCGTTGAGCCTGAGGTACTGGCTGGACACGTAGCCCTTGAGCCCGTTATAGTCGATATAGCTCCAGTCCGAGGCGTAGCTGAGCACCTTTACGGTACTGCCGCCGGGTATCTGGCCGATGACGGTGGCGCTCATGCTGCCGCTGGAGCGCACGTTGAGCCGGCTGGTAGTGTTGACATAGGCGTACTGCGCGGCCGTGGCCGTGGGCGCCGGGCTGGCGGTGGGCGCCGGGCTGGCGGTCGCCGCCGGCGTGGCCGAAGCGTCGGGCTCCGGGGTTGCGGCGGGTTCAGCGGTCGGCGTGACGTTCGGGTTGACAACCAGGTACTGGCTCATAGCGTAGCCGGTGAACCGCACGCCGGAGCTGCTCAGGTACTCGATGTAGCTCCAGTCGCCCTGCGCGCTCAATATCGTCACGCTGGAGCCGTGCGGCACCACGGTAATAACCGTGCCGGCCGTGCTGGGCTGCGTGCGCAGGTTGAGCCCGCCCGCACCGGAGTTGACGGTCGCGGACACGGGGCTGGGCGTGGGCTCAGGCGTGGGCTCCGCGGTGGGCTCAGGCGTGGGCGTGGGCAGCGGCGGCAGCTCGCCCGGGCCGCCGTAGCCGGGCACGTTGTAGTACTGGCTCAGGCCCACCAGGTCGGGCGAGGCCAGCGTGCGCGCCGCGACGTCGTTTATGTAGCCGGCATAGTACATCGTGACGTAGGCATAGCTGGCGTCATACACGTCGGCCAGGCCCAGCGTGTGGCCCAGCTCATGCGTGGCCAGCGACTGCAGGTCATAGCCGTTGCCGCCCGCGGCCACGTCGGTCCAGAACGTGTTGCTGTTGAACATTATGTCGGTTTCCACGGCCAGGTAGGTCGCCGGATAGCCCTCGGGCAGCTCGTAATCCGAGTCGTACCAGGTCTTGGTGCGCGCCAGCACGCCGCTGTCCAGCTTGCCGAACGATATCACGTTCTGATAGTCGTTTACGCAGCCGCTCAGCGACGTGGTGGTATTGTTCATCGAGAACAGCGTCTGGGACGAGTGGCTGTTCCACTCGCGCATGCCGTTTTCTATCGCAGAATATATCTGGCTGCTGCTCAGGTCGGTGTTCGCGCCGCTGGTGTTTATCTTGAACGACCAGGGCTCGACTATCATGTAATCCTTGAGCTCGTAGCCCGAGCTGCTTCTAACCGCGTAGCTTTCGGCGGTCACCGAGCCGTCTGCGTAGTGCGTGAACTCAACGCACACCAGATTGCCCTCGGCCAGCGCGACGCCGCCCAGCGCCAGCGCGCATACCAGCAGCGCGAGCACCACCATACCTCTTACAACCGAATTACCTTTGCGCATCATGAACCTCCTATACTCCGATGCCCGAGGGCATAGATCACCTTATCAGGCCTTTACCACCTATTATACCATTTTTTGTAACAACCAGGCGGCTAAAATGCAACATTTTCGTAAAATATGGCCGGTTCGAGCACACACCGCCATGGGATTTGACGAAAGTGAGCGCGCAATAGTTGCACTCGGGCGCGCCTGCGATATTCAAATCACGCGCCCAGCTTGCCGGTAAGCTTGATTACGACTATCTCGGGCCGGTTGAACAGCCTGAACGGCGGCAGGTTGTACGCGTCGGACGTGCCCAGGCCGGCGCTGGTATATATGTACACCGAATTGAAGCGCTTCAAACCGCTCACATCGCTCTGCTCGGGCAACCAGCCGCCGCGCGCGAGCCGCTCATCGGGCACATACAGCGCGCCCACGAACGGCACCCGCCACTGGCCGCCCACGTAGTGGCCGCACAGCGCCAGGTCTATCAGCTTTAGGTACTGGTTGCCGGCGTACTCGTCCTGGGTATCGGCCGAGTTTTCGCCCTCGGCATACTGCATCGCGTGCACGAAGTCGTCGCTGAGCGGCACGTGGCTGAGCGTTATGTGCAGGTCGACCGACTGCATGCTCTGGGCGGCGCTGTTGAGCTTGCGCGCGCAGTCGAGCCGATACGCGTCGTAGGCCAGGTCGTCGGCGTCGTTGGCCGGATCGGCGAGCGCGGCATTGTATATCCGTTCGAGCGCGTCGAGGTTCGACTGGGTGTTAATATTGAGCTGCAGCGCGGAGGAGAACCATATGTTGGCGCTGCCCACGCTGACCAGCTGCGGGCTGTCCAGATAGGTCACGCCGCGCGCCTGGAGCTGGCGGATGTAGTCCGAATACAGCACGCCCTCGGCGTCGGGCGCATCGGCAAGCGGCGCGGGGTCGCTGTCACCGGTTATGAACATTATCGGCTTGGACGTGTCCAGCGCGTCCAGCAGCTCGTACAGCGGCTGCGCGTTGCCGCCCGAGCCCACCATGTCGCCGGTCATGCAGATCACGTCGTAGTCCACCGCCGAGATCGCCTTGACCAGCTTGTCCTGGCCCTCGCCGAACGTCGCGCCGTTCAGGTCGCTGAGCTGCACTATAGTGTAGCCCTCCAGCGCCGACGGCAGCCCGGGTATCGACAGCGTGCGCGTGACCGTGGTCACGGTGCCGTTTATCATCGCAATCAGCGTCCACGCTATCGCCAGCACCGCTATCAGCGCCAGCGTTATCAGCTGCCACCTGCCGAACTTCCTGCCCGGCCGCCGCGCCCGGTCGGGCCGGCCCTGCTTACTGTTGCCTACTGTGCTCGTGCGCATCTCAATCCTCCGCCTGGGCAGAAATATTCAATCCCTATTATACAACCCCGGCGCGCGCGTCGCAACCCAAATGCGTGAAATCCGCCCGGCTTTTTCTGGGCGGCGTTTACACGGCGCGCGCCGGCGTGCTATAATGGGGGCATAGATATTCTGTCGATGGAGGCGCGCATGGCCAAGCTCAAGACTCGCTACATCTGCTCCGAATGCGGCTACGAGACCGCGCGCTGGCTGGGCAAGTGCCCCAGCTGCGAACAGTGGAACACGCTTGTTGAAACGCCGGTAGAGGCCCCCGCCGACGTCCCGGCGCGCAAGCTGCGCCAGGCGCCCGGCAGCGGCGCGCAGCCGGTCGCGCTGCCCGACATACCCGGCGGCGACGACGCGCGCATGCCCAGCGGCGTGGGCGAGCTGGACCGCGTGCTGGGCGGCGGCATAGTCGCCGGCTCGCTCACGCTGATAGGCGGCGAGCCCGGCATAGGCAAGTCCACGCTGCTTTTGCAGGTAGCGGCGCACCGGGCCGGCGCGGGCAGGCGCGCGCTGTACGTGACCGGCGAGGAGTCCGCGCGCCAGATCAAGCTGCGCGCCCAGCGGCTGGGCCTGGACGCCGCCAGCCTGATGATACTGCCCGAAAACGACATGTCCAACGTGGTCGCCCAGCTCGAGCGCGTGCAGCCCGAGCTGGCAATCGTGGACTCGATACAGACGATGTACCGCCCCGACCTGGCCAGCGCGCCCGGCTCGGTGCCGCAGGTGCGCGAGTCGGCCGCGCAGCTGATGCGCGTCGCCAAGGGCTCGGGCTGCGCGATAATCATAGTGGGCCACGTGACCAAGGAGGGCGCGATCGCCGGCCCGCGCGTGCTGGAGCACATGGTCGACAGCGTGCTCTACTTCGAGGGCGAGCGCCAGCACCAGTACCGCATACTGCGCGCGGTCAAGAACCGCTTCGGCTCGATAAACGAGATAGGCGTGTTTGAGATGCGGCGCGAGGGCATGGTCGAGGTGCCCAACCCGTCCGAGATGCTGCTGAGCCAGCGCGCGCACGGGCAGAGCGGCTCGGTGGTGCTGTGCGCGCTGGAGGGCACGCGGCCGGTGCTGGTCGACGTGCAGGCGCTGGTCGCGCCGACGACGCTGGGCTATCCGCGGCGGATGGCCTCGGGCGTGGACCAGGGCCGGCTGGCGCTATTGCTGGCGGTGCTTGAAAAGCGCGCGGGCCTGCAGCTGAGCAATCAGGACGTGTACATAAACATAGCCGGCGGGCTGACGCTGGACGAGCCGGCGTGCGACCTGGCGCTGGTGGCGGCGGTGGCCTCGGCGGCGCGCAACCGGCCGATAGACGAACAGTTCGCGGTGATGGGCGAGGTGGGCCTGGCGGGCGAGGTGCGCGCGGTGAGCCAGGCGCAGCGCCGCCTGGCCGAATGCGCGCGGCTGGGCCTCAAGCGCGTGGTCATGCCGCGCGCGAGCCTGCGCGGGCTCAAGCTGCCCGACGGCGTGAACGCATACGGCGTGGAGACCGTGACCGAGGCGCTGCGCACGCTGCTGGGCATCGATCAGCTCCGCCCCGAGCGCGCATAACGAGCGCGCGGGTGAATATAATACCAGTTGGAGCCCAATATGTTTCATGGAAGGTGGAGGGGATTGAGAGCAAGGGATCGCATAATCGTGACGCTGCTGGGCGCGCTGGGGCTGGTGGGCCTGATCGCGCTGGCGCTGAACGTCATGGATCGCTTTTCGATGCTCAAATGGGACGCGCAGCTGTGGAACCGGCTGCTGTGGACATACTGCGGGGCGCTGCTGGCGGGCGGCGCGCTGGCATACGCGCTGGCGCCGCGGCTGGACGCGCAGCTGCGCCGGTTCATAGCGTGGCTGGCGCGCATTACCGGCGAGCGCCCGCTGCCCGAGCTGCTGCTGGGGCTGACCGGCTCGATAATGGGCCTGGCGATAGCGTTTTGCATATCGACGCTGATATCCGGGCTGGGCATAGGACTGACCGGCGCGGTCATAAACGCGGCGATATACCTGGCGCTGGGCACGGCCGGCTACGCGCTGATAGGCAAGCGCTGGCGCGAGCTGCCGCATGCGAGCGCGCTCAGCGTGCGCGCCCGCGCGGCGCTGGACGGCGAGCGCAGCGTGCCCAAGGTGCTGGACACCTCGGTGCTGATCGACGGGCGGATATTCGACATATGCCGCACCGGCTTTATCGAGGGGCCGTTGGTGGTGCCGCGCTTTGTGCTGGCCGAGCTGCAGCGCATAGCCGACTCGGCCGACGCGCTCAAGCGCAACCGCGGCCGCCGGGGGCTGGACATAGTCGCCCGCATACAGAAGGAGCTGGACATCGAGCTGACGATAGACGAGACTGACTTTGACGACATGAGCGACGTGGACGTAAAGCTGCTCAAGCTCACGCAGCTGCTGCGCGGGCGCGTAATGACCAACGACTTCAACCTGAACAAGGTCGCCGAGGTGTCGGGCGTGGGCGTGCTCAACGTAAACGAGCTGGCCGGCGCGCTCAAGCCCGCGCTGCTGCCCGGCGAGGAGCTGACGGTGCAGATCGTACGCGAGGGCAAGGAGCTGGGCCAGGGCGTGGCGTTCATGGACGACGGCACGATGATAGTCGTAGAAAACGGCCGCCGCCACATCGGCCAGAGCGTCACGATAGCCGTCAACACCGTGCTGCAGACCGCGGCGGGCCGCATGATATTCGCCCGGCTGCGCGAGAAGGCCGCGGGGTGACGGCCGGCGCGCGGGTGCGCCCGGGTGGCGCCGCGGTATTGGCGCTCGTTTGGCGCGGCGTCGGCAGTTGTTGCGCGGCTGGATGAGCTTTATATGCGCTATTTGATCTGTGCGGCGCTGCGCTGTGAGCGTGGCGCCGCAGTTTGTTGATAAAGCTGTTCACACACAGGCAGCTCAGTTCTTGTTGCGATCGTCATGGCCTAAATCTGCATATTACATTCGTATATACGGTGTTGCGGCACTGTTTTGCGTAATTCGATATATACATAAGCCGAATCGAGTTTAGTGGAACTTGCGGCATCCAGCGGTTGGGACTTTGTCAGCGGTCTGCGGTGCCGCGATTTGTTTGGCGTTATGGCAGTTGCCGCATTTATCGCCCGGCGCCATTGCTGGGTGGGCATATGCCCCGCAAGCCTTATGTTCAGGCTGTCGAGCGGGCAGGTTCGGCGGTGCGCTTAGTGTCAAGCCGCCGCCAGAACCTGGGCTGTCGGGCAATGCTCATGCCGGCGCTGCATCGCTATGCAAGCCTTGCGCCGCGTTCAGTTTATCGATTAGGTCGCTATGTCACGACGTTCCCCTGCCACTTTGCGCCGGTCTGCCGCAAACACCCCATCCAAGCTATAAGCGGGCAAGATCGGCAGCGCGCTTAACACCAAGCCGCCGCCAGCATCAGGACTGTTAGGCAATGCTCATGCCGACACAGCATAACTATGCAAGCCTTGCGCCGCGTTCAGCTTATCGATAAGGTTGCTATGATACGGCGCGCTCACCGCCACTTCACGCCGTACATCAATGCCGCAAACACCCCATCCAAGTTATAAGCGGGCAAATTCGGCAGCGCGCTTAACACCAAGCCGCCGCCAGAACCCGTGCTGTCAAGTAATGCTCATGCCGACGTTTCACCGCTATGCGAGCCTTGCACCGCGTTCAGTTTATCGATAAGGCCGCTGTGACACGGCATTCCCCTGCCGCTTCGCGCCGATCTGCCGCAAACGCCCCATCCAAGCCATAAGCGGCAAATTTCGGCAGCGCGCACAGCGCAAGCCTCACCCAGAACTCAGGCTGTCAGGCGTGCCCCTCGCCTAAGTTTGCCGGCAGCGCGCCGCGGCTTCCCGCGT
Source organism: Candidatus Fimadaptatus sp. (assembly GCA_963928645.1). Lineage (GTDB taxonomy): Bacteria > Bacillota > Clostridia > Christensenellales > Aristaeellaceae > Fimadaptatus. Next base: position 10,276 of record CAWVGT010000134.1, read on the forward strand.
CCGGCGCCGCATTCCATCGCCACGCAGGCCGCAAAAGCGGCGCGGCAGAGCATATGCCCCGCCGCGCCGCCAGATCATCATACCGTCTCTAATCTTCCGCTCCGTCACATGTCCGCGACCTTTACCCACGCGCGCTCCTCTATCGACCTGTCGACCGCGTCCATTATCTGGCAGCAGCGCAGCCCGTCGTAGAAGTTGGGCGAGCAGGGGCGGTCGTTGGCCACCGACTGCGTGAACTCGTACAGCTGATGCACGAAGGTCTCCGGGAAGCCGATTACGTGCCCGGTCGGCCACCAGTGCTCCCAGTACGGGTGTATGCCCTCGGACACCTGTATCAGCCGCCAGCCCTGCAGGCCCGGCTCGTCCTCGGCATTGAAGTACCACAGCTCGTTCATGCGCTCGAACTCGAAGCGTATCGAGCCCTTCTCGCCGTTGACCTCCAGGCGCATGTCGTTCTTGTGGCCCTGCGCGAAGCGCGTCGCCTCGAACATGCCCAGCGCGCCGCACTCGAACTCGCACATGAACCCGGTCGCGTCGTCGACCGTGACCGGCTGGCGCGGCGCGTCCTTGTCGGCGACGCCGCTCAGGCCGGTCATGCTCGCGGATACCGGGCGCTCCTTTACGAAGGTCTTGCTCATGCCTATGACCTCGCTCATCTCGCCCACCAGGTAGCGCGCCGCGTCTATCACATGCGCGCCCAAATCGCCCAGCGAGCCCGAGCCGCACACCTTCCTGTCCAGCCGCCACACCATCGGGAAGTCCGGGTCGATTATCCAGTCCTGCAGGAAGCTGCCCCGGAAGTGGAATATCTTGCCCAGCTTGCCCGATTCGATCATCCGCTTTGCCAGCACCAGCGCCGGCACATACCGGTAGTTGAAGCCTATCTGGTGCTTGACGCCGGCCTTTTCGACCGCCGCGATTATCTCGCGCGCGTCCGACGCGTTGAACGCCAGCGGCTTTTCGCAGAACACGTGCTTGCCGTGCTCGGCCGCGGCTATCGCTATCTCCTTGTGGAAGTTGCTGGGCGCGGTTATGTCTATCGCGTCTATGTCGTCGCGCGCGACCAGCCTGCGCCAGTCGGTCTCGGTCTGCTCCCAGCCCAGCTGGGCCGCCGCCCGGCCCAGCCACTCCGCGTCCCGCCCGCAGATGCACTTTTTGACTATCTCGGCGTCGGTATCGAAGAACATAGGTATACGGCTCAGCGCGTTCGAATGCGCCTTGCCCATGAACTTGTAGCCCACCAGGCCGAAGTTTATCTGCCGCATAGTGCAGCGCCTCCTAATCCGCGCGGCGCTTTGCTCGCCCGCGCCATGTATGTTCGGTTCACGCCGCCTCGTCCGCCGGCGCATCCGCTCCGCCGTCCGAATCGGAGTCGGCGTCGCTCAGCCCGCTCCCGTCGTCGTCATAGTACCCGTCATAATAGTAGTCAGCGTCATGAAACTCGCCATATACTTCTTCCAGGTACTCGTCATACCCGTCGAACCACACGTCATACACGCTCAGCCCGCCCATGTCGCTGCCATAGCACATGTAGCTGTCGTCGCCGAACCGCTCGCCGAGTTCGGCCTCCAGCTCGCTCGAGGGCCCGTATATCGGCAGCGAATTGTTGCTGGCCAGCTGCATCTGCGCCTCGCCCGCCGCGAGCGCGTCGCGCATCAGCGCGTATGCCTGCGCGGATGTCTCGGCCGTCAGGCCCTCGCGGAAGAAGTAGTTGTTCGAGTCGTATTTGCCGGCGATATCGGCAGGCGCGTGCCTGTCGGTGTAGCTGTGCGACGAATACAGCGCCGGCGAGGGTATGTTGAAGTACGAGTGCAGCGGCGCGCCCCAATCCTCGTCATCCCACGTCACGTCGACAAAGTAGCTCCGGCCGTCCAGCCGCACGACGTTCCACGCGTGGCCGCCGGACGCAAAGCCGCCCATGTAGCTCACGTCCAGCCCCGCCAGCGTGCCCAGCAGGTAGAACGCGTCGGTGTAGCCCACGCAGTGCGCCCGGCCGCCTATCAGCGCGCCATACGCGTCGTGGCAGTCGTCGGCCGCGGCGTCGTAGGAGACGTTGTCTACCAGCCAGTCGTGTATCGCCAGCTCGCGCTGATACTCGTCCAGGCCGTCCAGCGCCAGCTCGTCCAGCACCGCCTGCGCGCGCTTCAGCGTTTCGCGCTGCCGCCCGGTCAGCTCGAGAGCGTCCACATCCACGCCTTCCAGCTCAAACGGCGCGCCGGGTTCGCTGTACGAATACGCCGGGCCCGCGCCCAGCGCGCGCGTCAGCTCGTAGCCCACCGTGTAATCAAAGTCCAGCAGCACGTCCACGCTGCCGTCGATATGCTTCATGAACGTCGTATCGTAGTCGTACGCATATGCGTGCGCGCCGTAAAGCTCGTTCTGGGTTATGCTCAGCATGTCCGCGTCGCCCAGCCGCAGCGCCAGCGAATCCGCGCCCCGCTCCAGCGCGGCCTCCAGCTCGCGGATCAGCGCCTCGGCCGTATCGACATGCGGGCACGCGTCAAAGTCGGTCGCGTTGAACGCGGCTTGGTTGGGACCCATGGGCACCACCATGAACAGCAGGCTGGTCAGCAGCGCGACGATGTTCTCCACCACGCGAATACCTCCCCCGCGACGAACGCACGCGGGGCCGGGCCTCACGCCCGGCCCCGCACATCAACCGAGGTCACGATCCAGATTGAGTTTGTATATCACGCCCACCACATGCCGCCGTTGCTCTCGAACATCATGGTGGCCTTGAGCATCTCAATGGCCTTTCTCAGGCCCTCGCCCACGCTCATCAGGCTGTCCTCGTGCTCTATCGATATCGGGCCGTCGTAGCCTATCATGCGCAGCGCGCTCATGATATCCTTCCAGACCTCGGCGCCGTGGCCGTAGCCCACCGAGCGGAATATCCAGCTGCGGTGTATCTCGTCGCCGTAGTGCTTGGTGTCCAGCACGCCGTTGCGCGCGGTGTTGATCGCGTCGATGCGGGTGTCCTTGGCGTGGAAGTAGTACAGCGCGTTGTGCTCGCCCAGGTAGCGTATCGCCGCGACCGGGTCGATGCCCTGCCAGAACAGGTGGCTCGGGTCGAAGTTCGCGCCGATTATGTCGCCCACCGCGGCGCGCAGCTTGAGCAGCGTCTCGGGGTTGTACACGCAGAAGCCCGGGTGCATCTCAAAGGCTATCTTCTTTATGCCGTGCGCCTGCGCAAACGCCGCCTGCTCCTTCCAGTAAGGTATCAGCACCTGGTTCCACTGGTAGTCCAGTATGCCCAGGAAGTCGTCCGGCCAGGGGCAGGTCACCCAGTTGGGCGTGCGGTCGGCCGGCGAGCCGCCCGGGCAGCCCGAGAACGTGACCACCGTGTCCACGCCCAGCTTCTCGGCCAGCAGCACCGCGTTGACGAAGTCGTCGTGGAACTGCTTGGCTATCTCGGGCACCGGGTGCACCGCGTTGCCATGGGTGCTCAGCGCCGCTATGCCCAGGTTGTACTTGGCCAGCGTGGCCTTGAACTCCTCCAGCTTGGCGTCATCGTTGAGCAGCACCGCCGGGTCGCAGTGCTCCTTGCCCGGGAAGCCGCCGCAGCCTATCTCAAGCAGCTGCGCGCCCGCCTCGGACAGGTACTTGCACGCCTCGTCGAACGGGCGATCCTTGAGCAATACCGCAAACACGCTCAGTTTCATATCGATCTACCTCCATACTGAGATTATTTAACCCCCGGCACGCGCCCGGTTCAGCGGCGCATGCTCTGGATTATCGACATAACAAGCCGCATGCTGTCCAGCAACGAGCCGTTGTTGATCGAGCCCGCGGTCGATATGTTGACCCCGCCGTACTCGAACCCGTACTCCACGTCGCGGCTGACCTCGGTCTTGAGCCCCTGCACGTCGTTGCGCATGAACGTAAACGGCGCCACGCAGCCGTCTATGCGCGCGCGCGGCAGGTACTTGCGTATCTCGGGCACCATCACCGTCGGCCCGAAGTTGACGCCCGTAAGCTCAAGCTCGCCCAGTATCGGCAGCAGGTGGCCCATCGCGCTGTCCGAATGCTGATAGCGCGGATCGCCCGGATTGGGGCTGTACTTGTCAAACAGCGCCTTGAGCACCGGGTAGCCGAACCGGCGGTACAGGTCGGGCGTCAGCAGGCAGCAGTTGTCGTCCGCAAACGAGAACCCGGGCCGGCTCTGCGCGGTCACGCCCGCCTCCTCGTCCATGACCTGCGCCATCTTGAGCGTCACGTCGGCTATCGTGCGCGAGAACCGCTCGTACAGCTCCGGCTCATCTATGCCCAGGAAGATCAGGTTCTCCGAGCCGAATATAGAGCACGCCAGCGTCACCGGCCCGCGGATGTGCCGCATAACGTCGGGCTTTACCCCGAACTCCTCGTACACGCGCTTCTTTTCGGACTCCCAGTTGGCCGGCAGCATGAACTCGCGTATGTCCAGCTTGTCGACGCGGTCCAGCAGCGCCTCCAGCTCCTCGGGTGTGTCGGCGCTCTGCGTGAGCCACTCGGTGTCGTTCTCATAGATATACTTGCCGCCGAATACCTCGCCTATGCGCTTTACATAGGGCAGCTCCGAGCGCGGGTCGGGCAGCGTCTCGCGCAGCAGCCGGCGGCCCACTATCTTTTCGGCCTTGTCGTTATAGCGCTTGTTGAGCTCGAGCCGGCGCTCGCGCGGTATCGGCGCCCAGGGCGTACCCTCCTCGCCCAGCTCGGCGAACACGCACTCGTCGCTCATGCGTATGCCCAGCGCCACCTGGTTGCCCTTATAGAAGCAGTTGTCCTGATGGGCTGTCTCGTCGTCCTTCCAGAACTGTTCCAGATCCACATCCCACATGCCGCAATACCTCTCAAATGATATATCAGTCGGGCAGCGATTCCATGTTCTTATTGTACAATCATTTCGCCGCATAGTCAAGCGCCCGCGCACAAAGCGCGCAAAATAAGCCCAAAGCCGCAATCCCGCCGCGGCGGCACCACAATCTTTTGGCAGACACTTCCCATTGAAGTTAATATCTGATATAATCGAGTATATTCGAGCGCGGGCGGCGCACCGGAGGCCGGCGCGCGCCCCGCATACGATTTAGAGGTGAATCAAATGGATTACTCATACGACCGGCGCAACGCCCTGTGGTACAGGCAGAGCGCGCGCAAGTGGACCGAGGCCCTGCCGATAGGCAACGGGCGTATCGGCGCGATGGTGTTTGGCGGCACATCGAGCGAGCGCATAGCCCTCAACGAGGACACGCTCTGGTCGGGCTATCCCAAGGATAAAAACAACCCCGACGCGCACAAGTACTACGCCCAGGCGCAGCAGCTGGCGCAGTCGGGCCAGCTCGCCCAGGCGCAGCGGCTCATCGAGGACAGCATGGAGGGCGCGTTCACCGAGAGCTACCTGCCGCTGGGCGACCTGTTTATAGACTACGCCGGCGTCGACGAATATCAAAACTATACTCACCTCATAGACCTGCGCTCGGGGCTGGACATATGCGAGTTCGACTCCGACGGCGCGCACATGCGCCGCACCGCGTTCGTGTCGCACCCCGATCAGGTGCTGGTACTGCGCTGCGAGAGCTCCCAGCCCGGCCGCGTCGGCTGCACGCTGCGCTTTGAGACGCAGCTGCGCGCCGAGATATCCGCCCGCGGCGGCGCGATCACCGCCGACCTGCGCGCGCCCTCGCACGTCGATCCCAACTACGTCGACTCGCCCGACCCCATAATCTACTCCGACGTGCCCGCCGAGATGGGCATGCGCTGCCGCACGCGCGTGCTGGTCAGCGCCGAGGGCGGCGCGGTGCGCTGCGAGGGCGAGCGCATAGTCGTGGAGGGCGCCGACAGCGCGCTGATCATACTGGCCGCGCGCACCAGCTTCAACGGCCCCGCGCGCCAGCCCGAGCTGGAGGGCCGCGACGAGAAGGCCGACCTGGAGCGCGACCTGGCCGCGATAGCCGGGTTCAGCTTTGAGCGGCTGCTCGAGCGCCACCTGAGCGACTTCGTGCCGCTGTTCGACCGCGTGCGCTTCGAGCTCAGCGGCCCGGTCGACGATATGCCCACCGACGAGCGCCTGCGCCGCTTCCGCGACACCCAGGACGATCGCGCGCTCTACGAGCTGATATTCCACTACGGGCGCTACCTGATGTTCAGCTCCTCGCGGCCCGGCACCCGCGCCGCCAACCTGCAGGGCATCTGGAACCCCCACATGCGCGCGCCCTGGTCGAGCAACTATACCGTAAACATAAACACCGAGATGAACTACTGGCCCGCCGAGATCTGCGCCATGGGCGACATGCACCTGCCGCTGATCGACCTGGTCGACGCGCTGCGCGTGACCGGCCGCGAGACCGCGCGCAAGCACTACGCCGCCCGCGGCGTGGTCGCCCACCACAACGTGGACATATGGGCGCTGAGCAATCCGGTGGGCAACTGCGGCCGCAACACCGCGGGCTACGCGTTCTGGCCGATGTCGTTCGGGTGGCTGTGCCGGCACATGGTCGAACACTACGACTACACGCTGGACGGCGCGTTCCTGCGCGAGCGCGCGCTGCCGGCGCTGGAGGACTGCGTCGAGTTCTTCCTGGACATACTCTACGAAAACGCGGCCGGCGAGCTGGTCATAACCCCGGCAACCTCGCCCGAGAACTCGTTCATATACCAGGGTGAGCGCATATCGGTGGCCAAGTCCTGCGCGATGAGCAGCGCGATAGTGCTGGAGACGTTCGAGAATTTCCTGCGCCTGAGCGGCGTGGCCGGCCAGGCCGGCGAGCTGGTCGAGCGCGTGCGCGCGGCGCTGCCCCGCCTCAAGCGCTTCGACATAGGCTCCCGGGGCCAGCTGCTCGAGTGGGACAGCGAATACGAGGAGGCCGAGCCCCATCACCGCCACACCTCGCATCTGTACGCGCTGCACCCGGCGCGGCTGATAACGCCCGAATCGGGCCGGCCCTCGGGCGCGAACTGCCCGGTGGAGTACCGCTCCCCGATCGACGATCAGCCCGAGCTCGCCAACGCCTGCCGCGCCTCGCTCAACCTGCGCGGCGACGACGGCACCGGCTGGGCGCTGGGCTGGAAGATCAACCACTGGGCGCGGCTGCTGGACGGCGACCACGCGCTCAAGCTGCTCAAGCGCCAGCTCAGGCTGGTCGACGACGGCGGGTTCAACTACACCTCGGGCGGCGGCACCTACGCCAACATGTTCGACGCGCATCCGCCGTTCCAGATCGACGGCAACTTCGGCACCTGCGCAGGCATAGCCGAGATGTTCTGCCAGGGCTACCGGGGCAACCTGCTGCTGCTGCCGGCGCTGCCGGGCGAGTGGAAGTCGGGCCACATGCACGGGCTGTGCGCGCCGGGCAACCTCTCCATCGACATAGACTTCGAAAACGGCCGGCTGAAGCTGGCGCGCATATACGCCGGCAGCGACTTGAAGCAGCCGCTGCGCGTGGTGTACGACGGCATGGTGAAGTACCTCAACATCGCCGCCGGCCGCACCTACGAGCTGCGCGCCGCCGACTTCAATTGAGATTCGGGCGTCAAACGGGCGGGATCGGTCAAGCCGATTCCGCCCGCATGCGCTTTGGGGCAGCGCTGTGCGGAGCGCATAACGCTCTAACTTGCCGTTGCACGCGGACGATCTCGGGCTATGCGTTCGCGGGATTTGTATGTCCTGAGGCGGGCTTGATCGATTCTGCCGGTTTTGCTTGCCTTTAGTGTATTGTTAGTTGCATGCCTATGTTGATGCAACGAGCAGATTTACACAATTGCGGCATGCGCATTGCATGCTTTGTGGTTCCATGGGTTGCGCCTTGTCGCGTATTCGGCGCTCTAACTTGCCGTTGCGCGCGGACGATCTCGGGCTATGCGTTCGCGGGATTTGTATGTCCTGAGGCGGGCTTGATCGGTTCTGCCGGTTTTGCTTGCCTTTAGTGTATTGTTAGTTGCATGCCTATGCTGATGCGGTGAACGCACTTTGCACATTTGGACGTGCGCATATGACGATTAGCAGCGTTAATGGCTGCGCCCTGCCGCGCGTTCGGCGCTCAAATCTGTACATGTGGGCCGCCGGGCGCGATGGAACCCCGCGTGCCTCGTCAATAGACGCCGCCATAGCTGCCGCGCCAGCCGATGCACCTACCGGCGCCGCGCAGAGTGCACAGGCGGCAAACAGAAGCGGGCGGAACCGGTATATCCGATCCCGCCCGCTCGCCCGCCGCCTCAACCTTCGAGCTCGAAGTAGCGCGGCAGATCCTTTATCAGCGCTATGTTGCCCTTTACCTTGACCAGCCGCCGCATCAGCGCCGACACGACGTTCAGCCGGCCCTCCATTATCTGCATGAACGCATCCGACGTGGTCTCCACGCGCGCGGCCCAGGGCCGCCCGTCCGGCGCCACCAGCTCGCAGCCGCCCTCGCTTATGCGCAGCCGGTATGTGCAGCCGTTGTCGCTCGTGTACAGCTCGAATACGTCGTCGCCCTGCCGGCGGCCCGGCTTATACCGCGCCGCCATGTCCCTTAAAAATCCTTCGATACGTTCGCAAGCCGTGTCAGCCATGCGCCACCTCCAACCCGATTATTGCCCGCCGTCATACCACTATGACTTCCTCGGGACAGCGCTCGAACTTGAGCTTGCCGTCCTTTAGTGAGCCGCGCACCTTGTCGCCCAGATGCACGCTGCCCGAGAGTATCTCCTCGCTGAGCGCGTCCTCGACGGCGCGCTGTATGGTGCGGCGCAGCGGGCGCGCGCCGTACTGCCGGTCGTAGCCGGTCTCGGCCAGGAAGTGCACCGCCTCGGCCGTCAGCTCCAGCTCTATGCCGCGCTCGGCCAGCCGCGCCGCGACCTGATGTATCATCAGCTCGGCTATGCGGTCTATGTCCTCGCGCGTCAGCTCGCTGAATACTATTATCTCATCCACGCGGTTGATAAATTCAGGGCGCAGCGCCGATTTGAGCGCCTTGAGCGCCTCCTCGCGCGCGGCCCGCGCCTGGCCCTCGTCCTGGCCAAAGCCCATCGTGCGCGGCCGCCCGAACGCCGACGCGCCCACGTTGGACGTCATGATTATCACGGTGTTCTGGAAGTTGACCGTGCGGCCCTGGCCGTCTGTCAGCCGGCCGTCCTCCATTATCTGCAGCAGCAGGTTCAGCACATCCG
>CAWVGT010000135.1:0-12532 GCA_963928645.1 Candidatus Fimadaptatus sp.
GTCCTTAAAGTGCAGATAGAACGTCGAGCGGTTTATGTTTGCGCGCTGGCATATCTCCCGCACGTTCAGTTGCGCGGGCGTGCAGTCCTCCAGCATGGCCATCACGACCTGGCGTATCGCCAGCTCGGTCGCCTTGTAGCGTTGGTTGCCTCGGGTATTCATGGCATGCTCCTTTGAAAAGTCATTAACTGTACATATGATGATATATTGATGGTTGTCCGCTCCATCCACATGCATTATACTGTATATGCAATAAAGTATCAAGTGTCTTGTTAATCGGCGACAGGAGGGGGACACATGAACAGGGATGATATGATAATGCGGGGGCCGGTATGGAGGCTGTGGCTCGGCATGAGCCTGCCCACGATATTCGTGATGCTGGTGATAGTAGCATACAACATGGCGGACGTGTACTTCATAGGGCGCGTCGGTGATGCGGCGCAGGTGGCGGCGATATCGCTGGCGGGGCCGGCATATGGCCTGATACAGGGGTTGGGCACGCTGCTGGGCTCGGGCGGGTGCGCGGCGGCGGCGCTGGCGTCGGGGCGCGGACGGCGCGTGGAGCTCGCAGCGGTGACCAGCTTTTGCCTGTACGGCTCACTTGCAGTGGGGACGGCGCTGGGAATTGCCGGGGCGGTGTATGCGACTGAGGTAGGGCAGCTGCTGGGCGCGCGCGGCGCTGTACAGCCATATGCCGCAGAGTATCTGCGCATACTGGCGATGGGCGCGCCGGCGATACTGACGACCGGCGTGCTGGCGAACATGGCGCGCGCCGACGGTTCCATGAAGGACGCGATGCTGGGTAATGGCCTGGGCACGGTGCTCAACATAGTCCTCGACCCGCTGCTGATAGAGGTGCTGGGCCTGGGCGTGCGCGGCGCGGCGCTGGCGACGGTGCTGGGCAACCTGATCGGCGGCGCGGTACTCCTGACGCGGCTGGCGCGCCGGCCGGGCAACTCGTTCGACCCACGCGCACTGCGCGGCAATGCGCGCGTATGTGGGCGGGTGCTGGCGCTGGGACTGCCGCTGGCGCTCAGCGTGCTGCTGGGCAGCTGTGCCGGCGCGCTGGGCAATGGCCTGCTGTCGGGCTATGGCACAGTGGCGGTAGCCGCCAACGGCGTGGCCAGCAAGGCGGGCATGCTGGTGTCGATGGTCGCGATGGGCGTGTGCATGGGCATACAACCGGCGATATCGATAGCGTGCGGGCGGGGCGATGCAAAGCGCGCCTGCAGGATAGCGCGCAATACCGGCCTGATGGCGTTTGCATTGAGCGCGGCGCTGACGCTGGCGTGCGCGGTCGGTCGGGCTGGATTCGTGGGCGCGTTCGTGCGCGAGCCCGAGGTCGTGCAGCTGGGCGTCGTAATGTTGTCGGTATCGCTGATAGTTTGTCCGCTCAGCGGCATATATCAGATGTGCACGGCGTTTTTGCAGGCGACCGGCAATGCGTCGGGCGCGACGCTGTTGTCGGTGTTGAGACAGGGGATAGTGTTCGTGCCATGCCTCTACATAACGAACATGCTGGGCGGATTGTACGGACTGATGTATGCGGGCGTGATAGCGGATGTGGCGGCACTCGCGCTCGCGCTGATGTTCGTGTACAGGCAGGGGCGCAGACTGCACGGCGCCGGCATGCCAACGCCGGCAGCGCTTTGAACATGGCGCCGCCGGCGGACAGGGAAACTTCCTATTCTATATAAATGCGCTTGACGGAGCGACTGCGGTCTGCAGAAAGCGCCGGCGGGTCGGGCATCACACGCCCTCCTCAGCCAGCTTCACGCCCAGCAGATCGGCCTCCTTCTCATTGCGGAACTGGTTGGTATACAGGTCGTAGTAGTGGCCGTGCAGTGCTATCAGCTCGCGGTGAGTGCCCTCCTCGATGACCTCGCCATTGTGTATGACCAGTATCCGGTCGGCGGTGCGTATCGTGGAGAGGCGGTGGGCGATTATAAAGCTGGTGCGGCCCTCGAGCGCGGAGGCGATTGCGCGCTGTATCGCCTGCTCGGTCTCGGTGTCAACCGACGAGGTGGCCTCGTCCAGCACGAATATGCGCGGCGAGCCCACCAGCGCGCGCGCGAAGCTCAGCAGCTGCTTTTCGCCGGTGGACAGGCGGTTGCCGCCCTCGCCCACGTCGGTGTCGTAGCCCTTTTCGAGCTTCATTATGAACTCCTCGGCGCCGACCATGCGCGCCGCCTGGCGCACCTGTTCGTCGGTGGCGTCCAGGTTGCCGTAGCGTATGTTGTCGGCGATCGTGCCGGTGAACAGGTGGGGCGTCTGCAGCACATAGCCCAGGTTGGCGTGCAGCCACAGCTGGGAGCGCTCGCGGTAGTCGCGCCCGTCTATCAGTATGCGGCCCTCGGTGGGCTCGTAGAAGCGGCAGATCAGGTTGACTATCGTGGACTTGCCCGAGCCGGTCTCGCCGACCAGCGCTATCGTCTGGCCGTGGCGCACGTCCAGGTTGAAGTTGCGCAGCACCTTTTCGCCCTTCTTGTACTGGAACGACACGTTCTCAAACGTAATGTCGCCGGTGATTGGCTCCCAGTTCTCGCGCTTGGGCTCGAACGCGGTGCCGTACCTGGCTATGACCTCGGGCGTGTCCTGTATGTCGGGTTCGGTCTCCATCATCGTAATCACGCGCTCGGCGGCGGCCTGCGAGGACTGCAGGTCGGCGAATATGCGCGCGATCTCGCGTATCGGCTCGAATATCGACATGCTGTATGACAAAAACACGTTCAGCGTGCCTATCGTCATCGCGCCCGAGAACACGTCGTAGCCGCCCTTCCACAGCACATACGCGGTCGCAAACGAGCCCAGCGTTATAACCAGCGGCATGAACAGCGCCGAGAGCACTGCGGCGCGGATCGAGTTGTACTTCATCGTGCCGGTCAGCTGCTTGAACTCCTCGAAGTTGGCGTCCTCGCGCACCAGCGTCTTGGTGGTCTTGGCGCCCATTATGCCCTCGTTGAAAGCGCCGGTTATCTTGGAGTTGGTCTTGCGCACGTTGCGGTAGCTGGCGAGTATCTTCTTTTGAAAGTACAGCGATATCACGGCCAGCGGCGGCACCACGGCCAGCACGGCCAGCGTCAGCCGCCAGTCGAGCGTGAACATCGTTATCGCGGTAAATATTATATAACAGCTGCCCCACAGCAGGTCGACCAGCGTCCAGCCCACGGTGTCGCCCAGGCGCTGGGTGTCGTTGGTCATGCGGGCGATCAGGTAGCCCACCGGCGTGTGGTCGTAGTATGAGAACGGCTGCTCCTGCAGCCGCGCGAACGCGAGCTTGCGTATCCTATGGCACATGCCGATCTCGGTGCGGTTTGCAAAGTGTATGAACATGAATATGCACGCGACCTGGAACAGCACCAGCAGCGCATACAGCGCCGCAAATCCGGCGATTCCGTCCAGCGAGCCCTGCTGCACGAATGTGTCGATCGCATAGCGGTTCATCAGCGGGAATATGGTGTCCATCGCGGCCGAGCACATCATGCACAGCGCCACGCCTATCAGATACTTGTAGAACGGGCGCGCGTAGTGCAGCAGCCGAACCCAGAGCCCCGCGTCGAATCGCTTGGTATAGTCCTGCTCCTCCTGGAACTGCATTGTCAAATCACTTCCTATCTAATTGGGTGCCGCGCCCGGCGTGGGGCGCGCGAGGGAGGGGAGGGCGCGCCGCGCGTCAGGCGAGTTGCTCCAGCTCGTCCTCGAGCGAGTTCTGTATCATGTTTATGCGCTTGTAGAGGCCCTCCTGATTGACCAGCTCGTCATGCGTGCCCTGCTGGATTATGCGGCCCTGCTCGAGCACTATTATGAAGTCGGCCTGCGACAGCGTGGTTATGCGGTGCGAGATTATGAACGTGGTTATGCCCTGCTGGCGCTGCTTGAGCGCCTCGCGTATCGCGGCGTCGGTCTCGGTGTCGACCGCGCTGAGCGAGTCGTCGAATATCAGCACGTCGTTTGCCTTGCACAGCGTGCGCGCTATCGCCACGCGCTGCTTCTGCCCGCCCGACAGCGTCACGCCGCGCTCGCCTACCAGCGTGTCGTAGCCGTTTTCGAATTCGGTTATGAACTCGTCGGCGCGCGCGGTGCGGGCGGCCTCGCGTATCTCCTCACGGGTCACGTCGGGCTTGGCTATGCCGAGGTTGCTCTCTATCGTGCGCGAGTACAGGAACGGCTCCTGCAGTATCAGCCCCACGCGCGCGCGCAGCCAGGCCTTGTCTATGTCCTTTATGTCCACGCCGCCGATCGTTATGCGGCCCTGCGTGCAGTCGTACAGCCGCTGCATCAGGTGCACCAGCGACGACTTGCCCGAGCCGGTCGCGCCCAGTATCGCGACCGTGGCGCCCTGGGGCACCGTGAACGACACGTCGCGCAGCACCGGGTTGGCGCGGTCGTAGCCGAACGTCACGTGGTCGAACACTATGTCGCGGTCTATCGGCGGGCGCAGCATCGCGTCGGAATTGGGCTCGCTCTTCTGGCAGAGTATCTCGTCGATGCGGTCCAGCGCCACGAACGATTTGCCCATGTCGGAGAGTATGCGCCCCAGCTGGCGCACCGGCCAGAGCAGCTGGCCCACGTAGCTCGTGAACACCAGCAGGTCGCCCACGGTCAGCTCGCCGTTTGCGGCCATGATTACGCCCACGACCAGCGATATCGCGGACTGTGTCATCGTCAGCAAATCGCTTATCGACCAGTAGTACGCCAGCAGGTTGGCCTGATGCGCGGCCAGGTCGCGGTAGCGGTCGTTGACGCGGTTGAACTTTTCGACCTCGAAGCGCTCGCGCCCGAACGCGCGCACTACGCGCACGCCGGTCAGGTTTTCCTGGAGCACGGCGCTCATGCGGCCCTCGGCCTCGTCTGTCTCGCGGAAGCGCCGCATCGTCAGCTTAAAGAACACCATGCCGTAAGCAAATAGCACCGGCACCAGTATCAGCGACGCGAACGTCATCGTGACGTTCATGCGCAGCATTATGACAAGCGCGATCACCAGCATGAACACCGCGCGGAATATCTCGACCAGCTGCCCGGACAGGAAGCGGCGCACGGTCTCCACGTCCGAGGTGCAGCGCTGTATCAGGTCGCCGGTGGCGGCCTTGACGTGGTAGTCGTAGGGCAGCGACTGCAGGTGGCGATAGAGGCGGTTGCGCATCTTTTCGGCTATGGATTCGCTGGCCTGCGCGGTCCACTTGCCGCGCAGGAACATGACCAGGCCGTTGAGCACGTTAATCACGATCAGCAGCGCGGCCAGTATCCACATGTTGTTGGCCAGGAACTCGCGGCCGCCGCGCGCGTCGACCCAGGTCTGCAGCATGCCCGGCAGCTCGAGCGGGCGCGCGTTGCCTATGACCGAGTCGATTATCTCGCTGAGCAGCAGCGGGCTTATGAACGCCACGCCGACCGCGATTATGACGGTTATGATAGAACCGACGTACTTTAGCCGGGTGCCGCGCATGAATTCAAGGCAGAGTTTGAGTCTTCTGGATTGCATAATACCCCCATTGCCCGCGCAGGGCGGGCGGTCGAGCCCGGCGGCGGCGTCGGGCGAGTGCCGGACGCACAAAAAGGCCGCCGAGCGATGTGCTCAGCGGCCGAAATGCGCGTGCGCTACAATCCCACTTCGGCGGCGGAGACACATACAGACATAGAGACAGACTTCGCCCGGGCAGAGTTATCCCGTGTTCTTATAAGCGCGATCATGGTGTATTGGCTTATCATCATTTGCTGTACGCCTCCTTCCACAACAGATTATGCAAGCAATAGTATAGCGCAGAGCTGTGCGGAATTCAATAGTTTTTTTCGAACTTGAGACATTGTGGACAAAATTTGTTAAAAATCTCGCGAAAAGTGTGGCATAACTTGGCGTTGATGCTGCAAATATCGCAAAGAATGGAGCGGTGAGGGCGGCTGGGAGACGTGATGGCGCATTGGGCGGCGGGACATGGCGCTGGCGACCGACGGGCGGCGCGCCGGGATCGGGAGCGCGGCGGCGCGATACGCCGATGTGGCGCAAACGCCAGCGCGATATGCCTGGTTAACGGCAGGGCGGCGGGCGGAAACTGGTTGGCCAGGGGCGGCGAGGCGCTGAGGTATGGCGCGCGGCAGTACGATGCTGGGCCCGGGAAACCCATGCGGCGACAGGCCGGGCGCGCGGTGCAGCCGGGCCGGCGCACGCGGCTTGTGACAGGCTGAACCCGGTCAAGCCAACAGGCGCCGCGTCAATGCAGCGGCCAGCGCCGCGCATGCGCTAAACCGCTTGCCATATCGGCGCGGTTGTATTATAATAAACCCTATAAACCGTTCGGGAGGAAATGTTGCAGATGAGTCGTCTGGGCGATAATATAAAAAAGGCGCGGCTGGAAAAGAAGCTGACGCCCAAACAGCTGGGCAAAAAGTGCGGCCTGGCTGAGAGCGTGATACTGGACGTGGAGGCCGGCACGCGGATACTGTCCGACGTGCAGGCGCGCGTGATAGCCAAGGCGCTGGGATTGGGCGACCTGAACTCGGCCAGCGCGTTCGGCATGGAGCTGGACGCCTCGGCTGAGGCCATGACGGCGCCGCCGCGCCCGCCCCGGCCGTATCGCTATGAGCCGGTGGCCGCGCCCGTGCCGGGCAAGCCGCAAAGCGAGGACAAGGCGCCTTCGGACGCCTGGCTGGATGCGCTGAGCGGCGTTATGAAGCGCGTGCCCGTGATGGATGAGTCCGGCATGGTCATAGAGCACCGCATGCTGCCGGTGATCGGCGGCAAGATAGAGGGCGGTCAGCCCGACAAGGTGTTCTACTACCGCTGCCCGGACGATTCGATGCGCGGTTTCAGGATGCAGGCCGGCGATCTGCTGCTGGCGGTGCCCCAGGCCACGCCCGTGGACGACGCTATAATGATAATCGAGATGAACGGCGTGCGCGTGGCGCGCAAGGTGAAGCGGCTCGAGGGCAACCGCGCTATGCTGCAGAGCTTCGACCGCGAGTTCAAGGCGGTGACCGTGGGCAATCACGACGTGGCGTTCATAGGTCGGTGCGTTAGAATGGAGGTTGCGCTGTGAAGTTTTTGCGGATTATGGCATTGATACTCGCGCTGGCGCTGTGCACGAGCACGCCGGCGCTGGCAACCGGATTGATAGGCAGTGTGAGCGGCGTAAGCGATTCCGAAGGCGTGGTTTCGGCGGACGTGGGCAAGGAGATAGCCGAGATGGATCTCGGCGAGTTCGACCTGGGCACGCCCGAGGGCGAGGCGACGGCGGCTCCGGACGCGCAGAACGCCGTGGGCGAGACGATAGTGCTGGGCATAGGCGAGACCACGGTGTCGCCGCTCACCACGCCCGGCGCGGATGAGCAGTCCGCCTACCGGCTCAGCGAAGCGGAGATGGAGCTGTATCGACGCCTGGAGGGCACTGTGCCGGTGGAGGGCTGGCATGTGCAGTTCGCCGGCGAAGGCGTGCTGGCGATGGTCACGATGCCCGAGCTGATAGTCTGGCAGATCGAGCCCGAGAGCGGCGTCATGGAGCTGAAGTGGTACCGCGATCTGTACGATATAACGAGCGAAGGCGCGTCCACGCCGGCGGTCGAGGTCTCACCCAACGGCGAGCTGGCGCTGGTCATGCCCTCGGACGGCTCGGTTTACCTGCTTGGCGCGGACACGACCGAGCAGATAGCGCCGCAGGGCACCACGCCGGGCCGGCTTATCTGGGCCGAGGATTCGCAGTCGTTTGCATATATAGTCGATCGGGAAATACATGTGTTCATGCTCGACGGCCGCGAGCTGCTGATAAGCGGCAGCGTGATAACCCCGGTCGCGAACGAGCTGGAGTGGCTCAACCCGGCTCCCACGCCCGAGGCGCTGGAGGCGCTGCTGGGCGACGAGAACTGGGTGCTGGCCGGCATGAACCACAACTGCGTGCTGTTTGACAGCGCCGACGGCAGCTACAGCCGCGCGTTCGTATACGCGACCGGCGCGAGCGTGGATTATCCGCAGGTGATACACAGCTCCGACAACATCAGCCGCAGCGGCGCGTGCCCGATACTGGACGAGGCCACAGAGCACTATCGGCTGTACCTGGGCGACGGCACATACGCCGACCTGCCTGTGCTGGACATTATTACCTCGGGCAGCGTTGACAACATGTACGGCTGGCTGGGCGACAGCATCTGCGTGCTGGAGCAGGACTCGAGCGCGCGCAGCGCATTCAGGCTGCACGCAGCCAACACGGCCACCGGCATAACCTACACGCTGCTGACGCCCTGGGAGTATGCGGATCTGGTCAACAGCGCGGCGCAGGCGAGCGCCACGAGCGCGCCCGACACGACCATCGCGCCCGATGTTGCCGCGCCGACCGCGCCGTCCAGCGGCATATTCTCGGCCATGCAGTCGGGCGAATCGGACTGACGCGCCGGCTGCCGCATATGCAATCGAAAGCCCCGAACCGTACGCGTTGCGGTTGCCCCAGCCTATTGGCAAAGTATGCCGCACGCGGTCTGCCTGGCCGAACCTGGAACAGCAGCCGGCAAAACATGCAAATTAAAACGAAGCGCTGTCTATATCAGACAGTTTTCGCAGCATCGCCCATTCGAGGTTGCAGTATAACTGTTTGGAATTAAACCCGTCATCCAGCCGCTGGGCATTGTCAACGTTCCGAGGCCCCGAACCGTACGCGCTGCGGTTCGGGGCCTTTTGCGCGGCTCAGCGGTTGCCGAGTCGCGCGTTTATGCTGCGCACGCGCCGGCGAATCGCGAGGTATCTGCCCAGCCATATCGCGGCGTATATCGCCAGGAATATGCCAAAGTAACCCAATATGCCCGCGGCGCTGTGCTCCATCCAGTGCATCAGGTACGCTATGGGGAAAGTCGCCAGCGAGCACACCGCCAGATGCGTCGCGGTCTGCCTAAGCATGCTCCAGCGCTCCTGCTGCCAGATCAGCGATGCGCCCGCCCACGCCGCGCCGTACAGCAGCGAGCACAGCGCCTGCAGCGTCACGGCGTTCAGCTCGCTGCCGCAGGCGGCGATCAACGCGGGCGTGACCGCGTAATAGTTGCCGTCGCCATTGCACAGCGATATGCCGATCGTTATTAGCGTGCTCAGCGCCAGGCCAATCGGCGCCCCGATCAGGCAGTAGCCAGCCAATCGTCTTTTCATCGTGTACTCCTCCCTTCGGTCAGATGCCCAGCGCGTCCTTTATGCGCGCGACATAGCGGCGCGACGCGTATGCGACGCTGCCGTCGGCCATGCGCGCGCATATGGTGCCCGCCATGCTCAGATCCAGACTCTTAACCTGCTTAAGGTTAACAAGTTCGGAATTGGATATGCGCACAAAGCCGTGGCGCGCCAACTGCTGCTCCAACTCGTATATGCGCTGGCGCAGCGCAAACTCGCCGCGCGGCGTGACTGCGTACACGCGCCCCGTGGCGGCATACACGCGCAGCACGTCTTCAGGCGCGAGCAGCTCGACCAGGCCGTCTCGGAAACCTGCCAGCGCGCGCGGCTCCGGCGCGTTGATACGCGCCAGCAGCGCGTTGACCTCATCGGTCATGCCCGCGGTCGTTATAACTACCAACGGCTCGGTAAAGTCGCCGTCAATCCTTACCTCCACACGCATCCGGTTCACCTCCCAGTTCGCCCTTATTATAACAGCGCGCCGGGCGCGGTTCCAGCGGTTTTTGATATGTGGTGGATTTGGGCGCTCAAATGGCGTGCGGCGGGCGACTGGTGGGCGGGCGGAAGCGGCGCGCAATCCAGTCGGATGCGGACGATCTGTGCAGGCATGCGCATGAGGCCGAATAAGCCGCGGCGGCTGCACATATGCGAACCGCCCGGCGTGCAATGAAGCGCACGGCTGTCCGTCGGCGTTTATCAACATGGCTTGCGTGAGCGCGCAGCGAGTAGAGAAACCGTGGCGCGCTCCAAACTCCAGCAAAGCAGGGGACAGACGACGGCGGACACGTCAGTCCACAAAGGACAAACGCGTCCGCCGTCGCCAAAGATATCCATATTGCAAACTTGCCGCCAAACTGCGCGCATGCGGTTCTGCATGTTGGGTGCTGCTCCAGCCCGGCCAGATCAGGGCGTCAATAGCGCAGGCCCGGGGTGACATGCTCATCCGGATTGCAATTGCGCACAGACCGCCGACGCGAGCGTCGAGCTGGAGACGGGTCGCGCCGACGTTGGCTCCGTACAGCCACAGCGCCGATTGACTGTGCACTGGCATCGAGTTCAGAACCGATGTAACCATGCGAGTATATACGCACATTTCAATAATAACGTCAGAACAGCCGGTTCGTCAGCAAAGTCCGTCGGTTGGGGCGCGCACCCGGCTCTCAATCGCGCTCAACGCGCGGCACGCCCGCCGGCAGCTCAACCTCATACAATCCGCCCGACCGATCCTCGAAGTGGAAACAGGCCGCGTCGGCGTTGGCCCCGTACAGCCGCAGCGCCGAATGTTGAGCCGAAATAGACCATGCTTACCCGGCTCCAAATGCTCCGTCATTTACCTCGGCCAGGTCGGCTCGTCGACAACGTAAGACGGGAGGCTTGCCAGTCTCTCGGCAACGCTTGACTTGATATGCGTTACTCAACCTCGTGCAATCTGCACGCAATACCCTGGAAGTAGTAGCAGGCGGTGTTGGCATTGGCTCCGTACATCTATAACGCCGGCTGCAGCGCTTGTCGCCAAGCTCAGAACCGAAGTGAACCACGCATACACATATGCGCACATTTCGATAACCACATCAAGCCAGCCGGTTCGTCAGCAACGCCCGCCGATTGAAGCACTCACCCGGCTCTCAATCGCGCTCGACGCGCGGCACGCCATCCGGCAGATCAACCTCATACAATCCGCCCGTCCGATCCTCGAAGTAGAAACAGGTCGCGTCGGCATTGGCCCCGTACAGCCACAGCGCCGGCTGACTGCGCTCCAGCGCCGCGCGCTGGGCCGGGGTCGTGCATTTGAGCAGGTTGCAGCCGCGATCGCAGCGCCTGATCCAAAGCCGGGCATAGACGTCGCCGTCGACAATGCGCGGCGCCAGCTGCCGCACGTCGCGCACGCCAAAGCGCGCGCACCACGCTATGTCCATGCGATAGAGCTCCGGCCCCAGGCCCTGGCTCACGATCGGGTCGCGGTCGTACGCTATCGGTATGCGCTCCACGCCCCGCGTCCAGGCGACGTATGCGCGCGAGTGGCCGTCGGTCAGCGTATAGCGGCCGTCGCCGAAGTCGCGCACCGGCAGCGGAACCATGCGCGCCGCGCTCTCGGCGGTCAGCCAGCGCTCCACAGCGCTCAGCTTGTCGCGGCTCAGGTACAGCTGGCTCACGCCCAGCTCGAGCAGCGGGTAGTATATCGCGCCTTTGAACTCCATGCCGCGCCTCCCCGGCTCACGCGCCGGCCGCCGCGCCGCGTGCGGGCGCGGTGATGACGCCGTCCTGAGGTGCGCCGGGCGGCGTGAACCAGCCCTGCTCGGTCAGCCACTTGACCGACTGGCGCAGCGCCGGCGCGGTCTTGGTCTCTATCACCGCGCGGCAGCCCAGCGTGCGCGCCAGCTTGAGCCGGTCGTCAAGATCCAGCTTGCCGGTGCCCAGCACCAGGTGGTTGCGCTCCTGCGCGGCGTCGTGTATGTGCATGTGGCGCAGCCGGTCGCTGCGGGCGAGTATCGCGGGCAGGTCGCCGCCGCCCGCGGCGTGGTCGTGACCTATGTCCAGCGTAAGGCCGAACGCGGGGCTGTCCAGCAGCATGTCCAGCGCGCGCAGCTGGAAGTCGGCATAGCCGTCGGTGTTCTCGACGCATATGGTTATGTCGTCCTCGCCGATCAGCCGCGTGCACTCGTCACGGAACTCGCGCAGCGCGTCCATGTAGCGCGCGTTGTACTCGTCGAACAGGTACACCCTGCGCTCGGGCAGCTTGAAGTACACGCCCTTGTTCAGGTGCATGTTGATTATAGGCGCGCCGAGCCGCCGCGCCAGGCGTATCGAGTCGGCGACGGTGGCGCAGTACGCCGCGGCCACGCGCCGGTTGAAGTCGGTCGGGTTCAAGTTTTCGTCGAGGTGTATGGTATAGTATATGCCATACTGCCGGGCGACCAGCGATAGCTTGTCCTGGGACAGCCGGTCGGGCTGATACTGGGGCAGGTTCAGGTTGAGCTCAATAAAGCTCAGGCCGAGTTCGGCGCACAGCTGCGCGCACTCATCTATGTCGCTTAGCTCAAGCAGCGTGGGCATACCGTATTCTATCATTAAAAAGGCACTTCCTTTGCTATAGGCGGCGCGCGCCGCGGAGTTGGCCGGAGTTGCGCTTGAAGTTGCGCATGGCGTCGTGCGCCAAAACGCAACGCGCCCGGTGGTGCACCGGGCGTGAATGGAGGCGAGGGGAGTCGAACCCCTGTCCGAAGATTCAGAGACCTGAGCCTCTCCGAGCGCAGCCTGCGATTTGGAATTCCCTCGCGCGCGCGCCCACAGGCGAGCTCACGCGCTCGGTAGCTTCATAGATCCCACCCGCGGCAAAGCTTACGCGGGCTGGTTCCCCACATTAATGACGCCGATTACCCGGGCCGTGGGAAG
>CAWVGT010000136.1:0-5451 GCA_963928645.1 Candidatus Fimadaptatus sp.
TCACCTCTTCATTCGTCGCAGCAGTGCAAATTCGATGCATTGTTCTCTGGGTAAGTACGTTGATTTGACTATTGTCGACAGTATCTAACGTGCAACAGCCGGCATGACACGCAAATCAAAGCGGTACGCCGCTTGCAGCAGGCTTGCTTTGCAATGCTGTAAGCTGCCTGGGGTAAGACCCGCTGTCCAGCCGCCGCGCTTTGTCAACGATATGAGCCGCGCGCGCCTGTCGATTGTCAGGTGCGCGCGGTTTTGCATGGCCAAATCGATGTCGGTCGGCACAGCTCAGATGTGGTCGGATACCACATGCTCGCCTGCGCCTGGCCCGGTCGGTATCAGCGCGTCATCGAAGTGTATCATCAGGCCGCCGTCGCTCAGCTCGCGCTGGAGCCGATTCACGTCGACCTCGGCCACGCCGCAACCCTGCTCCAGCGCGTGCGCCGCGGCCAGCCCCGCCGCCTGGCCGGTCACTATCGCCGGCGGTATCACGCGCAGCACGTCCCACGCGTAGTCGCGCGCGCTCGCCGAGCGGCCCGCCGTGATGAGGTTGGGCCAGTCGCGCCGCGCGATGCAGCGCAGCGGCACCTCGAACAGATAGTCGCGCCGGTCAAAGTCGCAGATCGCGCCTATCGAATCCTCGAAATGACGATATGCGTCCTCGGGCGCGAGCGTATAGTCGCCGTCCAGCCGACGCGTCGTGCGGAACTGAGGCATGCCGGGCAGCTGCACAACGTCGCGCTCGCCGCGCGTGGATTCGTCCAGCTGCGCCAGTATCAGCCGGTGGTTGTCTATTATGTACCGGGTTATCTCGCGCGCGTCCACGCCGCTTATCAGCGGCCTGCCCTCGGGCTGCCCGCCGCCATACAGGTTCGCATGGCCGCCCGATATGCCGCAGTACGCGTCCTGTATCCGGCCGGACTGTGCCGCGCGCCGGCAGTGCTCGATGTCGATCGCCACGCCGATGTACGTAAAGTAGTTGCCACCCTGCACCGTGGGCGCGCCGGCGCGGTACAGCAGGCCGGCGTCGCCGGTCGCGTCTATGACCACGCCCGCGCCGTAGAACGCGCGCCCGCCCTTGCTCTCGACGACCACGCCCGCGCAGCGCTGGCCGTCCACGACCGGCCGCACCGCCAGCGCATCGTACAGCAGCTCCACGCCCTCGTCGTCCAGCAGCGCGCTCAGCTCCAGCGCGAATATGTTGGCCGAATACCGCGTGGCATACCGCTCGCGCGCGCCGGGCGCGGGCCCGCCGTCGCGCCAGCACCCGGGCAGCGTGTCATAGCTGCGCCGTATCGCCAGCCGCATTAGCTCCGCGCACAGGCCGCCGATTATCGGCGTGCCGCGCCCGTTGCACATCGGCACGAAGTAGTTTATCAGCCCCAGCGTGGCCAGCCCGCCCAGCGTCAGGCTCTTTTCGATCAGCAGCACCCGGCAGCCCGCGCGGCGCGCCGACAGCGCCGCCGCCACGCCCGCAACGCCGCCGCCCGCGATTACCACGTCGTACTCGCCCGCCACCGGAGTGCGCGCCTGCTCCTCTATGTAGCGCATGTCAAACTTCCTCCAAGCTCGCCAGAACAATCGCCTGTTTATGGAGTATCCGAATCTATTATACGATCGGCAGTGAGTATGCGCAAGTACCTGCTGCACAAAGTTGCGCCATTGTCGCGACTTAGGGCGCGGGTGCGGGCAATGCGCCGCACCTGGGCCACTTGTGCACGGCGGCGCTGCCCGCAGCTTGCCCGCCGCCTTGACCTGCTGTTGCGACTGAACCTGTGCGCTGGAGCAGGTACTGTCATTACACGGGCGGCACATTGAGGCGCAAAAGCCGGGCGCGGACTTGCTCCACAACCGGCTCGCCGAAATTAAGTACATCTGCGCGGGCCACCTGTGTGCGGCCTATTGTCCGCGACATGTCTGCATCCCTGCTGTCTTAACTTGCCAACGCTATCTGAACAGTGCTGCCGCGACGCATGCCAACAAAGGCCGGCGTCATGGCACGCAAAGAGCCAGGCGCGGACTCGCTCCACACCCGGCTCGCTGAAATTAAGCACATCTGCGCAGGCCACCTGTGTGCGGCCTATTGGCCGCTATATGTCTGCATGCCTGCTGTCTTAACTTGCCGACGCTATTTGAACAGCGCTGCCGCGACGCATGCCAACAAAGGCCGTCGTCATGGCACGCAAAGAGCCGGGCGCGGACTCGCTCCACACCCGGCTCGATGAAATCAAGCCTCCTCGGCGCGGCCACCTGGGTGCGTCGAATTGGCCGCAGTGTGTCTGCATGCCTGCTGTCGTTACTTGCCGACGCTATCTGAACTGCGCGAGCGTGCGGCGGTTGCTGCGACGTATGCCACCAAAGGCCGTCGTCATGGCACGCAAAGAGCCGGGCGCGGACTTGCTCCACAACCGGCTCGCTGAAATCAAGCCGCCTCGGCGCGGCCACCTGGGTGCGTCGAATTGGCCGCAGCGTATCTGCATGCCTGCTGTCGTTACTTGCCGCCGCTATCTGAACTGCGCGAGCGTGCGGCGGTTGCCGCGACGCATGCCACCAAATGCCGGCGTCATGCACGCAAAGAGCCGGGCGCGGACTTGCTCCACTCCCGGCTCGCTGACCTCAAATACCCTCAGCGCTGCTCCAGCTCCACGCTCGCGCGCAGGCCCGAACGCGTATGCGCGTACAGCGTCACCGCGCCCGCCGTCTCGCCGGCGCGCACGTACACTATCGCCCGGCCGTCGCAGGTCGCGCGGTAGCTCTCGGCGTACGGCGTCAGGTCGTCCGGCGCGCCGTTCTCAATGCCGATTATGCGCGCATCGCCCACCAGCTGATAGGTCACGCGCTCGTCGTGCGCCGCGGCCACGTTGCCCTGCGCGTCGCGCAGCGTCACTTCGATCTGCGCCAGATCCTGGCCGTCCGCGCTCAGCGCGCACTTGTCGGCCTTCAGCTCCAGCACGGTCGCGGCCTCGGTGCTGACCAGCACGTCCTCGGCGCCCTCGACTTTGGCGCGCAGCTCGCCCGGCGCATACGGCACCTGCCATGTCGCGCAGCAGCCGTTGTCCAGCCCGGCCTCATGCACGCCCAGCGACTCGCCGTTGAGCAGCAGCTCGGCGCGCGGCGCATTGGTGTACACGCTGACCGTGCGGTGCACGCCCGGCTCGCCCGTCCACGCGAAGTGCTCGTCCTGCGGGCCATGGCCGTCGCCCACCGCTATCTTGGCGAACGGCTCGTCCGACCAGAGCGCCTTGCGCTGGTAGTAGATGGGCTTCTCGTAGCCCGCCAGCGTCAGCAGGCCCGCCTGCGATATGCGCACCGGCCAGCCGGGGCACTCGCCCAGGAAGTCCACGCCGGTCCACAGGAACTGGCCGCAGATGTAGTCGTGATCCAGCACCGCGCGCCACGCCTCTATGCTGTGGCCGTTCTCGCTGCCGTAGATCACGCGGCCCGGGTACTTGGCGTGATCCTCCTCGTAGAACTGCTCCTTGTAGTTGTAGCCCGCAGCGTCCAGCACCTCGGCATAGCCGGTGCGGTTGGACAGCTCCGGGAACGACAGCGCGCTGGTCACCAGGCGCGTGGTATCCACCGCGTGCACTATGTCGGTCAGCTCGCGCGCGATAACCGCCAGCCGGCCCGCGTCGGGCTTGCGCGGGTCGTACCTGCGCTCGGCGGCGGGCTTGTTGGCGTCGTTGTTGCCCAGCACTTCATTGAACAGCGGCGTCACATACGGGTCGTTCGGATAGTCGATCTCGTTGCCTATGCTCCAGAGTATTATCGACGGGTGATTGCGGTCGCGCTTGACCATGCCCTCCAGGTCGACCTTGTGCCAGACCGGGAAGTCCTCCGCGTAGCCGAACCGCTTGGGCGGGTACACGTTGTGGCCCTGCCACCACTTGTTCTTGGCGCCCTCCCACTCGTCGAACGCCTCGTCCATAACCATGAAGCCCATCTCGTCGCACAGGTCGAGCAGCGCCACGTCCGGCGGGTTGTGCGCGGTGCGCACCGCGTTGCAGCCCATCGCCTTTATCCTGGCCAGCCGGCGCGCCCACACCGCGCGCGGCACCGCCGCGCCCAGCGCGCCCGCGTCGTGATGCACGCACACGCCCTTGAGCTTGAGGTTTTGACCGTTTATGAAGAAGCCCTGGTCGGCGTCGAAGCGTATCGTGCGTATGCCGAAGCGCAACTGCTGCTCGTCGGCGAGCTCGCCGCCCGCGAGCACCGCCGCGCGCAGCGTGTACAGGCTGGGCGAATCCGGGCCCCACAGCGCCGGCGACTTGACGGTCAGCAGCGCCTCGCCGCACTCGCCCTGCGCCTGAGCGCTCGCCACAACAGCGCCCTGCGCGTCCACCACGTCGAATTTCGCGCCCTCGCCGCCCAGCGTCTCATAGGCGACCTTGACCAGCGCCTCGTCCGCGTCGGCGCGCTCGGTCGTGACGAATATGCCGTCGGTCGCGAACGCGCGCATGTCGCTGATCTCAAGCGTCACGTCGCGGTATATGCCGCTGCCGGTGAACCATCGCGAGTCGGCGACCTCGTCGTGCTCCACGCGCACGCATACCACGTTCTCGCCCGGATGCACGAACGCGCTGACGTCAAACGTGAACGTCGAATAGCCGTACGCGCGCTGGCCCAGGTAGTTGCTGTTGACCCACACGCGCGCGTGCTTGTACACGCCGCCAAACGTTATGCGCACGCGCTTGCCCGCGGCGCAGTCCGGCAGCTCGAAGTGCTTGCGATACCACGCGGTGCCGCCCGGCAGATAGCCGGTGCCGGAGGCGTTGTGCTTGTCGAACGGATGCTCGACCGACCAGTCGTGCGGCAGCGTGACCTCGCGCCAGCCCGAATCGTCAAACCCCATGAAGTCGGCGCCCGGCTCGTCGCCCAGGTAGAAGCGCCAGCCCAGGTTCAGATTAACCTTGCTGCTCATAAGTACTCCTTTAACATTAAAGGGATGCCGGGCAGTCCCGGCCCCGACCTTTCGGCCGAACGCCATCTTCATGCCAGGCATCCCATTTTTAAAGTATCAATCAGTTTGCGTCCGATTATTCGGCAGCGGTGTCATCGGTCGCGGCGGTGTCATCGGTCGCAGCAGCCGCATCGCCGTACACGGCGTCTATCTGGCGCTGTACTTCAGCCATGACGTTTTCGATGCCAGCGGCCTGCAGCTGAGAACGGAACTCAGCCACGAAGGACTCCGGATCCTGCGCCATGCCGAACACGATCTGCGGCATGTAGGTGTTGTACACGTTGGAGATGTTGTCGATGTACATCGAGATCTCCGGCACAGTACGGTCGATGACCAGCTGGCCGTAGGGGTAGTCAACAGCGATGGAATCGTACTCGGCGTACAGCTCATCTATGGCAGCCCAGTCACGATCCGCGGCGCGCAGGCCCAGATCGTCGTTGCGGCCCCACCAGAAGTTGAAGGACACGTCGTCGGTGGTGGACTCGAAGTCATCG
>CAWVGT010000137.1:0-7252 GCA_963928645.1 Candidatus Fimadaptatus sp.
GCGGTTGATCTCGTCGGCCAGCACCAGCTGGCTCATTATCAGGCCCTGCTTGTACTCCAGCTCGCCGGTCTTGAAGTTGACTATCGAAAAGCCCGTTATGTCCGACGGCGTTATGTCCGGGGTGAACTGTATGCGCTTGAACGAGCAGTCCAGCGAGCGCGCCATCGCCGATACGAGCGTGGTCTTGCCCACGCCGGGCACGTCCTCTATCAGCACATGGCCATGGCACAGCAGCGCTATGAACAGCAGCTCCACCGCGTCCTGCTTGCCCACTACCACGCGACCGACGTTCTGCTGCAATGCGCCTATGACGCGCCGAGGTTCTTGCATAAGCCTATCTCTCCCCATTATCTATATAATATACTCAAAAACCGGCCGGCACACCTTGCGGCCGGCCAGGCGCGCGCCCCGGGCGCACTGAGCCGCCGGATGCGCATACTTGTATGGATACAGTATACCGAATAATCGCGCGGTTTACAAGCATGCTTGAAAAAAACCTCGTTTCCGTGGTACACTGTTAACGTTGGCGCGCAAAAAAATTACATTGTGAGGCGCAAACTGAGCATGAGGAGCGTGAACAGCGGCGTGCATGACAGATACATACTTGACCGGTTGATGCAGGGCGGCGCGATATCGGGCGAGGCGCTGAGCCGGGAGCTGGGCGTGAGCCGGGCGGCGATATGGAAGGACGTGCTCAAGCTGCGCGAGGCGGGCTGGCGCATAGACGCCGCGCCGCGGGTGGGCTACCGGCTGGTGTCGCCCGAGGACGGGCTGCTGCCCATGGACGTGTACGCGGGGCTCACGACGCAGCGCTACGGCCGCGCGGCCGAGTACCACGCCGAGCTCGACTCGACCAACATACGCGCGCGCCAGTGGGCGCAGCAGGGCGCGCCCGACGGCGCGCTGGTGGTGGCCGAGCGCCAGACTGCGGGCCGTGGCCGGCTGATGCGCAGGTGGGTCTCGCCGCCGGGCGCGGGCATATACATGTCGCTGATAATGAAGCTGGGCGTGCCGATGCAGCAGCTGGCGCGCGCGATGCCGGCGGTGCCGCTGGGGGTGTGCCGGGGGCTGAGCGAGTTCTGCGACGACGCGGTGCGCATAAAGTGGCCCAACGACATAGTGTGCGCGGGGCGCAAGCTGTGCGGCATGCTGCTGGAGGCGCAGGCGGGCGTGGACGGCGTGGACTGGCTGATAGCCGGCATAGGCATAAACGCGCACCAGCGCCTGGAGGACTTCCCCGAGGAGATACAGCCGGTCGCGGCGTCGGTGGACATGCTGACCGGGCGGCGCTGCGTGCGCGCCGAGGTGCTGCGCGCGGTGCTGCGCGAGATAGAGCGCTGCGCCGACATGTTCATATCGGGCCACGGCGACGCGCTGATGCAGGAGTACGCCCGCGCCAGCGCCACGCTGGGCAGGCGCGTGCGGGTGCTGGCCGGCGACGGCGAGTTCGAGGCCGACGCGCTGCGCATCGCCGAGGACGGCGCGCTGATCGTGCGGCTGGACGACGGCGGCGAGCGCGCGGTGTACGCCGGCGACGTGTCGGTGCGCGGGTTGATGGGGTATGTTTGATGGGATGGCGGGACGCGCGGATGGGCGCGCGGGCTGGCTTTGGCTCCGTTGCGGCGCGGTCGATTTGACGTGCGCCGCGCGCCGCCGTAGACAGAAACTCCCGCTTTGCACTCGCAGCAGCGCCAGGTTGTTGTGCACTATAAAGATTGCCCGCGGCGGTGCGGCGGGTTTGACATGTGCGGCACGCCGCCGTGGGCAGGAGCTCTTGCCTTGCCGTTGCGACGAGGACGGGTTGTTATGTGCCATATAGACTGCCAGCTTCGGTACGCGCATGGGCGGGCACGCTGGTTGCTCAAACCCCTCGCGGCGGCGCGGCGGGTTCGACGTGCGAGGCGCGCCGCCGTGGACAGAAGCTCCCCCCGCCTGATGTCGCAACGAGGACGAGTTGTTGTGTAACATAAAGGCTATCTGTGCGGCACGCTGATGATGCTGACTGTCAACTTTGGGACGCACATGGACAGGCGTGCGGGCTGGCTCAAACCCCTCGCGGCGGCGCGGCGGGTTCGACGTGCGAGGCGTGCCGCCGTGGACAGAAGCTCCTGCCTGATGTCGTGGCGAGGACGGTTTGTCATGTATCATACAGACTGCCAGTGCGGCATGCTGATGATGCTGCTAACCGTCGACGTCGGAACACGCATGGGCGTGCTGTCCAGCGCAAACCCCTGCAACGGAGCGGCTGGCTTGACGCACGCCGTGCGCCGCCGTGAACAGAAGCCCCCACCCTGACGTCACGGTGGAATGAATCTCCCATAATCATAAAGAGGTGAAACGCGAATGTATTCAGGTCACATATGCGACGTGCCCGGCATACTGGTCGGCCACGCGACCGATGCCGACGCGCTGACCGGCGTCAGCGCGATATACTGCCCCGCCGGCGCCGTGCCCGGCGTGTCGGTGCGCGGCGGCGCGCCCGGCACACGCGAGACCGATCTGATGAAGCCCGGCGAGCTGGTCGAGGCCGTGCACGCGATACTGCTGTGCGGCGGCAGCGCGTTTGGGCTGGACGCCGCTACCGGCGCTATGGACTTCCTTGGCCGCAAGGGCGTGGGGCTGGACGTGGACGTGGCGCGCGTGCCCATAGTCGGCGGCGCGGTGCTGTTCGACCTGGGGCTGGGCCGCGCCGACGTGCGTCCCGACGCGCTGATGGGCAAGCTGGCGCTGCTCAACGCCGGCGACGACCGCCGCCAGGGCCTGATAGGCGCGGGCACCGGCGCGAGCGTGGGCAAGTTCGCACTGGGCAAGCTGCCCGAGCGCGCCGGGCTGGGCAGCGCGTCGCTCGCGTCGAACGGCGTCATAGTGGGCGCGCTGGCTGCGGTCAACGCCGGCGGCGACATATACGACCCGTATACCGGCGCGCTCCTGGCCGGCGCGCACGACGCCAGCGGTCAGCCCTGCCCGGTGCTGGACGCGCTGCTGAGCGGCGCGCCCACGCGCAAGCAGGTGGGCCGCAACACCACGATAGCCGCGCTGGCCACCAACGCGCGCCTGGACAAGGCTCAGACAAACCGGCTGGCCGCGGTGGCGCAGGACGGCTTTGCGCGCGCGCTGCGCCCGGCGCACACCCAGTTTGACGGCGACACGCTGTTTGCGCTGGCCACCGGCCAGGTCGAGTGCGACTTTGCGCAGCTGTGCGCGCTGGCCACCGAGGTCGTCGCGCGCGCGATAGCCAACGCCGGATACCTGGCCAGGGGGCGGCGCGCATGATAGTCGGCATAGGCGTGGACATAATCGAGCCCGCGCGCATAGCCCGGGCGATGGCCAACCCGCGCTTTGCAGAGCGCATATACACGCCCCGCGAGCGCGAGCGCATAGCGCAGGCCGGCGCGCAGTCAGCGCAGCGCGCCGCGGGCATATTCGCCGCCAAGGAGGCCGCGGTCAAGGCGCTGGGCTGCGGCTTTGACGGCGTGGGGCTGCACGACGTGGAGGTGGTCAGCGCCGCGTCGGGCCAGCCCGGGCTGGAGCTGCGCGGCGGCGCGGCCGCGCGGCTCAGCGCGCTGGGCGGCGTGCGCGCGCAGCTGTCGATATCGCATATCGAGAGCGCCGCTGTGGCGTTTGTCGTGATAGAGGGGTGAGCATGCGCGGGGCGTTCGGGGTGGCGTTGGCCCGGTTGTGTGCGCGCATTTGATTTGCCGGGCGTGGGCTGTTCCGGCGCAGGTAGTGCCTCGGCGCTGTGCTTTGGAGCTTGTTTGACATGGGCGCTTCAGTGCTGGCACCGTATCGGTTCCGTGATTTGGTTCTTGTTGAGCGCAGGCGGTTCCGGCGCGGGTAGTGCCTGCCAGTTGCGCGCGCTTGCGCTGGCTGACGCGCGGCGCTTCAGTGACGATGTCGCTCAAGAGCATATCCGTTGCCGCATGGCGCCCGCCGCACAGCTGACATAGTCGTCGCAGGCGACTGTGCATTGTGATTGAGGGATAAACCCGGATCGGCGCTGCCTCCCTGGATGTGTGGCGCATTTGCCTTGTCGGGCGAGACTTTTCCGGCATTAGCATTAAGTTCCGTGCGCCTGCACTGGCTAGTATGGGTATTCCGGCGCTGGTATCGCTCAGGAACACATCCGCTGCCGCATGACGCCCGCCGCGCAGCTGAGGTAGAAGGGTGAATACGTGTGGAGGCGTTCGGGCCGGCGCTGACCCGGACGTGTGGCGCATTTGCCTTGTCGGGCGAGGCCTTTCCGGCGTTAGCATCAAGTTCCGCGCGCCTGCACTGGCTAGTATGGGTATTCCAGCGCTGATATCGCTCAAGAGCACATCCGCTGCCGCATGATGCCCGCCGCACAGCTGACATAGTCGCCGCGGACGACTGTACATTGTGATAGAGGTTAGCTCAAGCCAGCGCTGCCTCCCCGATTTATGGCGTATTTGCTTTGCCGGGCGTGGGCTGTTCCGGCGCGGGTAGTGCCTGCCACTCTCGCGCACCTGCACTGGCCGACGCGCGGCGCTTCAGTGACGATATCGCTCAGGAACCCATGTGCACCGCATGACGCCCGCCGCGCAGCCGGCATGATCGCGCAGGCAACAGTAAGGAGGTCAAAATGCGAGTAGTAACGCCAAATCAGATGCAGCAGCTCGAGCAGCGCTTCATGCGCGAGCAGGGCGTGGAATCGTTCGAACTGATGGCGCGCGCCGCCGACGGGCTGGCCGCGGCCGCGGTGCGGCTGCTGGGCCGCGCCGACTGGCCGCCGCGCGACGCGGGCGTGCCGCTGGACCTGCCCAAGCTGACCGGGCTCAGCGCGGTCGTGTGCTGCGG
Organism: Candidatus Fimadaptatus sp.; assembly: GCA_963928645.1. Lineage (GTDB taxonomy): Bacteria > Bacillota > Clostridia > Christensenellales > Aristaeellaceae > Fimadaptatus. Next base: position 4,816 of record CAWVGT010000137.1, read on the forward strand.
CCCGGGCGCCAACGGCGGCGACGGCTGGGCGCTGGCCCGGCGGCTGTACGACATGAACTGCGAGGTGCTCGCGCTGACCTGCGGCGCGCCCGCGCCCGGCTCGGCCGCGCACCGCAACTACCGCGAGTGCGCCGCCAGCTGGCGCTCGATACGCATAATCGACCTGGCCGGCGCGCCGCTGGACGCGCCCGAGGACGGCGCGGCGCTGCTCACGTACCTGACCGGGCTGTGCGGCAGCGCGATGCTGCGCGCGCAGCTGTGCGTGGACGCGCTGTTCGGCACCGGGCTGAGCCGGCCGCTGAGCGGCGTATACCTGGGCATGAGCCGGCTGATGGCGCTGATCGCCGCGGACGGCGCGCGGGTGCTGGCGGTGGACATACCCTCGGGGCTGGATGGGCTGACCGGCGTCGACACCGGCGCATGCCCCGCCGACATGACCGTCACGTTCCAGCACCTAAAGCGCGGCCAGCTGCTGGGCAGCGGCCAGGACGTATGCGGCGAGCTGCGCTGCCACGACATAGGCATACCCGAGGCCTACGCGCCCGCCGACGCGCCCGAGTACCTGAGCCCGGCCGACGTGCGCATGCCCCGCCGCCGCCACGACTCGCACAAGGGCACATATGGCCACCTGATGGCCGTGGCGGGCTCGCGCGACTACGCCGGCGCGGCGCTGCTGTGCGTGAGCGGCGCGCTGCGCGCGGGCGCGGGGCTGGTCACGGCGGGCTGCGTGGCCGGGCTGCGGCCGCTGCTGCAGCTGAGCGCGCCGTCCGCCATGGCGCTGGAGCTGTGCGACTCGGACGCGTTCGACGCGACCGCCGTGGAGCGCGCCCGCGCCGCGCTGCCCGGCAAGACCGCGCTGGCGCTGGGCCCGGGCATCACCCGGCGCGCCGCGCCCGAGCTGATCGCGCTGCTGCTGGGCAGCGGCCTGCCCGCCGTGGTCGACGCCGACGCGCTGAACCTGATCGCGCAGCGCCCCGAGCTGCGCGCGCTGCTCGGGCCGCACCACGTGCTCACGCCCCATCCGGGCGAGATGGCGCGGCTGCTGGGGCGCGCCGTCGCCGACCCGGTGGCCGACGCCCGCGCGCTGGCCGCCGAGTGCGGCTGCGTGGTGCTGCTCAAGGGCTGCGCGACCTGCATAAGCGACGGCGCGCGCGGGCTGATGATGGCCCCGGGCGCGCCCGGCATGGCCTGCGGCGGCAGCGGCGACGTGCTGACCGGCGTGATAGGCGCGCTGCTGGCGCAGGGCATCGAGCCGCTGCGCGCGGCGGCGTGGGGCGCGCTGCTGCACGGCCGGGCGGGCGCACGCGCTCAGTCACGGCTGGGCGAGGTCGCGATGAACGCCTCCGACATCGTGGCCGAGCTGCCGGGCGCGTTCATGGAGCACATGGCGCCGGCGCGGCCCTAGCGCTGCGCGCCTGTGCGGATGGTTGGGGCGTTTTGCCTGATGCCGCCGGGCGCGGGCGAGGTGTTGGGTGCATACATATACACGCGGTATATCGCATAGGATATACCATGCGGCGCGAGGTTTGGGGTGATACGTGGAGGGCGTGCGCGGCGGATTGTTGGGGGATGTGGTGGGCGCAGGGGACGGCATGCGAGCGCGCTGCATAACGTGGGCGCAGTGAACGCAGAGAGTGCAACATGCCCGCATGCTGGGGATGCGCTGCACAATGCGGACGCGGCACGCGCGGCGGACAGCATATTGACCTACTGCGAATGCGCTGCACAATGTAGGCGCAGTAAACGCAGATGGCGACACGCGTCGGCATGCGGAGAATGTGACACATAATGTGGACGCGGCACGCGCGGAGATTGGCATGTTGACCTACTGCGAGTGCGCTGCACAATGTAGGCGCAGTAAACGCGGAGGATGTGACGCGCCGGCATGCTGTAGATGTGCCACGGAATGCAGACGCGGCGCGCGCGGAAAGCGGCATGTTGACCTACTGCAAACGCGCCGCACAATATGGGTGCAGCAGCGCGGAGGGCGGCACGCGCCGGCCTGCTGTTGATGTGCCGCGCGAAGTGGCATTGCGCGCGCGGAGGGCGGCGTTTGCCGGATCCACTGCGGACGCGCTGCGGATGCAGGCGGCGCGCGCGGAAGGCGGAGGTGTTGATGGCGGCGAGCAAGGTGCTCATATCGCTGCCGCCCGGGCTGTGCCGGGAGGCGGACGAGTTTGCGCGGCAGCGCGGCATGACGCGCAGCGAGCTCATGCGCCGGGCGCTGAAACAATATCTGGCGCTCGAGCATAGACTGGAACTGAGGGCCGAGTTGAAGCGGGGCTATATCGAGATGGCCCAGCTCAACCAATCGCTCGCCGAGGCGGCGCTGCCGCTGGACGAGGAGGCGCTCGACCTCTATGAGCAGAGCTTGCGGAGCGTGAATAGGAATGATTAGACGGGGCGATATCTACTGCGCCGACCTAAATCCCATAAT
>CAWVGT010000138.1:0-4329 GCA_963928645.1 Candidatus Fimadaptatus sp.
GTTGAGCGTCTGCTCGCGCTCGTCGTTTCCGCCCATGCTGACGCCGGAGTTGCGCTTCTGGCCTATCGCGTCTATCTCGTCAATGAACACTATGCAGGGCGCCTTTTCCTTGGCCTGCTTGAACAGGTCGCGCACCTTGGATGCGCCCATGCCCACGAACATCTCGACGAACTCGGAGCCCGATATCGAGAAGAACGGCACGTTCGATTCGCCGGCCACCGCCTTGGCGAGCATCGTCTTGCCGGTGCCGGGAGGGCCCACCAGCAGTATGCCCTTGGGCATCGACGCGCCGGCGTCGGTGTACTTCTTGGGGTTGTGCAGGTAGTCGACAATCTCCTGCAGGCTCTCCTTGGCCTCGTCCTCGCCGGCCACGTCTGTGAACCGTATGCCCTCGGTCGAGGGCACGTATACCTTGGCATTGCTCTTGCCGAAGCTCATGGCGTTCTTGCCGCCCGCCTGGCTCATGAGCTTCTTGCTCATGTACTGGCCCAGCCCCACGAATATCAGTATCGGCAGTATCGTGGTCAAAAACAGGCTCAGCAGCGGCGAGGCGGGCTCCTCGATCACCCGGCCGAACTGCGCGCCCGACTCGTGCAGCCGCTCGGTCAGCGTCGGATCCTCCATCGGCCCGGTCTTGTAGACCGCGGTGTTGTCCTTGTCGGTAAAGAGTATCTGGGTGTCCTCCACCTGAACCACGCCTATGCTCTTGTCGTCGATCATGTCCATGAAAGTGCCGTAATCGACCTCGAGCATCTGGTTCTGGGCTATCATGGGCACTATGAACATGTTGAACACGATGTTGAACAGGAATATTACAAGCAGCACGATGCCGTAATAGTAGATCAACGGTTTCTTGGGCGATTTTACTTCCTTCATAGCGTACTCCCTTCCTCCTGCAGCAGCTGTGCGTCTATGGCGTCCAAAGAGAGCAGCAGTGCCCGATCGGCAGCCTGCTGCGCGAAGTCGAGCGCGTATTCGGCCAGCAGTATCTTTTCCTCGACGGCGGCGTCCGCGTCCGGGCTGTCCGCGGCCAGCGCCTTGAGCTGAGCCAGCGTGTCCTGCACGACGCTCTCCATCTGAGCATAGCCGCGCGCCAGTATGGCCACCAGCTCCGATTGGGAATGCTGCATATTGGATTTGAGCATCTCCTCAGCCACGTCGCATTCCTGCCGGAGCGCCTCGATCTGCGGCTGCAACTGGCGATGATCGGCCGTTTCGCTCATGTGTATGCGGCTGTGCAGCCTTCCCATGCGGTCATCCAGCTGGCAGAGCTTGACGGCGAGTATTTCATGTGCCATATGCGCACCTCCTTGTTGGCTACATTATATACTCGCGGTGCGCGCGGCGCAATTCTCATTTGCACCCTGGTGTATAGACATAAGCGCCGAAGTGTAAAAAGCTTTTACACTTCGGCGCATGTGTCAAACTGTTCCGCCCGGCCCGGCTTGGGTTGGCGCGATACCCTCGGTCATCAGGCGGAACACCGTATGTACGATCATGTCAAGGTTGCGCGTGTCGGCGTCGGTCCAGCCGCGCAACAGGCCCAGTATCGCCTGGCTGTGGTAGCGCAATATCAGGTTCACCTCGGCGCGCGTGCAGTTCTGATACAGCCCCTCATCGTCGCACGCCCTTTCGAACAGCCGCTGTACGTACTGCGCCAGATAGCGCTCCAACTCGTCGCGGTAGTTGCTCTCGATGCCCTTCTTGACATAGGGCAGGGTGTTGAGCGCCATTACAAACAGGCACCGCAGGCGCGCCTCGCCGTCTCCCAGCGCCCGGGCTTCCAGCATCTGGCGCGCAGAGTCGCGCTCAAACATCCAGCGGAACAGCGCCGGTATGTCCTCAAAGTGGTAGTAGAACGCCTGGCGGGTGATGCGGCATTCGCTCACTATGTCCTTGACGGTGAGCTTCTTTACGCCCTTTTCCATCAGAAGCGTCTTGGCCGCCTGGGCGATGATCTCCTTCATGTCGGCTGGCAATCTCATTCCTCCTTGCGGCGCGCGTATTTGCGCGGTGGCATGCCCGGTCGTCTGTGAGTGCCCGCATGTGCGGCCCGCGCGGCCGCGCCACTGACGGGTTCTTACATATTATAAATACGCCTTGAGTCAATGTCAAGCGTCCGTAGCGCGCGGCTTCGGCAACCGCGCGCGGTGATGGAGCGGCGCGGGTGCATGCGCGCCCGCCGACCGGGTTTGTCGCCGGCGCAGAGCCGACCGGGCGATGTAGGGCTTCAGGGCCGTCGACTGCGCCAGTTGGAGCGGCGGATCATTCACGTACAGATGGCATATCGATGCAGGTGAACCGCGAGTATTATACATGCACCGAGAGCATCATACATACGCATGTGCAGAATAACTTCCTATTATATCAGCAGTGGCGATGAAACAAATGGCAGCTTGCGACAGGCGCAAAAAGTACTATCCGGACGCAATGAAACGTGGTAAAATAAAATTGCATCAGCGCGCGGGCTGATGGCAAGGCGCGGCTGGGAGCGGGACAGGCGGCTCACGAGCCCTGACCGGAGGAGGATGCGAGCGATGAACAAGTACTTGAACAGGCGCTGCCTGTATGTATTTGTGATAACGTTCATGTGCCTGGTGCTGGTGTCGGGCGCGACGGTGACATCGGGCCATGTGAACAGCGCGAAAAGCAACCGCGAGAGCTACCAGGCGTTGATCACCCAGGATGCCGCGCAGGTGCTTGAGTACGTCAATCAGGCATTTGATACGGCGATAAGCGGCGGCAACCTGATATTCGCCGAAAAGTGGTTCAGCCACTATCGCAATGTAGCGGGCGTGTACGAGTCCGAGTTCACCGAAGTGCGCAAGATGGAGATACAGCAGGAGATAGGCACAAAGGTGGCGATGCTGCCGCTGGTCGAGGACATACTGATAATAACGCCGTCCATGGACAGCATAATCTGCAAAAACGGCTGGCTCAGCATCGAGCGCTATTCGCTGCTGTATGGCCCGATCAGCGTGACCAACCCGGGCGGCTATCTGCAATACCCGGTGGTGGCTATCGAAAACGAAAACTATGTGGCGCTCACGCTGCAGGATACCACGGCGCGGCGCGAAAAGAGCGTGATATGCGTGCTGTTTTCGCGCAAGAAATTCGCCGAGGCGCTCCAGAGCATAATGCCCAGCACGGCGGTCGCGCTCAGCGCCAGCCTCGGCGGGCGCACGATACTCAGCACCGGCGAGGCGACCGGCGACGTGAGCACCATATCGCACAGCATGGTGTTCCCCGAATTTGAAATGACGATAGGCTTTCAGAGCTACGAAAGCGCGCTGGGCAATGACGCGCGGCGCGAGTACCTGATTACGGTGGCGCTGATACTGTCGGTGTGCCTGATACTGGCTGCGCTGGTTGCGGGCATCACCAACAAGCCCCTGACCGAGATGATACTGTCCTTCGGCGGCAAGGCCAAGGATCTGGACAATCCTTATCAGTTCATATACGACTATGTCGACGCGTATTCGCGCCATGCCGAGTATCTGAAGATGCGCATGGATCACATGGGCGTGGCGCGCACCCGGTTTTTCGACCTGATGCGCAACGAGATATTCCTGGGTATGCTGACAAATCCAAACTTTAATTTCGACGACGAGTATATGGGCACGCTACTGCCCTGGATAAACGGCGGCTATCCCTGCCTGATAGTCGCGCTGGAGGCGGCGCGCGAGGGCGCTCCGGTCAATGTGGACGGCGCCGCGCTGGCGGAGGGCGCGCAGCACGCGACCCAGACCGACATATTTGGCACGCGCTGCGTGCTGCTGTGGTACGAGGGCGTGCAGGCGGCCGACGCGGCGCGCGAGCGGATCGCCGCGGCATACGGAGCGGATCGGAGGCTCGACATAGCGCTGTCCGAGGTGCTCAACGAGCCCGAGGAGTTCCATGCGGCATACGCGCAACTGCGCAGCGAGCTCGAGGACAGGCGGCGCGCGCGCGAGGAGCTGCCCGTGTCGGCGCAGATTGCGCTGGCCGAGGCGCTACGCCGCCGGAGCGTGGACGCGGGCGTGGAGGCGATACGCGACCTGATCGACGCCGACCGCATGGACGCGCCGATGCTGTTTTTGATGCGCAGCGCGCTGGAAGCGGGGCTGAACGTGGATGAGCTGCAGACGCAGTTCTACTATGCCGCCGACGCCGCGGCTCGTCAGGCGGCGCTGCGCGCGACGATATCGGCGCTGATCGAAACCATAACCACCCGTCAAACGGGTGGTTTGCACAAAGGCTAAAAGCCTATTAATACCGGCCAGCGTCTCAAGGCGCTGGCTTTCACATGTTCAAGCCTATTGCCTTTGCCACTTTTGCTGTCCCTTAAGG
>CAWVGT010000139.1:0-5467 GCA_963928645.1 Candidatus Fimadaptatus sp.
TGAAACCGGCTCGACCAAGAAGGAGCTGCGCGTCGATATCTGCTCCAAGTGCCATCCGTTCTTCACCGGCAAGCAGAAGCTGGTGGATACCGGCGGACGCGTCGATCGTTTCAAGAAGCGCTACGGCATGTGATTTGGCGAGCGGCTGGTTACTGGCTGTCCCCATGGCTGCACGCAGAGCCCGTTGCGGGCGTGAATTGGATGAAATACAGATCGGGGGTAGCCCCCGGTCTGTTTTTCTTTTGGCTATCGGGGTCGGCGCTTTGATGCGCATTTGCCCGGATTTTGCCGCGCGCGCGTGGAACGCGACCGGCGTGCGCAGCGTCGATATATATGTCGGCCCGGTGCGCCAGAAGCATAGTTCATCACAACATAACCTGGAGCCCGGCGGAGTTTGGTTTTCTGTCACAATTGCAGGTTATAATATAAACGTGGACGCATGACCACGAAAAATGCGTCCCGGGAGGTAGTGTTATGGCAAACAGGGAGGGCGCGGCCTGTGCCAAGTTCGACGTGGGCGGCCAGGCGGTGATGGAGGGCGTTATGATGCGCTCGCCCGAGCGCACCGCGGTGGCGGTGCGCCAGGAGAACGGCCGCATAGTCGCGCGCGTAAAGCCCAATCGCCAGCTCGCCAAGAAGTACAAGGTGTTGGGCTGGCCGATAATACGCGGCGTGGTCAACTTTATAATGATGATGGTGCTGGGCATACAGACGCTGACCGAGTCGGCCGAGATGGCGGGCATGGAGGCCGAGGAGCCCAGCGAGTTCGAGAAGAAGCTGGCCGACAGGTTCGGCAAGCGCGCCGAGGACATAATGATGGGCGCGGCGGTAGTGCTGGCGCTGGCGCTGTCGATAGGGCTGTTCTTCGTGCTGCCGACGCTGGTGGAGTCGGGCATAAAGCACCTGATGACCGGCGGTTCGGCTGAGGTGCTGCTCACGACCGGGCAGAAGCTGCTGCTCAACCTGATAGGCGGCGTGATACGCATAGCGATGTTCATAGGCTACATACTGCTGGTGCGCAACGTAAAGGAGATACGCCGCACGTTCATGTACCACGGCGCCGAGCACAAGAGCGTGCACTGCTTTGAGAGCGGCGAGCCGCTGACCGTCGAGAACGTGCAGAAGCACTCGCGGCTGCACCCGCGCTGCGGTACCAGCTTCATAGTGATAGTATTCATAATAAGCATAATAGTGTACATCTTCCTGGGCTCCAACGACGGCGGCCCGCTGATGCGCGTGGCGTCGCGGCTGCTGCTGCTGCCGCTGGTGGCGGGCGTGTCGTACGAGGTGCTCCGGGGCCTGGCGCACGCCGGCGACAGCGCGATAGTGCGCGCGCTCAAGTGGCCCGGCATGATGCTGCAAAGGCTCACGACCGCGCAGCCCGACGACGACATGTGCCAGGTCGCGATAGAGGCGCTCAAGTGCGCGCTCAACACCGAGGACTGCATCAAGGAACAGTTCGTGCTCAAGAGCGAGCGGGACAAGGCCGATGCGCTCAAGCCCGGCGACGAGCCCGATGCGGCGCATGGCTGACCAGATAGACAGGCCGGGGGCGACATGTGCGGTACGCCATGCCGCCCCGTTTTTGTAGAGAGGAGGCTGCGCGCATGGACGAGCTGCTGCGCGAGGCGACGGCGCGGCTGGAGCGCGCGGGCGACGTGGATGCGGAGGCCGATGCGCGCTGGCTGCTGTGCGGCTGCATAGGCTGCACGGGCGGTCAACTGCGGTTCTGTGCGCCGCCCGACGCGGCTACGCGCGCCCGGTACTGGGACATGGTGGCGCGGCGCGAGTCCGGCGAGCCGCTGCAGTACATACTGGGCGACCAGCCGTTTTGCGGGCGGAGCTTTAAGGCCGACGCGCGCGCGCTGATACCGCGGCCCGAGACCGAGGAGCTGTGCCTGAAGGCGCTGGAGCTGATACGGGGCGTCGCGCGCCCCGACGTGCTGGACGTGGGCACGGGCACGGGCGTGCTGGCGGTCACGATAGCGCTTGAGCGCCCGGACGCGCGCGTCACGGGCGTGGACATATCGCCCGAGGCGCTCGAGCTGGCGCGCGAGAACGCGCAGGCGCTGGGCGCGCAGGTGGAGCTGCGCCAGGGCGACCTGTACGCGCCGGTGGCGGGGCGCGCGTTCGACCTGATTGTCAGCAACCCGCCATACCTGAGCGCGGCCGACATGGCGCAGCTGCAGCGCGAGGTGCGGCGCGAGCCGGCGCTGGCGCTGTTCGGCGGCGCGGACGGCCTGGACGCGTACCGGCGGCTGGCGCGGGACGCGGCCGCGCTGCTCAGGCCCGGGGGGCATATCGCGCTGGAGGTCGGCGCGGGACAGGCGGCGGACGTGCGCGCGCTGCTGGCGGGGTCGCTGGCGGACGTGCAGATATGCCGCGACATAAACGGCGTGGAGCGCATAGTGCATGCGCGGCGCGCGGAGTGACTTGAGTGAAGGGGTGGCGGTGCGCGCCGCGGGGGAGGCGCGCCGGGAAGGAGCGATATGGCAAACACCGATATGCCGGCCTGGTTTGCGCAGGCCGAGCGGCTGGACAGCCGATTTGAGGAGCTGAGCATACAGATATCCCAGCCCGACGTGATAGCCGACATGGCCAACTGGCGCAAGCTGATGCGCGAGCACAGCGAGCTGGAGCCGGTGCACGAGCATACCTGCGAATACCGCCGTTTGGCGCAGGAGCTGGAGGCGGCGCGCGAGCTGCTGGCCGACCCGGACATGGCCGACATGGCGCGCGAGGAGGTCGCCGAGTTGGAGGGGCGTCTGGCCGAGTGCGAGCACGCGCTCAAGCTGCTGCTGCTGCCGCGCGACCCGGACGACTTTAGGAACGTGGTGCTGGAGGTGCGCGCGGGCGCGGGCGGCGACGAGGCGGGGCTGTTCGGCTACGAGCTGGTGCGCATGTACCAGCACTACGCCGACCGGCGCGGCTGGAAGGCCGAGCTGACCCAGGACGGCGAGACCGAGCTGGGCGGCATAAAGGAGGCCGTACTGCTGATACAGGGCCAGGGCGCGTTCGCGCGGCTCAAGTACGAGAGCGGCGTGCACCGCGTGCAGCGCGTGCCGGTGACCGAGTCGGCGGGGCGGATACACACATCGACCGCCACTGTCGCGGTGCTGCCCGAGGTCGAGGAGGTCGACCTGGAGATAAACCCGAGCGACCTGCGGATAGATACCTACCGCGCCTCGGGCGCGGGCGGCCAGCACGTAAACCGCACCGATTCGGCGGTGCGCATAACGCATCTGCCGACCGGGCTGGTCGTCACGTCGCAGGACGAGCGCTCGCAGATACAGAACCGCGAAAAGGCGATGCGCGTGCTCAGGTCGCGGCTGTACGAGGCGCTGCGCGAACAGCGCGACGCGCAGTACTCCGACCGGCGGCGCTCGCAGGTGGGCACCGGCGACCGCTCCGAGCGCATACGCACCTACAACTTCCCGCAGGGCCGCGTGACCGACCACAGGATAAACCTGACGCTGTATCGCATAGACGAGATAATAAACGGCGACCTGGACGAGATAATAGATGCGCTTATAATGGAGGACCAGGCGCGCAAGCTCGCGGCGCAGCTGGGCGAGGACTGACGGGGCGGAGGTGGCCTGCATGAAGATCGCGATATTCGATATGGACGGCACGCTGATAGACTCGATGCACTACTGGCGCACCGTGGCCGTGGAGTACCTGCGCGAGCAGGGCTTTGAGCCGTCCCGGGAGCTGTGCGAGGAGCTGTACTGCACGCCGGTGCGCACCACGCCGCCGCTGCTGCGCCGGTATTTCGACCTGCCGATAAGCGACGCCGAGCTGATCGCGTTCTACGACCGGCGCATGTCCGAGCACTACGCGCGCGACGTGCGGCTCAAGCCGGGCGCGGATCGCTATATAGCGCACCTGCGCGCCCAGGGCGTGATCTGCGCGCTGGCCACGGCGTCGCTCAGGGAGCAGGCCGTGCCGCTGATGGAGCGGCTGGGCCTGGCGGGGGCGTTCGAGCACGGGCAGCGCCAGCTGATATACTGCAGCGACGAGCTGGGCGTGCGCAAGTCGTCGGACGAGTACTACCCGGAGCTGTGCCGGCAGCTGGGCGCGGCGCCGGCAGACTGCGTGATGTATGAGGACTCGCTGTATTCGATGGAGACTGCGCGTCGCGCCGGGCTGCGCGTGTGGGCGATAGAGGACGCCACCGCGCGCCGCGACCGCGAGCGCATAAGGCAGCTCGCCGAGCGCTATTTCATCGGCTGGGACGAATTGGCATGATATTCACGCGCCGGGCGCGGGGGAGAGCTGGCGCGCGTATATAAAAATACACATATGGGAGGTAATATATGAAGATTGGAAGGATTATTGCATTGGCGCTGGCGCTGCTGCTGATGAGCGGCTGCGCGCTTGCGGAGCAGGCGACCGAGGGTGCGACCGACGAGACGGCCGCTCAGACCACCGGCGAAACGACTGAACAGGCGGCTGAGGACGATCGTCCGTACTTCGATGTGAGCGAGCTGGGCATAAGGCTGTTTGTCGATGCGGAGTGGGAGGACTACGCGCGCAACTACGACGTGACCATATCGGTGAACACCGACTACGACGACGCGGGCGCGCTGCGCAGCGGCGCGATGCTGCTGGTGCCGACCGAGTACCAGGGCAGCGAGGGCGTGGACACGCGCGGCGGCATAATCGCGATAGCGGTGCGCGCCGAGGGCGCGGAGCAGAGCGTGCCCGAGGGCTTGGAGAGCTATACGGCCAGCGCGCTGGGCAGCGAGCAGGGCTACGAGTTCACGCTGTACGAGAACCCCGCGCCCGACACCTCGCTGCTGAGCGAGGACGGCGTGGCGATGGTAGAGGCGATACGCGCGTCGCTGTCGGGCAAGGCGGCCGCGAGCGTGCAGCTGAGCCGCCCGGCGACCAAGACCGAGCTCAGCACGCTGATAGGCGAGTTCAGCGCACAGGACATTTACGGCGCCGCGGTCGACAGGAGCATACTTGAAAACGCGCCGTACACGCTGATAGACGTATGGGCGACCTATTGCTCGCCGTGCATAACTGAGATGCCGGAGCTGGCCGAGCTGGCCAAGGAGTACGAGGGCCGGGTGCAGTTCATAGGCATAGTATCGGACGCGACCGACGAGGACGCGATCGAGCTGGCGCGCAGCATAGCAGAGCAGACCGGCGTGACGTATACGTGCATAGTGCCGGACAGCTCGCTGTACAACACGCTGCTGAGCCGGATACAGTATACGCCCACCAAGCTGGTGGTCGACCAGCAGGGCGTGCAGGTAGGCGACCCGATGATAGGCGCGCAGGGCAAGGATGCGCTCAAGGCGGTGCTGGACGCACTGCCGGCGGATTGATCTGAGCGCACAGCGGTATATAGTGAATCCCCCGCCATCCGGCAACGCGTCGGGCGGCGGGGGATTCAGGTTGGTCGGGGAATGCTCTGCCGGTGCGATAGCCGGCGCGCCGTCGACCCGGGGCGATGAAA
>CAWVGT010000140.1:0-18243 GCA_963928645.1 Candidatus Fimadaptatus sp.
GACAAAGCCCAACGGCCGGATAGCGGGTTTGCTCCAAACATTCTTGATATGGCATATAGGTGATATCGCAAAATCAGTCTGATACAAGCAGCGTTTCGCTTTAATTTTCGTGTCGCGTCAGTTACTGCTGCACGTTTGACCCGGCGGACAGTGTACGGCAAACTTTGTCAAAAGCCTGAGCCCACCAACCGCAGCAGGAGAGCCCAAACCGCTGACAAAGCCCAACGGCCGGATAGCGGGTTTGCTCCAAACATTTTTAAAACGGCATATGAGCGATGTCTCGAATCAGGCCTGATATAAGCAGTATTTCTCTTCGATTTGCATGTCATGCCGGTCGATGTAGCGCGTTTTGTCAAGCAACCAATGTACGGCATACTTTACAAAAGCCCGGGCCCTCCAACCGCAGTCGGAGGGCCCTATGGCCATTCGCCCGCAACGTCAGGCGTTCTCCCCGGGCTCGACCTGCGCCGCCGGCGCGTCGGCGTCGGCCTTGCGCGCGCCCAGGTACTCGGGCAGCTTCATGCCCGCCATGTCGAACATGTCGCTCATCGGCGGTATCGACTTCATCAGCCCCGACAGGAAGCCCGCCGTGCCGCCCTTGTCGCCCGACTGGCCGTCCCATACCGTGACCTTGTCGATCTTTACGCCCTTTATCGCGTCGACCTGTATGCGCATCAGCTCCTCCATCTTGTCGGCCAGCATCAGCCTGAGCGCGTCGCTCGGGTCGCCGCCCGCCGCGCGCACCATCTCGGCCATGCCGACCGCCTGCCGGCTGAGCTGCTCCTGCATGCCGCGCGCCTCGGCGCTCATGCGCGCGAATATCGCGTCGGCCTCGCCCTGCGCGCGCCGGCGCGCCTGTTCGGCCTGGGCCTCGGCCTCTATCTCGAGGCGGCGCTTCTCGATCTCGGCCTTGACTATGACGTCGGCCTCCAGCGTCGCGCGCTCTCGGGCGGCGCGGGCGGCTTCGGCGGCCTGCTCGGCGGCGTAGGCCGATTCCAGCGCGTTGGCGGCCTGTATCTTCTCGGCCGACGTGGCCACGCGCAGCGCCTCGGCCTCGTTCTCGCGCAGCATCGCGTTCGACTTGGCGATCTCTATGCGGCTTATGTTCTCGCCCTCTATCGCGGCGGCGTTGGCCTGGGCGACCTGTATGCGCTGGTCGCGGTGGGCGTTGGCCTCGCCTATCGAGCCGTCGCGCTCCTTTTCGGCCACCGACTTCTTGGCGTCGTTTATCGCCTTGGCGGCGGCCTCCTTGCCCAGCGCGGTTATGTAGCCCGACTCGTCCGATATGTCGGTCACGTTGACGTTTATCAGCCGCAGGCCGATCTTCTTGAGCTCTGTCTCCACGTTGCGGCTCACCGCGACCAGGAACTTGTCGCGGTCGGTGTTGATCTCCTCGATGTCCATCGTGGCTATGACCAGGCGCAGTTGGCCGAAGATTATGTCCTTGGCCAGCTCCTGTATCTCGTTGAGCTTGAGCCCCAGCAGCCGCTCGGCCGCGTTCTGCATCACGCCGCTCTCTATCGATATGCCGACCGTAAACCGCGACGGCACGTCTATGCGTATGTTCTGGCGCGACAGCGCGTTTTTGAGGTCGACCTGTATCGACATGGGCGTCAGATCCAGGAACGCGTATGACTGTATCACCGGCAGCACGAACGCCGCGCCGCCGTGTATGCACTTGGCCGAGCGGTTGGTGCCGTCGGCGTTCTGGCCCACTCGGCCGTATATGACCATCACCTTGTCCGACGGGCACTTCTTATAGCGCGACAGCAGCATCATAAGCAGCAGCAACACTATCAGCGCGACCACAGTTACCAGTATCAATTCCATCGGCATATCCATTCTCCTCCCGTATCAGTATCCCCTGTTCATTCGCCCGCGCGAGCCTAAGCCTCCCGCGCGCGCCGCACCAGCACCGCGTCGCCCCCGGCCAGGCCGGTCACCACCACGCGCGCGCCGGTAGGTATCTCGTCCGGCGCGTCGGTCACGGCGTCCAGCACCAGGAACCGGCCCTGCAGCGTCAGCGACACCTTGCCGCCCGGCGCGCGCCCGGGCGCAATCGGCAGGTACGCCTCGGCGAACTGGCCCACCGCGCCCTCCAGCGCCACGTTGCCCGCCTCGCCCAGCCGCCCGAACCAGCGCATCACGACCGCGCACAGGTACATGGCCAACACGCCCAGCCCCGTCGCCAGCGGCACAGCCAGCGCCTCGGGCAGCGCCGCGTCTATCAGCGCCAGCCCCGCCCAGCCGGTTATCGCAAAGAACGACAGCATGCCCACCAGCGTGAACCAGCGCAGCTCGCCGCGCGCGTGCTGCGCGTCGTGGATGTCGTGCGCGTCCAGGTCGTGCGCGCTCAGGCCATGCGCGTCCAGGTCGTGCGCGCCCAGGCCATGCGCGTCCAGCCCGTCCACGCCCAGGCCATGCGCGTCCAGCCCGTCCACGCCCAAGCCATGCGCGTCCAGCCCGTCCACGCCCAGGCCATGCGCGTCCATGCTATCCATGCCCAGGCCATGCGCGTCCAGCCCATCCACATCGGTTCCGTCCACGCCCTGCGCAGCCAGGTCGTCCGCGCTGCCCGCGTCCGGGCTCACGTCGGCATCGCCCGCGCCGTGCGCCAGGCCGACCAGCATGAGCACCAACTCGACCACCAGCAGCAGCGTGGCCGGCACGGCCATGCACAGCAGCACCTTCTGCACCAGGTCGAACGCCTCCCACAGCTCAAGCACCGCTTCCACCTCCACTCGCGCCTGCGCGCGTTCGATGCTGATGCCATTATACAATAGCGCGCGCCGGCCGGCAATATCACGCCGCGCGACTTGTCGCTTTTAATGTGCGATTTCCGCACGCCGGCGTCCCAAAGCGCAGCCCGCCTGACAATAAGCGGCGCGACCCCCGCAGCCGGAGGTCGCGCCGCCGCTCAAGTCGGGCCCCTGCCCGGGCCGCTCACACTACGCCGTTGTCGAACAGCTTGAGTATCGACGCCTCGGCGCCGGTTTGCGCGTCTATGTATACCAGGTATCGGCTCTGGCCGAGCGTGCAGGTGAACTCGTAGCACAGCCGCTCGCCGACCAGCCGCCCGTAGCTGGTGTCCGAGGGTATCAGCGCCAGCCGCGCGCTGACTATGTTCAGGCGGGAGTTGACCGCCTCGAGTGCCTGCTGGTAGCTGTACGTCACCTCGGGCAGGTCGCGCTCGACGTGGTTGCGCCAGTAGTTGCCCGCCTCCAGCCCCACGACGCGCCCGCCCGACACCTGCACCTTTATCAGATCCGGATACAGCGTGACGCCCTCCTGCATGCACGCGAAGTTTATCACTATCACGCCCTCGTTGCGCTGAGTGAAGTTGGGCGTCATGTTCGCAAACCCGCGCTCGGCCAGGTAGCGCGAGGCGATCATTATCGCGCCCTGCACGTCGCTGGTGGCGTTGGCGTCGTCTATCTCGCTGGCCACCATGTCGTATGACGGCAGCATGTATATCACCCGGCCGCCGGTCTGGCTCACGAACAGCGCCAGCTCGCCTATGTCGGTGGCGCAGGTTATCTCGTATCCGGGCACCGGCAGGCTCGCACGGCCGGTCAGCGCCGCCGTGCCGCCGGTAAACTCGGCCGCGATCGCAAGCGCCTGCTGCTCGCTGACCTCGCCCGCGCCCAGCCCCTTGAACTCGCCGCGCGCGCCGTCGGAGAACGGCCCGTCGTATATCAGCGTGGGGTAGCTCAGGTTCTCGCGCGCAATCGCGCTCAGGTCTATCTCGGCCACGCCGCCCGCGCTCGCCCAGTTGTCCAGCGCGTCCAGGTCGTACATTATGTCGTTGAGCTCGCTCAGGCGCGCCTGTATCGTCTGCAGCTGCGTTATGTCGCCGTCGGATATCGGTCGGCCCTGGGTTATGCCCTCGTTGAGCGCCGCGCTGTAATCGGCGATCTGGTTTACGAACTTGAGCGCCGCGCTGAGCCCGTCGCGCTCCACCGGCAGCTGGCCCAGGTTCTGCGACGCGCCGTCGGCCTGGCGCGATATGTTGGCCAGCCGGAGCGACGCCGCCTCGGGGCTGTCGCTGATTATCAGCTTCTCCAGCTCGATCTCCAGCGCGGCCATGCGCTCCACGCCCTCCCACCAGGCGCGCTTGTACATCGAGTCCAGCTCGTTGCGGTAGCCGGTCAGCTCGCCCTGGTACTCGCCCAGCCGCCGCGCCTGAGCGCCTGCCAGCGCGCCCACCGCGATCAGCGCCACGCACAGCGCCAGCCCCACGACCCATTGCCAGGTCTTCATGCGCGCCACCTCCTAAACCGCAAACCGGTGGTTGCCTATCACCGTGACCGTCGTGCGGCTGAATATCCACGAGTCGGACGCGGTGTTGGGGTTGTAATAGTACAGGCTCCCGCCCGAGGGATCCCAGCCGCCCAGCGCGTCCTGCGCGGCGCGCTTGCTCTCGGCGTTGGGCGTGAGGTTTATCTGGCCGTCGTTGACGCAGGAGAACGCGTTCTTCTGGTATATCACGCCTGCGATAGTGTTGGGGAACTCCGAGGAGCGCACGCGGTTGAGCACCACCGCCGCGACCGCGACCTGGCCCTTGTAAGGCTCGCCGCGCGCCTCGGCGTACACCAGCCGCGCCAGCAGCGTCACATCACTGCTCGAGTATCCGCCCGACGACGTGGTCGACGACGCCGCGACCGAGCCCGACAGGCTCACGCCCAGCTTGGCCGCGGTCGCCGGACCCACTATGCCGTCGGCGGTCAAGCCGTACTTGCGCTGGAACTTTATGACCGCCTGGCGGGTCTTTTCGCCGTATATGCCGTCGGCGGTGCCGTCCATGTAGTCGTACTGTATCAGCCTGCGCTGTATCTTCTTGACATTCTCACCGGTATCGCCCGGGCCCACGCTCACCGCCGCGCGCGCCACCGGCATTATCGCCATTATGAAAACCGCGCACAGCACCGCGCACCAAGTCCGCCTGTTCCTCATGCCATCCTCCTCACAGCCCGAATACGCCGCTGAGCCAGTCCCACACGGCGCTATGCAGCTCGATCTCGCCGCCCGGCTCGGCGACGTCGGGCGCCAGCGCGCACACCGTGGGGTATATCACGCACCACCAGTTGCGCCCCTGCGCGCGCCCCAGTTCCAGCCGCAGCGCCATATACCGGCCCGCCGGCACCGCCTCGCCGCCATACTCGCGATCCGGGAAGTCCAGCTCGCCCAGCACCGCGCGCGCCGTGTATTGCGCGCCCTGCGCGCGCAGCGCCGCATCGGCTTCGGCCTCAATCGCGTCCAGGTGCGCGCTCAGCCACTCGAGCGCCGCGTCCTGGCTCCCGAGCGCGCTCAGCTCCCCGCCGAACCGGTCGAGCAGCGCGTCGCGCACGCACAGCTTGACGCGCTGCGCCTCCTCCGAATCGTCGTCGGCCACTATGTGCAGCCGGATCAACGCGCCATCCGCGAGCGCCTGCCTGAGGCTTGAGCCCTGCGCCGCGACGTAGCGCGCCCCGCCCGCGCCGCTCAGCGCCAGTATCGCCAGTCCCACCGCCAGCGCCAGCGCGCTCAGCGCCCTAAGATACCTCATACATTACCGCCTCCATGCCGCTTTATGATTTAAGTTTTACCGGCCCGAAGCGAAATATACGGCTCCTGCCCGCGCGCGCGCGATTTTTATCGCTATGCAATGCGCCCGGGTTGATGTATAATGTATATGTGAGCGCTTTGAGGGCGCTTGGGAGGTGCTGAGTTGACAGGCAATGCTTTGCGCGCGCGCATCAAGGTGATAAGCCGCATCGACGCGGGCGACGGCCGCCCCGACATGATACGCCGCGAATACGTGGGCACATGCGCCGAGCTCGAGGGTGGCTTCGTGCTCGAATACGACGAGCCCGATATGACGGCGCACGTCGCGCTGAGCTGCCGCGCGGGCTGCGCGCTGCTGGAGCGCACGGGCGAGGCTCAAAGCCGCATGGAGTTCGCGCCCGGTCAGACGCGCCCGGCGCTCTACGCGCTGCCCGAGGGCGAGTTCGACCTGGCGACCGAGTGCGGCGCGCTGAGCGTGGAGCGCACCGCCGCGCACGGCCGGCTGCGCATATCCTATCGACTGCTCAGCGCCGGCGCGCCGGTCAGCGACAACCGACTGGCGGTGACATACTGGATATGCTGAAGGCGGAGCTGCGCGGCCATGCGCGCGGGCTGCGCGTGGCGGGCGCACGCGAGCCGCTGGCGCTGTTTACGGCGCAGGCGGGCGACGCGGCGCTGGAGCGCAAGCTGTGCGAACTGGGGCTGCGCTCGCAGGCGCGCGGGCCGCTCATTGTGATACTGCCCACGCCGGCGCTGGCGCAGGCGCTGGCGGCGCGCGGCGAGCGCTGGGCTCGAGCGGGCTGCGCGGGCGAGTGCGCGAGCTGCGCGGCCGAGTGCGCGGCGCGGGCGCTGCCGGCGCTGGCAGCGGCGTGCGGCATGCCGGGCGCCGCGCATCAGCCGCGCGCGCTCGTGCGCGAACTGGGCGCGCTGGCGCGGGGCTGGAACGAGGACGACATGGCGCTGGTGGCGCGGGGGCTGAGGCTTATGGAAGGCCCCGGCGACGCCGCCGAGCGCCGGGCATACGCGCGCGACGTGCGCCGCGGGGCCGCGCGGGCGCTGCGCACCGGCGCGCCGGGCGACGGGCTGCGCGCGTGCGCGTACATAATGGCACTGGGAGGTATCGTGACATGAAGCTTGAATATCTGGGACACGCGTGCTTTAAGGTGACGCTAAGCGACGGCCTTGTATGGGTCACCGACCCCTATGACGGCTCGATAGGGCTGGCGCGGCCGGGCGTGCGCGCCGACGTGACTACGCTGAGCCACGGCCATTTCGACCACAATTGCGTGGACGCGCTGGACGGCGCGGGCGAGGTGCTGTCCAGGCCGGGCGTGTACGAGCTGGGCGGCGCCCGGTTCACACTGATCAAGCGCTACCACGACGACGTGGGCGGCGCCAAGCGCGGCGAGAACCTGCTGACGATCTGCGAGGCCGACGGGCTGAAGGTCTGCCACGCGGGTGACCTGGGCCATCAGCCCGACGCCGAGCTGGTGGCGCAGCTGAGCGGCCTGAACGCGCTGCTGATACCGGTGGGCGGCACATACACGCTGGACGGCCCGGGCGCGGCCCAGGCGGTGCGGGCGATTGCGCCGAGCGCGGTGATACCGATGCACTTCCGCGTGGCCGGGCTGGCGCTGAACATATCCGGCCCCGAGGCGTTTCTGAGCGAGATGGGCGCGTTCGCGGCGGCGGGCAGCGAGCTGGAGCTCACGCGCAATACCGCCGGCGTCATACTGATGCAGCCTGCGCGCGGGTAGAGCGGCGGTTGCGGTCATCAGCGGGCGCGCGAACGGGCGCCGCGCGGCGATGCCGCTGCGCGCGGGCGGCGGATGCGCGTTGTTTTTGAGTCCCCCTTGGCGCTTTGGGCCGAGGGGGACTCAGTTAATCTATAGCTATCGCAAACCGGCCCTCCGACAAGCACAGCCAGCCGCAGTTGATCCGCTGGCGCGCGCCGCCATCGCCCGCAAAACACAGGCGCCCCGACCGCATACACGGCCGGGGCGCGCAAGGTTATTGACAAAGTATGCCGCACGCGGTCTGCTTGACCTAGCGTGCAACAGCAGTCGGCACAGCATGCAAAACAAAGTGGAACACCGCGCGAATCTGACTGACTTCACTATATTGCCAACATGGTGTTGCAAAAAGCTGTTTGGAGTAAAACCCGCTGTCCAGCCACGAGCTTTATCAACGTTCCGAGGCATCGCGACCGCATACACGGTCGAGGCGCGCAGGGTTATTGACAAGTATGCCGCACACTGTCCGCTTGACCAATCATACAGCAGCAGCCAGCAAAACATGCAAATTTCAGCAGAACTCCGCTCATGCCATGTTAATTTTGAAGTGTCACCCACATGGCATTTCAAATGTCATGTGGAATAGGGCCTACTGTCCAGCCACCGGGCTTCGTCAACATTCCGAGGCATCGCGACCGCATACACGGTCGAGGCGCGCAGGGTTATTGACAAAGTATGCCTCACGCGATCTGCTTGACCAAGCGTGCAACAGTAGCCGGCAAAACATGCAAACCAAAGTGGAACACCGCGCTAAGCAGACCGACTTTGCGATATCGCCAACATGATGTTGCAAAAAGCTGTTTGGGGTAAACCCGCTGTTCAGCCGTTGAGGTTTGTCAGCGGTCAGAAGCGCCCCGACCGCATGCGCGGCCGGGGCGCGCGGCACAAGGCCGCCTTATCCTGCTATCGCTTCGTCCGTGACCTCAGTCGCCTCCTCGGTTATGACCTCAGTCGCCGCGTCGTCCGCCGGAGTGACCGACTCCACGTTGGTGATCGTCATTATCTGCTGCACGCCCGGCACGCTCATGGCGTTGAGCAGCAGCGTCTGCAGGCTGGTCTGCAGATTGACCTGCATGGCCTGCATGTCCTCCGCGCTGGCGGTGGACAGGTCGAGCGCGCCCTCGCCGTTGAGCACCAGTTCGGCATTCATGGGCATCTCGCGCAGCGTCAGCTTGCCGCTGGCGCTTATCATGCCCATAAAGTTGGCGCTGAACACCAGATCGAGCACGTCGGCATCGTCCGTTTCGCTCTTGGCGGAGCTGAAGTCTATGCTGGCCACCGGCATCAGCCCGGTCGTGCCGTCGTCGAGCTGCAGCGTCAGGTTGCCCTCGCCGGTGTCGTCGTCAGCCTCGGCGTAGTTGTAGCTCAGGTTGGCCGTGATGTCGGTGCCGGTGTTGTCGCTCATCTTCAGCGTGTACTCGGCGCTGTCGCCGGAGTCCTTTTCGGCCGAGTTGCCGCTAAACGACATGCTCGCGCTCAGCACGTCATTGGTGTACATCTCGAAGTTGAAGTTCGCGGCCTGCGCGTCGTCCTGGTCGCTCCAGTCGGCGGCGATCGCCATCCTGCCCGATTCGCCCGTCGCGCTGCCGGGCACTAACATGTCCATGCTGAGGCTGCCCTGGCCGTCGCGGTCGACTATCCTGGCGCCAAGCGATATGGGATCCCCGCCCTGCGGGTTGGAGATCTGCGCGTCGAGCTCCAGGAACTCCGCCTCGTCAAACGCCAGGATTTTGCCCTCGGAGAGCTCGCCTATCATCGCCATCGACTCGTCGCAGGTTATGATAGTCTGCGCGACCCCCGTGGCCGTGGCGCCGGCATACCCGCCCAGCAACGACAGATACTTGCTCATGTCGATCGAATACGGGCTGTAGTCAATGAGCACCACGGTGTTCTCGTCGTCGTAAGGCGCCATGTACACGTCTATCGCCATGTCGTCGACGTAGCTTATGCTGCTGGCAGCACTGGTGACCAGCGTCACGAAATCCTCGATCGACATCGGCGTGCCGTTCACGTCGATTACGTTCACGCCCAGCTGGCCAAAAATCCGGCTCTGCATTTCGGTTATCTGAGCGTAGTACGCCTGCATCTCCTCGCTGGCGAGCAGCCCGTTGAGCATGTCGGCGCCGATCGTTACGCTGACCTTCTGGCCCTGATACTCCACGCCGTCCACGGTGAACGTGGCCGCCTCGGGCACCGCCTCGGCCAGCATCGCGTTGATCTGCTGCGAGAGCGCGTTGCCCTGCAGGCCCGCGGAGTATTGATTCAGCAGGTCTTCGAAGTTATCCTGGATGTCGTCGCCCGAGCTCAGCAGCGTCCAGAACTGCTCCATGCGCTCAGACAGGTCGCCCAGCTGGCCGGTGCTCTGCACGCCCAGCAGGTTCAGCGCATCTTCCATGTTGGCATAGGGCACCTTGAGCAGCTGATTGCCCAGCAGTATCAGCATATCCTCCGCATTGAGCTGCACGGCCAGGCCGGCGCCGTCGCCGGTGCTGTCCAGCTTCGCCACTGCGCCCAGCAGCGCGTTGCGGCTGTCCGCATCCGCGCCCGCGGCCAGCGATAAGCTGATGCCGCTAAAGTCGAACTCGGTGCCCGCGTAGTTTACCACGACGTCGCTGAACGTGGCGTCGTAATATTTGCTGTGATCGTCATCGGCCAGCGCCGCCGCGGGCAGCGCCAGCAGCACGGCCAGCAGCACAGCTATCAGTTTGCCAAAACCAGACCTCATATACTATCCCCCTCAACAATATACTAACCCTTGGACGCGCATTCGCTGTCCCCGGTTTCAATTATACCATTAAAAAACTCAAAATCAACTCTTCGGGCCCACAAGCCACCTTTTATTGCGCGAATTGTCACAATGCGGGCCCAAACCCGCATCGGACGCGCCTCACGCGGGCACGACCGATATCGCGTCTATCAGTCGCGGCAGCGCCTCGACGTCTATCAGCCGCGTGCCCTCGGTTATCACGCTGGCGTTGCCGCAGGCCGCGCCCCACTTCAGCGCGGTCACGGCCGAGCCGTCCTGCGCAAAGCCGTGCATCAGCCCCGCGACCATCGAGTCGCCCGCGCCGACCGTGGAGCGCACCGGCAGGTCCAGCGCCGGCGCGAAGTACGCCTCCCGCGCGCCCACCAGCAGCGCGCCCTCGCCGCCCAGCGACACCGCGACCCAGCGCACGCCCGCCGCGCACAGCTCCCGCGCGCGGCGCACTATGTCGGCGCGCCCGCCCAGCTCGCAGCCGCACAGCTGGCTCAGCTCGTCGCGATTGGGCTTTATCAGGAACGGCCGGGCGCGTATGCCCTCGCGAAGCCGCGCGCCGTCGCAGTCCAGCACGAAGCGCGCGCGGGGGTTGCGCTCTATCGCGCGGCGGTAGAAGTCGTCGTCGACGCCGGGCGGCAGGCTGCCGGTCAGCGCCACGAACTCGCCCTCGCGCGCCGCGGCGTCTATCAGCCCGTTCACGCGCGCGAGCGCCGACGCGTCCACCGGCGCGCCGGACTCGTTTATCTCGGTCACCACGCCGGTCGAGCGATCCAGCGCCTTTATGTTGACCCTCAGCGCACCGTCCACCCAGGCGAACTCGCTTGCCACGCCCTCGTCGGCCAGCCGCTGCGCCACGGCCCGGCCGCCCTCGGCATAGTTGACGCCGACCAGCCGCGCCGCCTCGCCCAGCCGCGCCAGCACAATCGCGACGTTCACGGCCTTGCCGGTGGCGTCGTACAGCGCGCGCCGCACGCGATTGAGCCCGCCCACCCTGAGCTCGTCCAGCTCTATCGTCTTGTCGAGCGCGGGGTTCATGCACACGCATGTCATCATATACATCACCTCAACTCGGGCCGCGCCGGAGCCAAGCCAGTCGCCGTCCGGAATACAAAAGCGCGAGGCGGCTCATCAGAACCGCCTCGCACTGCAAAGCGCTCACTTTCTGTTGGGAACCTTGCGCAGGAACGCGGGCACGTCGGGGTTATAGCCGCTGCGCCGGTCGTCCACATCGCGGCGATAGCCCGCATCGCCGTCGGTGTCGCGGAATATGGGCGCATCGTTGTAGCGGGGCTGCGGCGCGGAGCGATAGTCGCCGCGGTCGTAGTCCGCGCTCTCGCGGGTGTAGTCCGGACGCGACGCGCGCTGATAGCTGTCCCGATCGTCGCGCGCCGGCGGATAGTTGTCCATGACCGGCGGCCGCGAGGCGCTGCGCACGAACGTGGGTATCTTGGGCTCCTCCTCGACCGGCTTGGACTCGCCGCGCAGCTGCTTGAGTATCTCAGCCTGCTCGGGGCTGGGCTCCTCGGCGGGCGCGGGCTTTTCCTCGGCGGGCGCGGCCACGGCCTCCTCGGCCTTGGTCTCAGCCGCGTCGGGCACCTTGTCGAATCCGGTAGCTATAACCGTTATGCGCACCTCATCCTCCAGCGACTCGTCCACGCCCGCGCCGAATATGATGTTGGCCTCGGGGTCGGACGCCGCGGTTATGTGCTTTACGGCCTCGTTTATGTCGATTATGCTCATGTCGGCGCCGCCGGTTATGTTAATCAGCACCGCGCGCGCGCCGTTGATCGAGGTCTCCAGCAGCGGGGACTCGACCGCGAGCTTGGCGGCCTGGGTCAGGCGCTCCTCGCCATGTCCCACGCCTATGCCCATATGGGCCAGGCCGCGCGACTCCATGACGGTGCGCACATCGGCGAAGTCTAGGTTTATCAGCGACGGCACGGCTATCAGGTCGGATATGCCGGCGATGCCCTGCCGCAGCACGTCGTCGGCGATGCGGAACGCGTCGAGCATCGAAGTCGCCTTGCTGACCACGGTCAGCAGCTTGTCGTTGGGAACCACGACCAACGTATCGACGCAGGTCTTGAGCTGTGCAATGCCCTGGTCGGCGTTGAGCATGCGCTTTTTGCCCTCGAAGCCGAAGGGCTTGGACACCACGCCTATCGTCAGCACGCCCATCGCGCGCGCCAGGCCGGCTATCACGGGCGCCGCGCCGGTGCCGGTGCCGCCGCCCATGCCGCAGGTCACGAACAGCAGATCCGCGCCCTCTATGACCTTTTTGATCTCCTCCTGGCTCTCCTCGGCGGACTTGCGGCCGATCTCAGGCTTGGAGCCGGCGCCCAGGCCCTTGGTGAGCTTTTCGCCTATCTGTATCTTGGTCTCGGCGTTGCAGCGCATCAGCGCCTGCTTATCGGTATTGACGGCCACGAAGCGCACGCCGCGCAGACCGGAATCGATCATGCGGTTGACAGCGTTGTTGCCCGCGCCGCCTACGCCAATTACGATAATCGAAGCGTAGTTATTGATATCGTTGTCGTGATCCATCACAATAAATCCCCCTCGTCTTTTTCCGCCAGTTCCCGACCCGACCAACGCATGCGGGCGATGCGGGAATCTCCGCCTGCCCTCGGCGGGTGGCCGCCGTCATTGCCGCTTGAATGCTCCGCCGAGCTTGTGCCCTATGCCATAGAACACATCCAACACCTTGTCCATCGGGCCGACGCCCGTGTCACCGTTTTGCATGTCGATCTTGTCAAACACCATGTCTATCAGCCCCAGCGCGGAGGCATAAGGCGGACTGTTGAGCTTGCCGGCGCGCGCGGAGGGAATCTTTATGTTGCGCTTGAGCGCCTTGGCCATGTATTCGCGTCCGCCGCGCATCATGGACACCCCGCCGCCGGTCAGATACAGCGGCGCGTTGGCGTCGGGCTTGACCGCCGTGCCCTCCAGCGCCTCGCGTATCATATCGGCCAGCTCGTCCACGCGCGCGGTGATTATCTCGGTGGTAAACGCGCGCTCAAAGTGCTGCGCGCCGTTGCCGTCGCCCAGCTCGATGTCGCCCGTGCCGTCGAACGTGAACGCGCGCTTTACGCTTTCGGCCGTCTTGAACGGTATCTCCAGGCCATAGGCCAGATCGGCCGCGATATGGCCGCCGCCTACGGGTATCACGCGATAATCGACCAGCGCGTCGCCCTGCATGACCATCAGCTCCGTGTGCAGATAGCCCACGTCGGCCATCGCGACGGTGCGGTCGCGCTCCTCGGGCGGCATCAGCAGCACCGCCTCGCCCATCGCCGGCGCCATAAAGCCCTTGACCTTTATGCCCATGTCGCGCAGCCTGAGCTCCACGTCGTCCATAAAGTCCAGCGACGCGGTGATGACCGACACCTTGGCCGACAGCGTGCGGCCCCGCACGCCCACCGGCGTCATCGTCGGCTCGCCGTCGTCCACCTGGTAATACGCCGGTGAATACGACAATACGCTGCCCGGGTTTGCGTTTAACTGCGCCACTACCTTCTCCAGTATATCGCCCGCATCGCCCAGCGTGACGCGCCCTTCGGGGCCTATGTCCAGCTGAGCCTCGCGTATGTACACGCGCGTGCATTCGCCCGGCACGCCCACGTATATCTCGGTCACGGCGCGGTGCGCCTCGGCCTCCATCTGGCTGACCGCCTCTTTTATGGCGTCGCTGATCTGGTCGGGCGTGTTCCACCGTCCGTCATCGGAATAACCGTCGTACGCGGCCGTACCTGAACCAAGTATGCTGCAGCGGTGATAATCGCCGCTCTCAGCCATTATGGTCACAATCTTTGATGTACCGAAGTCGATGGCGGCTGCCGTTGTCTTCATAACAATTCATCGCCTGCCTTGCCATGGGTCGGACCTTCCGATTCCACCCCATATTATATATCATTATACCGTATACCGCGCAGCTTGAAAAGGGGATAATTGCGAATTACTGTTGATTTTTCGAGCTGAATCGCGCTTTTTAACGCATATTATCATACAGCGCATTTGTGGCGGCTGTATGGCTTTGGCTGTTAAACCTCGTTTTACCTTTTTCAATTGCCGCCGGAATCGGGCTGGGGCGTGGCATACGGCACGAACGCGGGCCCCTGAGTGGGCCCGGCGGTCGCGCCGGGCATGGCCGTGGGCGCGGGCGTGGACTCAGGCGGTATGTAGTCGGCATACCTGCCGCTGGATACGTCCACCGTGCCCAAAGCGCGGCCCTCCGCGCTCAGCCGGGCGTCGACCGGCGACATCAGGCTGAGCTTGGAAGCCAGGTTCGTGCGGTCGCCCAGGCTGTACAGCTGACCCGAGCGCGCCCTGAGCGTGAGGTTCTGGGTGTCAGCCATGTTGATCTCGGCTATCAGCTCGCCCAGCCCGGCCTGATATACCGCGTCTATCAGCTCAATCGCCAGCTCGCGCCGGCTCGAATCCATGTTGAGCGTCATGCCGACCGGCGTCTGCTGCATGTCGGCGCCCTTTATCAGCGGCACGCCGTAGTCGGTCTGGCCGTTGCTGCTCTCCAGCACGCACAGCTCGCCGTCGACCAGGTATGAAAAGCCCAGGTGTTCCAGCGCGGCGGCGGGCGTGCGCAGCGCCACGGCTATCTCGACCGTGTCGGGCTTGCGCACCTCCACGCCACACAGTTTAATATAGCCGTCCTTGCGCAAATTTATAGCGATCTGGCGGCTGTCCACGTCAAAAATGCTCTGGCCGAGCCTGATGCCCGACATATAGCGCACCTGCTGCGCGGTCTCGGCGTCCACACCGGTTATCTCTATGTTCTTTACGACCATCACCTTGCGATACGCGACGCTCAGCGCGCCCGCCGTCAGCAGCGCCACTATCGCCACCGCAATGAGTATGCGCGCACCGCGCCTCATCGCCGCACCCCGCTTTCAACGCGTCAAGCCGTCTTGTCACGCGCGGCGCGCCACATATCCGCGCCCAGCGCGCCCAGCATGTTCTCCAGGCTCTCGTAACCCCGATCTATCACCGATATATTGTCCACCACGGTCTCGCCCGACGCGGCCAGCCCGGCTATCACCAGCGCCGCGCCGCCGCGCAGGTCGCGCGCGCTGACGTGCGCGCTGTCCAGCCGCCCGCCGCGTATCACCGCGGTGCGGTCGTGCACCCATATGTCCGCGCCCATGCGCCCCAGCTGCGCCGCGTGCGCGAACCTCGATTCGAACACATTTTCGACTATCATCGATGTGCCGCGCGCCACGCATGCCAGCGCCATCATCTGCGCCTGCATGTCGGTCGGGAAGCCCGGATACGGCTGGGTATACGCGCGGAAGCCGCGCACCTGCGGCGTGGTTATGCGCACGCTGTGCTCGCCCAGCTCCAGCTCGCTGCCCGAGGCGCGCAGCTTGCCCAGCACGTCGGTCATGTCGCCGGGGCACACGTTTTCAAGCGTTATGTCGCCGCGCGTGGCCGCCGACGCGCACAGCAGCGTGCCCGCGACTATCCGGTCGGGCATCGGCGTGAACTCGCAGCCGTGCAGCCGCGTCACGCCCTCTATCGTGACCGTGCCGCTGCCCGCGCCCGACACGCGCCCGCCCATCGCGTTTATGAACCGCTCCAGGTCGACTATCTCGGGCTCGCGCGCGGCGTTGAATATGCGCGTCACGCCGCGGCGCATGACCGCGGCCATCATCACGTTCTCGGTCGCGCCCACGCTCGGGAAGTCCAGGTGCACGTCGCCGCCGTGCATCGCGCTGCCGTCGCAGTATATCATGCCGTGCGCCTCGCTGATGCGCGCGCCCAGCGCCTCCAGCCCCTTCAGGTGCAGGTCAATCGGCCGCAGCCCTATCTCGCAGCCGCCCGGATACGTAACCGTCGCGCGGTCAAACCGCGTAAGTATCGAGCCCATCATGAATATGGAGGATCTCAGCTGTTTGGACAGGTGCTCAGGCATCTGGTAACAGTCGGCATCGCGGGCGTCTATCTCGACGCGCCGCCCGTCGCGCGCGCAGCGCACGCCCAGCCGGCGCAGTATCTCCAGCATGTTCTCGACATCCAGTATGTAGGGCACGTCGCTGAGCACTATCGGCTCGGGGCACATGACGCACGCCGCCAGCACCGGCAGCACCGCGTTCTTGGCGCCGCCCACGCGCACGCTGCCGCGCAGCGCCCTGCCGCCCCTGATCCTGAATTCCTCCATATTATGTACACCTCCATGGCAATATGGCCTCATGTCCCAGACTATGCCATGCCGCCGGTTTGCGTGTCTGTCCGGGCCGGAGCGCGCGCCGACATATTTCGCGCGCGCGGGCCGCTTTAACCGCGCCCGGCGCATACCGGGCGCGGCTGTGTCAACGGGCGGAGTACCGCGATATGTTCAGCAGTATGCCCACCGCCCCCATGAATATCGATATCGAGGTGCCGCCCGCGCTGAAAAACGGCAGCGGCAGCCCGGTCGTGGGCATCAGCCCGATCACGACCGCCACGTTCATGAACGCCTGTATGCCTATCATAAGCGTTATGCCGGCGGCCAGCAATGACCCGAACCTGTCCGGGCAGTCCATCGCCACCCTGAGCCCGAAGTACATGAACGCCAGGAACAGCCCCAGCACCGCCACGCACCCCACCAGGCCCATGTCCTCGCCCACCACCGCGAATATGAAGTCGCTCTCCGGATACGGCAGGAATCCGAACTTCTGCCGCCCCCGGCCCAGGCCCATGCCGAACAGCCCGCCCGAGCCGAACGCCAGCAGCGACTGGCTCAGCTGATACCCCTCGTCGCTGAGCTTGGCGAACGGATCGCGAAACGACAGCAGCCGCTCACGCCGGTATGGCTCCGACCACGCGTAATACGCCGCCAGCGCCGCGCCCGCCATGCCCATAAGCCCCAGGTGCCGCCACCTCGCGCCCGCCGCCAGCACCATCACTATCGACACGATTATTATCGAGCCCGCCGTCGACAGGTTGGGCTGCATCAGTATCAGCAAAAACGCCGCGCCCGGTATCAGCATAAGCGGGCAGATGCCCGTTATCAGCTTCTCCACGCGCCGGCCTATGTTGGTCAGCGCCGTCGCCATGAACAGCACCACCGAAAACTTGGCTATCTCCGAGGGCTGCACGCTCAGCGGCCCGAAATACAGCCAGCGCCGCGAGCCGTTGACGACCCGGCCTATGCCCGGTATCGCCACCAGCACCAGCAGCGCAAAGCTCACTATCAGCAATCCGCCCACCACGATCGGGCGCTTTAAGTGCCAGTACGGCAAGTTGGCCAGCGCTATCAGCGCCACCAGCCCCATAGCCACGCCCAGCAGCTGTTTTACCACCGTGTCCAGCGGGCTGCCCTCGGCCGACGCGCTGTAATAGCTCGCCGAGAACAGCGTGACCAGCCCCGTGCCCAGCAGCAGCATCAGCGTCACCACTATCCGCCGATCCACGCGCCCGCGCGGACACAGCGGCGCATCCCCGCCGGCCCGGCCAAGTCCCGGGCCCATACCCGTCATATATGCGCTCACCCCGGTCTTACCCTCGCAGTCTTGCTTTGCGGGAGTGCCTCGGCGGCAGGGCCGCCCCGGGGGTATCGCGCGTCAGTTCAGCTCGCCGACTATCTGCTTGAACACCTCGCCGCGCTGCTCGAAGTCGCGGAACATGTCAAAGCTTGCGCACGCCGGCGACAACAGCACATTGCCGCCCGCGCTGGCCATATCGCGCGCGGTCAGTATCGCCTGGCGGAACGTGTCCTCGCACCGGTAGTTGGCAAAGCCCGCGCGGTCCAGCGCCGCGGCTATGTCGCGCTGCGTCTCGCCTATCACGACCGCGCCCACTATGTTGGGCCAGCTGACCATGAGCTCGGCCATGGGCGCATAGTCCGACTTCTTGTCCGAGCCGCCCAGTATTATGATCGTGGGCCTATCCATCGTCTCTATCGCCTTGAGCGTGGAGTCGACGTTGGTGCCCTTGGAGTCGTTTATATACCTTATGCCGTCCAGCTCGCGCACGAACTCTATCCTGTGCTCCACGCCCGCGAACGTCCTGAGCGTATGGCGTATCACCGGCAGCGGCACGTCGGCGCACACCGCCATCGCCACCGCGGCCAGCGCGTTTTCCAGGTTGTGCGGCCCGGGTATGCGCACCTCGTCCACGCGGCACACATTGCGCGGGAACTCGCGCCCGAACACT
>CAWVGT010000141.1:0-6161 GCA_963928645.1 Candidatus Fimadaptatus sp.
CGAGCAGATAGACATCCGGCTCTACCGCGTGATATACGACGCGATAGAGGAGATACAGGCCGCCATGAAGGGCATGCTGGCGCCCAAGTTCCGCGAGGTCATACTGGGCCATGCGCAGGTGCGCCAGACGTTCAAGGTGTCGGGCGTGGGCACGATCGCCGGCGGCTACGTGACCGACGGCAAGATACAGCGCAACGCCCAGATCCGACTGCTGCGCGACAATGTGGTCATACACGAGGGCAAGATCGACTCGCTCAAGCGCTTCAAGGACGACGCGCGCGAGGTCGCGCAGGGCTTTGAGTGCGGCATAGGCATCGAGAACTACAACGATGTCAAGGATGGCGACGTGATCGAGTGCTTCGTCATGGAGGAGATTAAGGACTGACAGGCGCGCCGCGCACGGGCATCAGCTGTGCGCGGCGCTTTGGCGCTTGTCGCCGAGTGTGAGGTATATAAATGGCATATAACAGGATAGACCGCATATCTGAGGAGGTGCGCCGCGAGCTGGACAAGCTGCTGCGCGAGGACATGCGCGACCCGCGGCTGGCGGGCACGTTTTCGATAACGCGCGCCGAGGTGACGCGCGATCTGCGCTACTGCAAGGTGCACATAAGCGTGCTGGAGCCCGACAGGCGCGCGGGCGTGATGGACGCGCTCAAGAGCGCCGCGGGCTTTTTAAGGCGCGAGCTGGGCCGGCGCGTCGACCTGAGGTATACGCCCGAGCTGATATTCGAGCTGGACAACAACATTGAGTACGCCAGCTACATGACCAAACTTATTGACGAGGCGGTGAAACGCGATGCCGCGCGAAGCGACGATGCGCAATGACGTGGCGGGCCTGGCCGAGTGGATGCGCCGCCAGGACGACATAGGCGTGGTCTGCCACGTTTCGCCCGACGGCGACACGCTTGGCAGCGCGCTGGCGCTGGCCGAGTGCCTGCGCAATATGGGCAAGAACGCCTGCGTGCTGTGCCAGGACGAGATACCGCGCATGTACCACTTCATGCCGGGCGCGCTGGACATCTGCTCGCCCGAGGCCGCGCCGTTCATGCCGCGCGCGCTGCTGTTCTCGGACGTGAGCGACCAGCTGCGCGCCGGGAGCTGCCTGCTGCCCGAGGTGGGCCGGCGCGCGCTGATAGACCATCACCCGACCAATCCGGCGTTTTGCGACGTGAACTACGTCGACGGCGGCGCGGCCGCGACCAGCGTGATGGTGGTCGAGCTGATGGATCGGCTGCGCATGCCGATAACGCCCACGATGGCTGAGAACCTGTACGTGGGCATAACGACCGATACCGGCAACTTCAGCTTCCGCTCGACCGACGGGCGCACGCTGCGCGCCGGGGCCAAGTGCCTGGACGCCGGCGCCGACCCGGACAGGGTCACGCGGCTGATGTTCCGGCTCAGGAGCGTGGCGCGCACGCGGCTGCTGGGCGCGGCGGTGTCGCAGATGGAGCTCAGCCACGGCGGCGCGATAGCGGTGTTCAAGGTCAGCCGTCTGCTGCTGGAGGAGTTCGGCGCGAGCGAGGCCGACTGCGAGGGCGTGGTCAACTACGGCATCGAGACCGAGGGGGTGCGCGCGGCGGCGCTGCTGCGCGAGCATGGCGACGGCATAAAGGCGTCGCTGAGGTCGCTGGGCGATGTGGACGTGAGCCGGGTCGCGCTGGCGCACGGCGGCGGCGGCCACGTGATGGCCGCGGGCTGCACGCTGCACGGCGGGCTGGACGAGTGCGCTGCGCAGATAGCGGGCGAGCTGGCGCAGCAGCTGGAGCGCCCGGGCCGGGGCTGAATACGCATGAGGGGCGGGCGCGGGCCCGCGTGAGGTGTCGATGGATGGATTTATCAACCTGCTCAAGCCGCCGGGCATGACCTCGTCGGACGCGGTGGTGTACGTGCGCCACAGGCTGCCGCGGGGAGTAAAGGTGGGCCACGCGGGCACGCTCGATCCCGAGGCGGCGGGCGTGCTGCCGGTGATGGTGGGGCGCGCCGCGCGGCTGAGCGACTACATAATGAGCGGCGAAAAGGAGTACGTGTGCGAGATCGCACTGGGCGTGGCGACCGATACCCAGGACGCGCAGGGCGCACCGCTGGGCGAGGCGCATGCGCCCGCGTCCGCGGCCGAGCTGCGCGCGGTGCTTGAGCGGTTCACCGGCGACATACTGCAGGCGCCCAGCGCGTACAGCGCGCTCAAGCAGGGCGGGCGCAGGCTGTGCGACATAGCGCGCGCCGGCGGCGAGGTGCGCACCGAGCCCCGGCCGGTCAGCATATACGCGCTGGAATACCTGCGCCAGACCGCGCCGGACGGGCATCTTATGCGGGTCAGGTGCTCCAAGGGCACGTACATACGCGCGCTGTGCGACGACATAGGCCGCGCGCTGGGCTGCGGCGCGCACATGCGCTTTCTGCTGCGCACGCTGAGCGCGGGCTTTGAGCTGGCGGGCGCGCGCGCGCTGGACGAGATAGACGCGGACGTGCGGGGCTGCATGGAGCCGATAGACGCGCCGATAGCGCAGCTGCCGGCGGTGTACGCGCCCGAGGCGCTGTATCCGCGCGTCAGGTGCGGCAACCGGCTGCCCGCGGCCGAGCTGCGCGGCGACGTGGCCGCGACCGGGCCGCTGCGGCTGTACGCGGCGCGCGCCGGCCGGGACGAGTTCGCCGGCATAGTCGAGCGCGACGGCGACGAGCTGAGGTTCCGGGCGATGCTGCTGAGTGCGGAGGACTGAGGTATGCGGGTATATCGGGATATGGACGAGTACGCGGGCGGGCCGTGCGTGGCGGCGCTGGGCATGTTCGACGGCGTGCACGCGGGCCACGCGGCGCTGATAGCCGAGGCGGTGCGCCAGGCGCGCGCGCGCGGCGTGGCGGCGGTCGCGGTCACGTTTGACGAGAACCCGCTGCGCGTGCTGCGGCCCGAATGCGCGCCCGGCGACATACAGTCGCTGGACGAGAAGCTGGACGCGCTGGCGGAGCTGGGGCTGGACGCGACGGTGTGCGAGGCGTTCACGGCCGAGTACGCGCGCCGGCCGGGCGAGGCGTTCGCGCGCGAGCTGGCGGACAGGCTGCGGGCGCGCGCGGTGGTCGCCGGATACAACTACACGTTTGGCGACCGGGGCGCGTGCGGGCCGGCGGAGCTCAGGCGGCTGGGCCGCGAGCTGGGGTTCGAGGCGGTGATAGTGCAGCCGGTCGAGGTGGACGGCGGCGCGGTGTCGTCGACGCGGGTGCGGCAGCGGCTGGCCGCGGGCGACATGCGGGGCGTGTGCGCGCTGCTGGGGCGGCCGTACGAGCTGCGGGGCATGGTCGCGCACGGCAAGCGGCTGGGGCGGCGGCTGGGGTTTCCCACGGCCAACCTGGACATAGCGCCGGGGCGGGCGCTGCCGCGCGCGGGCGTGTACGTGTGCGCGCTGAGCTTTGGCGGGCAGTGGCTGCCGGGCGTGCTGAACATAGGCTCGCAGCCGACCGCGCCCAGCGGGCATGTGACCTGCGAGGCGCACGCGCTGTGCGAGCTGGGCGACGTGTACGGGCGCTACATGTGGGTGCGGTTTATCGAGTTCAGCCGGCCGGAGCGCCGGTTTGCGGGCGTGGACGAGCTGCGCGCGCAGGTCGAGCGAGACAAGGCCGGCGCGCGGGCGTACTTTGAGGCCCGGCCCGGGCTGCTGGCGGGTTTGAGCGCGCCGGTTGCGCCGCAAAATAAGCTCCAGATAACAAATTTAACGTTTACAAACCGATGATAACATGGTACAATAGAGTTCGTGATTTGCCGCGCTGTCAATGGGCGCGGCGGCTGCCGCAGGCCAGGCTTGGCGCAACTCCGACGCTTTGCGTAGTCGGCGGCGTAATGAATTAAGGAGGAATACACCATGATCGACAAGACCGCCATAATCAACGAATACGCCACGCATGAGGGCGATACGGGTTCCCCCGAGGTGCAGGTCGCGCTGCTGACGGCGCGCATCAACCACCTCAACGAGCATCTGCGCGACAACAAGAACGACCACCACTCGCGGCGCGGCCTGCTGCTGATGGTCGGCCAGCGGCGCGGCCTGCTGGACTACCTCAAGCGCAAGGACATAGAGCGCTATCGCGCGCTGGTCGCCAAGCTCGGCCTGAGGAAGTAAGCCAAAGAGAAGTTGACTTTGCGCCCGCGGCACGGCTCCGGCAAGCGCAAAGCGGTGTGTCCGCTGAGCGGAAAGGGGCTGGCCAGGCCGCTGTAAGACCGGTACAAGCGCCGTCGTTTGGCAGGGACCTGCCAAGCGGCGGCTTTTTTAAAAGCCGGGGCGCATGCCCGGCGCGCTCTTACGCGGGCGCTTGCGCCGCGCGGGGCTCGCGCGGCTGACAGGGTTATCAATAGAAGGTTGATATATGACAGGTTGCCTGAAAGGAGGCAAAGCATGGAAAAGAGCTATTCAATGGAGTTGGCCGGGCGCACGCTTACGCTGGAATTCGGCAAGTATGCGCAGCAGGCCAACGGCAGCGTGCTCGTGCGCTACGGGGACACGGTGGTGCTGGTGTGCGCCACGGCGGCGGCTCAGCCGCGTGCGGGCATGGACTTTTTCCCGCTGAGCGTCGAGTTTGAGGAAAAGCTGTACTCGGTCGGCAAGATACCCGGCGGCTTCATAAAGCGCGAGGGGCGTCCGACCGAAAAGGCGATACTGACCTCGCGCCTGATCGACCGCCCGATACGCCCGCTGTTCCCCAAGGGCATGCGCAATGACGTGCAGGTGGTCGCCACGGTGCTGTCGGTGGACACCAATCAGCCGCCCGAGATACCGGCGATGATAGGTTCCTCGATCGCGCTGAGCATAAGCGACATACCCTTCGCCGGCCCGACCGGTTCGGTAAACGTCGGCCTGGTCGACGGCGAATTCGTGATAAACCCCAACGACGAGCAGCGCGCTGCGTCCGACCTGAACCTGACCGTGTCCGGCACCAAGGACGCCGTGATGATGGTCGAGGCCGGCGCCAACGAGGTGACCGAGGAGGTCATGCTCAAGGGCATACTGCTGGCGCACGAGGAGATAAAGAAGCTGGTCGCGTTTCAGGAGCAGATAGTGGCCGAGATAGGCAAGCCCAAGCGCGAGTTCCCGCTCGAGCTGGTCGGCGACGACGTCAAGGCCGCGGTGCACGACTACTCGTATGACCGCATGTCCTGGGCGTTCGACACGTTCGAGCGCTATGAGCGCGAGGAGCGCGAGGCCATAGTGACCGCCGAGGCGCACGAGCACTTCGACGCCGAGTTCGAGGGCCGCGAGCGCGAGATAGATGACGCGCTCTACGCGCTCAAGAAGGAGATAATGCGCGGCAAGATACTCGACGCCGGCATACGCCCCGACGGCCGCGCGCTGACCGAGGTGCGCCCGATCTGGTGCGAGGCCGGGCTGCTGCCCCGCACGCACGGCAGCGCGGTGTTCACCCGCGGCCAGACCCAGGTGCTGACCGTGGTCACGCTGGGCGCTATGGGCGACGTGCAGATACTGGACGGCCTGAGCAACGAGGACTCCAAGCGCTACATGCACCAGTACAACTTCCCGCCGTATTCGACCGGCGAGGCCAAGCCGATGCGCGGCCCGGGCCGCCGCGAGATAGGCCACGGCGCGCTGGCTGAGCGCGCGCTGGAGCCGATGATACCCTCCGAGGAGGAGTTCCCGTACGCCATCCGCCTGGTCAGCGAGGTCATGAGCTCCAATGGCTCGACTTCGCAGGCGTCGGTGTGCGGCTCCACGCTGTCGCTGATGGACGCGGGCGTGCCGATCAAGCGCCCCGTGGCCGGCGCCGCGATGGGCCTCATCAAGGCCGCCGACGACTCGGGCAAGGTCGCGATACTGACCGACATACAGGGCCTGGAGGACTTCCTGGGCGACATGGACTTCAAGGTCGCCGGCACCACCGAGGGCATAACCGCGATACAGATGGACATCAAGATAAAGGGCATCGACGAGCCGATACTGCGCCAGGCGCTCAGCCAGGCGCACGACGCGCGCATGTTCATACTGGGCAAGATGCTCGAGTGCCTGCCCGCGCCGCGCGAGCACATGAGCAAGTACGCGCCCAAGATAACCCGCTTCATGATAAACCCGGACAAGATCCGCGAGGTCATAGGCCCCGGCGGCAAGATGATAAACAAGATCATCGCCGAGACCGGCGTCAAGATCGACATCGAGGAC
>CAWVGT010000142.1:0-15712 GCA_963928645.1 Candidatus Fimadaptatus sp.
GCTCCACGGGCGGCACTGCCTTGTGCGATTCCGTCGGCAATCGGTTCATTGCCGGGTTACCTCTATCACTCAGCTTAATGCGGCTGCTATTCGTGCCGCTACTGTCCGGGTAATATCAACCACAAACAGCTCGCAGTAGCTCAGCAGCGCACATACGGCGAACCATCTCCCCGTGCGTCGTCGCCTTATGCGATTCGGTTGGCAATCGGTCACCACTGGGTTGATTCCCTGACAACTCCGCTTAATGCGGCTGTCATTCGCGCCGCGACTTTCCGGGTAATGTCCACCCCCAACAGATCGCGTTCGCACAGCTGCACGCGCATACGGCGAACCATCTCCCCGGGCGACGCCGCTGTGCGCGGTTCAGTTTGCAATCGACCCATCGCCGACATACCTCCCGCCTACAGGCATCGCTCAAACAGCGCCCCCAGCTCCTCCTGCCGAATGACGGTGCCCGCCATCTTCTCCTGCGCGAAGCGCTGCACGGCGATCAGCTTGAGATACGGGCACGCCGCCGAATCGGGACAGGTCGCGCAGTCGGTGCAGTTCGGAAACGCGCTCAGCTCGGATTCCAGGTAGCGCAGCGCCCTGTCCGCGAGCCTTGCCCCGTATCGCTCCGCCAGCAGCCCCTGCGCCGCGCCCTCCGCTGCGCCCTCGCCCCGCAGCCGCCACAGCTCGCAGACCGCCTTGAGCAGCCGCCGCGGCGCGCTCTCCGATTCGGCGTCCGCCAGGTACAGGTTCATCGCGCGCTCGGCGTCCGTCCAGCGCTCCGCGCCGGCGTACACTATCGCCTCAAACAGGAAGCGGTTCTGCGCGCCCGGCGCGAGGCTGTATGACGAAAGGAACCACCTTGCCGGCTCGAGCGGGTCGGTCAGCAGCGTATCCTCCAGCCGCTGCACCGCGTCGGCCAGGCGCCGGCGGGCCGCGCCGTCCGCGCCGGACAGGTTCATCAGCGTACCTTGCTCGCGCGCAAAGTCCGTCCACGCCAGCAGTTCGGAGTAATCGGGCGCGTCGAACATGCAGTCGACTTCGCTCATGCCCGGTATGAACAGCTGGTACGCCGGGAAGCCGAGATACGAATTGTCGCGAACGAACAGCGACGCGCCCTGCTCCGCCAACGCCCGCACCATGTCGTCCAGATCCGCCTCGTCCGAAATCGAGCGCGCGTGGCTGAACCCCTTAAACGCCGCGCCCGCCTGGCGGATACATTCCGGCCATATGCCGAACCCGCTGGCGATCGACTGGGTGAACTGGCCCCAGTACGCGGCCCTTTCCGCCTGCGGCGCCGTCCGCGCCGGCCGCGCGCCGAGCGTCGCGCCGTGGTAGCGGCGGTCGATGTCGCTCGGGTTGCCCTGGAACATCTCGGTCAGGCAGCGCTCCAGCGCGGTCACCGGCGAGGGATCCGCGCCCAGATGGAACGCAAACGTGCCGTCACGCCGCATCAGGCGCAGGCCTATAACCGGAAGCCCCCGGCCCATCGAGCAGTCCCGTATCTCAAAGTCCAGGCCGTTTTGGCGCACCGCCTCCAGCCGGCCAAGCACCTCCGTGCCCGCAAACGCCGCTTCCGGTATCACCGGCGGCGGCGTGTTTTCCAGGTACAGCAGGCATATCGCATACCGCTCGGCGATCTCCGACAGGCCCTGCAATATGGCCTCCCGGGGCGTGTTGCCCGCGCACATGCCGTTGGTGCCCGCGACGCGCCAGATCAGCTCCGCGGGCAGCAGCCGGGTGCGCCCGTCCATGACCGAGTAAAACGGCACGCAGGGTATCCGATCCGTCTCGGCCGTGCGGGCCAGAAACGCCCGGGCGGCGCCCTTTGGCAGGTGGAACATGGCTTCGACGACATCGCCGCACTCCGCGGCCGCCGCGTCGCTGGTCAGATAGCGCTCGTCGGGCGCGTAGTGATACGCCAGCGCGCCCATATTGAGCGCGTGCCGCCGCTGGCGCATCGGGAACAGCGCGCCGTTCTGCAGCCGCTCCATCATCTCGCCATAGGCGCTCGCCTGGGCGTAGCGCGAGTTCATGCCCTTGCCGTTCACGCCTATGTTGAGCGGCTCTATCGCCTCGTCGCCCAGCCAGATCCGGCAGCACGCCACGCCGGGCACCGGAAACACATAGTAGCGCTCGAACAGAAACAGGTCGCACTCCGCCAGCACCTTGCGCGCGTTGAGCACCGTCTGAAGCGGGGGCAGCGCCTTGTAAGCCTTCTCTCTTCCGATACTATCCATGCTCATGTCCTCCGTATTCGGTCTGCGCGGCCGCAAAGCGCGCGCGCCACCCGTCGCGATACATCTCGCACATGCCGACGTCCCTGCACATCAGCCCGCCGTTTTCGGTCAGCGCATAGGCCCGGCAGCCCATGCCGCACTCCGAAAACCATTCGCAGCGCTGGCATTCAGGGTTGGCCAGATAGCGCTCCCGGCGGGTCTGGGCGCAGAAGCGCGCCAGGGCCGAGTCCGCTCTGAGCGCGCGCAGATCGGCGTCCTGCAGGCGCGGCATCCGCGCTTCAAGTTCCGTGCCGGCGAATCCCGGGCACGGCAGCAGCCGGCCGTCCGGCAGCAGGAACAGCCGGTCGCGCGTCTCGGCGCACTCCAGCGCGTCCGGCGTATATGCCGGGACGCCTGGGGCATGCGGCGCGTCCGCGGGCAATGCCTCAAAGAACTTCTCCATCAGTATGTAAATCGGCCGGCCGTCCTCCAGCCAGCGCCGCTGCAGCCGCAACAGCGCCTGCCCCATTTCGGCGGTGCTCAGCGCCATGGGGCCGCCCTTCCACAGCCCGGTCGTCTGCGCGCGGCCGATCAGCCAGGCGCTGACCTGCAGCCGCTTCAGCCGCTCGTAGCTCGCCTCGAGCGAAGAGATGTTCTCCCGGCTGAACACCGACGTGACCGCGGTGAAGCAGCCGCGGCTCACGCTGAGCTCGATCGCGCGCAGCGCGCACTGTTCCGCGCCCTGGACGCCGCGCATCTGATCGTGCATGCCCACGCCGTCCAGGCTTATCTGAAACATGGGCTTCTGCTCGTGATCCAGCAGGAAGCGCATTAGCTCATCGTCGAGCAGCATGCCATTGGTGACGATCTCGTTTACCGCTATGCCCTTTTCCGAAAGCAGCGCTATCAGCTCCCGCAGATGGGGATAGATGAGCGGCTCGCCGCCCGTCAGCGACGCGCAGGCCACGTTCGCGGCCTCGAGCATCGATACCACGCGCAGCATGTCGGCCCTGTCCATCTGGCCGTACTTGCCCTGCGGCGAGCACATGAAGCAGTGCCGGCACCTGAGGTTGCAGCGCCCGGTCACGGCCCAGTGCAGCTCGCGTATGTACGGCGTGTCTACGCGCCGCGGCCGCTGAAACGGCGTAAGCGGCGCGTGCTCGGCGCAGATGCGGGCATAACCCGCCTCGATAAACCGCCGCAGCAGCCCGCGATCCCGGGGCAGCACGGCATATGAATCGAAATCGGTGGCCGCGTCCAGCCCCATCAGCACGCCGCGCGCCTCGGGTGCGACCGGTATCAGCCGAAATCGCTCCCGGTCGAAGAAGCCGGCCCGGTCCTGCCAGAGGCGGGGCATGTAGCGCTCCGTGGCGCACGCAAACCTCATACGCCCACCTCGCGCGCGTCCAGCGAGCGGGCAAAGTCGTGGAAGTCGCGCATCAGCCCGCTCTTGTGCAGCCGGCAGCAGACTGGGTCGTTCTTCGTCCAGTCGCCCCGCGCGTTCAGCGCGCTCACGCGGCAGCCCGAGCCGCACTCCGAAAAGTGCTCGCACTCCCGGCAGCCGGGGTTGGCGGCCTGCACGTCCCGCTTCCGCAGGTCGCAGAAGCCGCGCAGGAACGGGTCGTCCCAGGCTTTAGTCAGCGGCGTTTTGAGCAGGTTGGGGAACCTGTCCATCAGGTCGCTGCCCGTGTAGCTGCCGCAGGGCAGCAGCGTGCCGTCCGGCGCCACATACGCCAGGCTGTGAATGCTGCTGCAATCGAAGCTCTCGCCGGTGAACGAAGGCATGCCGCGGAATATCTCGCCCGTCTTATGGTACCGGCCCAGCCGCCAGAGCATCATGTCAAACGGCCGCCCGCACCTGACCCATTCGACGAGCACGTCCTTGAGCGCGGGCAGCAGGCTCTGCACATCCACGCCCGAATCGGTGCCGCGCCACGCGCCTATCTCCATGGGCGGCGCCATCCACCAGTTGTCCACGCCCAGCGACGCCAGCAGGTGGAGCGTATCCTTAAGGCCGCCTATTACGACCTTGTCTATGGACGTGATGACCGTCACCGAAAAGCCCCGCCTGCGCAGCAGCCGTATGCCGCGCAGCGTGCGCTCCTCCGCGCCCGCCACGCCCCGCATGTAGTCATGGCTGCCCGAGCAGTCAAAGCTCACCTTGAAATACGGGTTGAACCCCGCCTCCGCTATCGCGTCCAGCACCGCGTCATCTATCAGCGCCGCGTTGGTGAATATCTCGGTAAAGCCTATCCGCCTCGCCGCCAGCGCGCGCACGAACTCCTCAAAGTAGGGCGACATCAGCGGCTCGCCGCCGGTGAGCGCTATGTCAGCCACATTGGCCTGCTCGAACTGGTCCAGCAGCGCCAGCAGCTGCTCGCGGGTGAACTCGCCGTACCTGTCCTTCCACGCCTCGACAAAGCAGTGCCGGCAGCGGAAGTTGCAGCGGTTGGTTATGGACAGCAGCAGGCTGTCGATGTACGAGTTGGGCGCCTCGCGGTACGCCTGGCCAATGCTGAGGCGCTCCGTGCCGGCGCACGGCCGTATGACGCCCTCCGCCTGGAGTTGCGCGGCCAGCCTGCGCAGGCCGGGGAGTATGACCGGGCTGTCAAAATCCGTACCGCCGTCGCACAGCTGCGCGCAGACGAACTCCGTCATGTTCAGGAACCGGCGCGCGCCGCTCCTCCAGTTCAGGCAGAGCCTGACCCCATTTCGGAACCCGCGCAGCTGCCAATCGGGATTCAGTATGTAATATCGACTCATCGCACCTTCCTCTGCGTCATGCGCGCAAGCCCTTTCTGAAGATATTGCAGGTTATTTCGTCGCGCCCCATGAGCCCGTTGCCCGCGAGCACCGCGCTCACGCGGCAGCCCGTCCGGCAACTGGCCAGCTGCTCGCAGCGCGCGCAGTCCGGATTGGCCCGGAGCACCTCGGCCTTGCGCACGTCCATCACGCGCCTGAGCGTGGGGTTGCGCCAGGCCGCGTGCCAGTCCTGCGCGACCAGGCTCGGGAACGCCCCGGCATACTCGGTGTCGGCGTAGCAGGGGCACGGCATCAGTATGCCCTCGTGGGTGATGTGCGGGAAGGCGCGGCAGCTGCCGCAGGCATACTGCTCGGGCGCAAACTCGGGTATCGCGTGCTGCATGTCCCGGGTGACCGCATGCGAGAAGTAGCTCTCCAGCCCCAGCGTGAACGGCCGGCCGTCCGCCTCCCACAGCGCCTTGAGCGCCCGGCAGGCGGAGGCGAAGTCCTCGTCCGCGACCCGGCCCATCGACCGGGCGCAGCCCGCCGCCACGGGCCGCCCTATCCCCCAGGCGTGCACGCCCGCCGCGCGGGCAAACTCATACGTGCGCTCAAGCGCGGGCAGCGTGTCCCCGTCCACGCTCGTGGTCAGTATCACCCTGTGCCCGGCGCGCATAAGCGCGGTTATGCCGCGCCGCGCCGCGCTTTCCGCCCCCGGCACGCCCCGCATCGCGTCGTGACTGCCCACGCCGTCGAAGCTCACGTGAAACACCGGGCTCAGCCCGCGCGCCGCCAGCGCCGCCAGGAACCCGTCGTCGACCAGCGTCGCGTTGGTGAATATGTCGCAGATGTCGATGCCGCGCTCCAGTATCGAGTCGATCAGCTCCATCAGATCCGCGCGCATCAGCGGCTCGCCGCCCGTGAGCGAGAGCTGCGTGGCGCCCGCTGCGCACAGCGCGTCGAGTATGCGCCGCATCTGCTCAATCGGCAGCTCGCGCTGGCCCTCCGGCGCGCCCATATAGCAGTGCCGGCAGCGCATGTTGCAGCGCCCCGTGATCGAAAGGAGCGCGCCGTCGATGTCGGGCTGAGTCCCCTTAAAACCCCTGGGGCAGCGGCGCACCACGCCGCGCGTCAGCAGCCCGCGCAGCGCGCGGCGGTGGGCGGGCAGAAATGCCGGCGACGCCAGGTCGGTCACGCCATCGCACATCGCATACGCAAACCGCTCCGCGGGATCGTCCCCGGGCGCCGGCCCCGCCTGTGCGCCGGCCGTCGGCAGCGCATAAAAGGCTCGCTTCCGTGCCATCATTCGCATTATCCTCTCAAGGCCGGCCTGCCGCCGCGATTGCGCGCAGCCGGGCCACAAATCGGCCGCAGGCCGCAGTTACCCGCAGCCCGCGGCCCAGTTCGGTCACTGCTTTCCGATATAGGTGCCCAGGAAGGTGCCGCAGCACTCGCCGCAGACGCGCGTGCAGTCCGGATTCCCACGGTGGGAATCGCAGCCGCCGCCGGCGACCTCGTCCATCACGGTGTCCTCAACCTCGCCCTCCGCCGAGAAGGCTTCGATTATGTCATCGAGTTCGACGTCGTAGCCCTCGTCCTTGGCGAGCTGGCAGATCTTGGGCAACACCTCGCTGCTGGTGCCCCGCAGCGACATCATCTTGTTCTTCAGCTCGGCATCCTCGGCCGCCTTCTGATAGAACGCCTGAAACTGCGCCTTGCTCATGATATTCCTCCTTTTCTGTCGGTTGTCGCATTCGTTCGTGCGATCAATGTTGCTCTCCTGTTGCGATAATCCGCTCGGGCGGACTCTGCGCCCTTCGGTACCGCGGCCCCGTCCCAAGCCGCGCCGCCCGGGCGCCGCTCAGCTCTCAGCCGCGGTACGGCCTCACCCCCTTTCCCGTGCCCGGGCGTCGGCGGCCCGCCCGTCGTCCAGCTGCTGGCGCTCGACCAGCTCCGCAAAGAAGCCGCGCCTGGCCATCAGTTCGTCGTAGGTGCCGTCCTCTATTATGCGCCCCTTGTCCAGCACCACGACCCGGTCGCACTGCTTTATCGTGGACAGCCGGTGCGCGATCACGACGCGGGTGCAGTGGTAGCTGTCCAGCGCGTCGGAGATCCGCTTTTGCGCGATGCTGTCCAGCGCGCTGGTCGCCTCGTCGAACATCAGTATCCGCGGCCTGGCCGCGATAGCGCGGGCGATCAGCAGCCGCTGCTTCTGCCCGCCGGATATGCCGCCCGTCTCGCCTATGCGCGTGTACATGCCCATGGGCATGCGCCGTATGTCGTCGGCTATGCCCACCACCTCCGCCGCGTCCCATGCGTCGTCCACGCTCAGCCACGGCGCGGCGATGACTATGTTCGAGTATATGTCGCCCTGAAACAGCTTGCCGTTTTGCAGCACCACGCCTATCTTGCGGCGCAGCGACTTCATGTCGATGTCATTCAGATCCTTGCCATCGTAGTATACGGCGCCCTTCTGCGGCTTTTCAAAGCCCAGCATCAGCCGCATCAGCGTGGATTTGCCGCAGCCGGTGGAGCCCACGATCGCCACGTACTGCCCGGGCTTGATGTTCAGCGACAGGTTGTCCAGCACGTTGGGCATGTTTTCGTCGTACCGGAAGCTCACGTTGTCCAGCTCGATTCGGCCCTTCAGGCTGGTTATTATCTGCTTTTCATCGGCCGTCTCGGGCACCGCGTCGAAGAACGGCCTGACCATCTCCAGCGTCGGCCCACAGCCCGCGAGCGTCTGCGCCAGCGAGGCCAGCGACAAAAACGCGCCGCTCACCATGCCATACGCGGTATTGAACGCGTAGTAGTCCGCGACCGATATGCCGCTTGCGTACGCCGCCTCATACATGACCAGCGTGCCTGCAAGCGATATCATCAGCCCTATAGTGACGTTGAACTTGACCAGGAACGGCGGGTGATACTTCAGGCGAACCTTGTCCGCATACAGCTGCATCCAGCGCGTAAACGCGCGCGTCTCCGCGCCCGACAGCCGGATCTTCTGTATCCCCTTGAGCAGCGAATAGCCCACGCCGTTTTCCCTGGCCGCGGCCTCCATAGTCCTTTTGCTGA
Organism: Candidatus Fimadaptatus sp.; assembly: GCA_963928645.1. Lineage (GTDB taxonomy): Bacteria > Bacillota > Clostridia > Christensenellales > Aristaeellaceae > Fimadaptatus. Next base: position 8,025 of record CAWVGT010000142.1, read on the forward strand.
CCTTCATCTGCAGCAGCGCGGTCATCAGCGAGAACAGCACCGTGACCAGCACTATCAGCAGCGCCGGCTTCACCAGGCTCGGCGCGTACAGGAATATCTGCCCTATGTATATCAGCGAGAACACCGACGTAAGCCCGGTCGACAGCAGCGCGGCGACGAGCATGTCGCAGAGCTTGCTGACCTGGGACGCGCGGCTGGACAGCTCGCCCGAGCTGTACGCCTTGAAGAACGAGACCGGCAGCGACAGTATCCGCGCCATCGTCGCCGCCTGCACCGACAGGTTCATGCGCAGCTGTATGCGCGTCATCATGAGCGACTTCGCCGCGCCGAACATAAGCGACGACGCGCTGGCGCACGCCATGAAAACCGCCAGCGATGCCAGCAGCTTCCGGCTCCCGCTGCTCGCGACCAGGCCGACCAGCAGGTTGTTCAGCCGGGGCATCAGCAGGCCGATGATTACCACTATCAGCGTAAGCAGCGCAAACATCAGATAGTCGGCCGTGGATATCGTCTGCACTATATAGCGCAGCAGCGCGGGCACGTTCAGCTTCGTCTGCGGGAACACCTTGTAAAACGCTATGGCCTGCTCGTCAAACTGGCCCTGGTTGCGGTCCGTCACGCGCACCGCCCTGCCCGTGAGCTCATCCCGGTACACGTATCCGAACATGCCCGCGGGCAGCAGCGCCACCACGCGGCCGTCGGACTTGCGCGTGCCCAGCAGCGCGCCTATCGAGTCCCGGTACCAGCCCTTTTCCAGCGTCACGTTCTTGCGCATTATGTTGTGCGGCCGCAGCAGGTATTCGAGCTGGTCGTTCGGATCCTGCAGCTCCTCGGGGACCTCGCGCGTGCCGACGCGGTAGTAGAGCAGTATCTCGTCTATCGCGGTCTTGGCCCGCTGCGCGTCCGTCTTGAACCTGTCCGCCGTGCGGGAGCAGAATACCGCGTCGGATATGCTCGCAAACGCCTGCTCAAGCAGCGCCTCGTCGTGCTTCTTGCGCACCTTGAGCTGTCCGTCAAATCCGTCCATAGCTTCCCCTCCCCTACTCGCTGGCGACCAGCTGCGCATACAGCCCGCCCGCGGCGACCAGCTGGTCGTGCCGGCCGCGCTCCACGACCCGGCCCCTGTCCATGACCAGTATCTGGTCGCAGTCCCGTATCGTGGACAGCCGGTGGGCCACCATTATGCAGGTTATGCCGCGGGCCCGTATCGCGTCTATCACGTCGCGCTCGGTGCGCGCGTCCAGCGCGCTGGTCGCCTCGTCCATTACGATTATCGTCGGGTCCTGCGCGAGCATGCGCGCGATCTCCATGCACTGGCGCTGGCCGCCGGAAAAGTCCTTGCCGCCCTCGCGTATCCGGTACTGATAGCCGCCCTCGCGCTGCATTATGTCCGCGTGCAGCTGCGCGTCGCGCGCCGCCAGTATCATCTCAAAGTCCTCTATCGATTCGTCCCACAGCCGTATGTTGCCGGCGATGGTGTCCTCAAACAGCGTTATCTCCTGGTCGACCACGGCCAGCGAGCCGGTAAACACGCCGCGATCTATCCGGCTCACGGGCATGCCGTCGAACAGTATCTCGCCGCTCCACGGCTGGTACAGGCCGGAGATCAGCTTGGCGGCCGTGGACTTGCCGCAGCCGGACGGCCCCACTATCGCGACCCACTCGCCGGCCTTCACGTCGAGCTCAAAGTCCTGTATCAGCGGCTTGTCCAGCCGCGAATAGCCAAACGTCACGCCCTTTAGCGCGATGTCGCCGCTCAGCTTTTGGCGCTCGCCCTCATCATCGGCGCCGGCCGCCTCAAACAGCGGATCGGCGGGATACTCCATCACGTCCTCGACGCGCTCCATCTCGCTGCGCATCTCCTGCAGGCGCTGCCCGGACTCTATCAGCGAGGCCGCGGGCGCGCTGAACGCGGTCAGAAAGCCCTGAAACGCCATGACCATGCCTATCGTAAACTCGCCCTGCATCGTCAGCAGCACGCCCAGCGCCATTATCAGCGTGTTGCTCAGCGCGGACACGAACGCCGGTATCAGGCCCACGTACTGGTCGATCTTGGCAAACCGTATCGCCTGGGTGTTGACGCTGGCCTGATAGTCCGTCCACCTTTCGAAGAAGCCGTACTCCGCGCCGCTGGCCTTGAGCGTCTCTATCATCTCTATGCCGGCGACGGTGGCCGCGTTGAGCTTGCCCTCGCTCTGCATCTTGACCCGCGTCACGTTGATGCGCATGCGGGCCATTATCCGGGACATCGCAAGGTTCACAACTATGGCGACCAGCCCCACCAGCGTCAGCAGCCAGCTGTACTTCAGCATGACCGCCAGGTAGACGATCACCATCACCAGGTTCAGAAAGAGCGGCACGAACGTGTTTATGAGCGTCTCGGCAATCGAGGCGTTTGAGCGCTGCCGGTCCAGCAGGTCGCCCGCCATGCGCTGGGAGAAGAACTCCATCGGCAGGTGCAGCACCTTCCACACGAACAGCGCCGTGCTGCACGCCTCCATGCGCGCGTTCAGCCGGTTGGACATGAGCGCGTTGACCGCGGACACCAGCAGCTCCAGCACCGCAAGCCCCGCGATTATGCCCATGAACGGATAGAACCAGCCCGGGTTCACGCCCGTGAGCAGCCTATCCAGAAACACCCGCGACGCGGCGGGCTTGAGCACGCCAAAGAGCGCGGCGACCAGGCTGGCCAGCACCACGAACGCTATCGACGCCTCCGCGCCCCTGAGGCGCTTTCGGGCAAACGCCAGCACGCTCGCCTGCCGGCCGCTCTGCTCGAAGTCCGGCCCCGGCGCCAGCATCAGGCAGATGCCGGTGAACGATTCGTCGAACACCTCCATCGGAACCGAATAGCTCCCCTTTGCCGGGTCGCAGAGGTATGCCTTTTTGCCCCTGAAGCCGGTCAGCACGACAAAGTGCCTAAAGTTCCAGTGTATTATGCAGGGAAAGCTGCCCTTGGCGCGCAGCGTCTCCGTCTCATAGCGGTAGCCCTTGGCCGTCAGCCCGTAGCCGCGCGCGGCGCGCAGCACGTTGCCGGCCTTGGCGCCGTCGCGGGAGACCCCGCAATCCACGCGCGCCTGCTCCAGCGGAACCCATTTCCCGTAATATGCCAGCACCATCGCCAGGCACGCGGCGCCGCACTCGAGCGCCTCCATCTGCATTATCACCGGCACCCGGGCCACGCCGCGCGATATCGGCTGCCGCTGCGTCTTTCTCTTGTTCATGCGCCACCTCAATCAAACAGCAGGGAGATCGGCGGGTGCTCTTCCTTTACGATCGCGGCGTCATAGGCGCCCTCGGGCAGGCTCCCGCTCAGCTCCAGCACGTAGTACATGTCCTGCGCCGTCAGCCCCTCCAGGTGCACCATGTCGTTTGAGAAGTGCGCCTCCGCGGAGACGACCTTTTCAGAAATGGACAGCACCTTGTGCTCCGCGCCGTCCACATAGACCCGCTGGCCCACGGATATGCCCGAGATGTCCGCTTCCTTTACAAACGCCTCAATCGCGCCGTTCCATGATATGGCGACGACGTTCACCTGCGTCTCCAGCCTGCCAAACGTGCCCCAGACGCCAAACCCTATCAGCAGCACTATCACCGCGCCCAATATCAGCCACAGGCTGAGATTGGCGCCGCGCAGATAGTCGTTGAGCTGTTCGGGCGATTCTATCTTATCAATTGCCTTTTTGCGGAACAGCAAGTTCTTCTGCATACATCCTCCTGCAATAAGCGGGCGGTCAGTCGGGCGTTGGCCGCGCGCTCAGGTCATGCCCGGCGTCGCCCCGGCCGCCCTCGGCGGGCAGGCGGATGTCGCACTGATAGCCCTTAAGCGCGCCCGCCAGCCTGTCCAGATAGCCCTGTTTAAAGAAGATACACTTGGACGGATCCGCGCCGAACCGGTCGCCCGTCAGCGCGATCGCGCACGCGCGGCAGCCCCCGCAGCAGTGGCGGAACCAGGGACAGGCCGCGCACTGGGCGTTGTGCGCCTTCAGCTGCGCAAGCGTCGTCCGAACCTCGCCCAGGTACGCGCCCTGCTGCAGGTGCGGCCGGAGCCCGTCCGCCTTGACGTTGCCCAGGGACATGCCGTGCTTTGCGTAGTAGCCGGACATCTGGTGGCAGGGGTACAGATTGCCGTCCGCCGCAACGGCGACCAGGCCGCGGTTGCACCGGCACACCGGCAGGCTGTCCCGATATTCGCGGGCATCGCACCCGACCGCGGCGGGCCGGTAGCGCTTCAGCGCCGGATGCACCGTGGCCATCTGCCATATGTTCACGTCCATGGCGCAGCCGGTTTCGATGTACGCCTCGAGAAAGCCCAGCATGCGGTCGAAGTACTCGTTCCAGCTGAGCCCGGCCCCGCCCGCGTTCTGCACCCAGCGCGGCGCCTCGCTGGTGCGGATTATGCGCATGCCGCGCACGCCCATGCCGTCCAGCAGCTGCGCCGTGGGGAGCATCGCGGCCGCGTTTAAGCGGTGCACGTTCGTCTGCGCCATGACCTCAAAGCCCTCGTCCACGCACAGCTCGATCGCCCGCAGCGCGCTGCGCTCCGCGCCCGGCTGGTTCCGCAGCCAGTCGTGCCAGCCCACGCCGTCAAAGGATATCTTGAATATGGGCGCCGCGCCCAGCGCCTTCATCTCCCGCAGCAGCTCCCGCGTGAGAAACGTGCCGTTGGTGTTGAGCTCCTCCACGAACATGTCGCGCCGATATATGCCGCGGAATATCCGCATGAAGTCCCTGTGGAACATGGGCTCGCCGCCGGTCAGCGTAAAGGCGTGTATGCCGCAGTCCGCCGCCTCGTCGATCAGCCGCAGCGCCTCCGCCAACTCAAACTCGCTCTGCAGCCGCGCGTTGTCCGCCGCGTTGAAGCAGTGCCGGCAGTTCAGGTTGCACTTGCCGGTGAGCATCCAGTTGAGCGCCGGGAAGTATTCGTTGTCATACGCCCTATAGCGCTGCCAGTCGGTCAGCCGCTCCCCGGCGCCGGCCGGGTGGCAGAGCTGGCGCGCCACCAGCGGCGCCATGGCCGCGTCGTCCTCAAGCTCCTGCACGCCGTCACAGCGCAGCAGCAGCTCGAACGTCGCCTTTGAGGCGCGCCGGGCATTCCGCTCGTTCCGGCGATAGTAGGCGTAAGGCAAGCGCCGCCAGCTCCGCAGGCCGACGTCCCGATTCAGTATATAGCGCACGCTGTGACCTCCTATTTCCGAACGCGGCCGCCCCGGCGGCAGGCGCCGCGTCCCGCCATTTAGCCAAACCCGACCCACGTCGGCAAGACCTGCCCGTCAGCCTGACTGAACCTTGCCGGAGCTGACCGGTCGGTCAATTTACATCCATGTCTTGTCGAACCCGGCGTCGCGCCATGCAAAACCACCCGATCGTATGCTCGCTCATGGCACGGACGGCGCATCCGCGTAGTATGGGCATGCCGGCGTCAAACGGGCCTGGTCAATCCGCCTGCGCGCCTGAACCGACGGCGATCGATGCGGCGCCCGGCTTTGCAGCCGCGCCCGGCGCGAGCGAAGCCCTCCGCGCGCTTCCCGGCCCCGGTAAAGCGCCCGCCCTCGCGTTCCACGCCGCCGCGCCCCGCCCTCATATGCCGGCGATTCCTGCGCACCCGGTCGCGCCTTATAGTGCCCAGCGCCTGAAGCGGAAAATTCTATCAATAATCCCATGATATCATTATACCATCCTTTGAGGGCTTTGTACACCTTGGCCATAAATTTTCCATACTTCGATATTCTCGCACACAGCTACCGGCAGCGCGCCGATCCCGTCCGGGCCAAATGGCCCGGCGCGCCCGCGTCCGCCCGCCGGCAGGAGCAAAACATGTCGGCCGCGTCGCCCCAGCCGGAGCAGAATGTGCTATAATAAACCCATGGCACAACCGCGCCACCCGCCCCGATACCGGGAGCGCCAAGCGAGGAGGGAAACAGGTATGACAGCGGAGCATTCGCAGGTGCTGCGCGCGCTCGGCTTCGAGCCGGAGCGCTGCACATCAATAGGGCACGAGGCGCTGGGCCGGCACGGCGTCTACCGGTGCGCGGACCGCATCGCCAAGCTTTACGGAAACGGCACTCCGCCGGCGGCCGCCCGGGCGCGGGCGGAGCAGCTCTACACCGCAAGGGCGCGGGAGCGCGGCGTATGCGCGCCCTGCGTGCTGCGCGCGGGCACGATTCTCGGCGTAACGTATACCATCAGCCGGCGGCTGGAAGGCGACGTCGCCGCCTCCCCGCCCACGGAGGAGATCGCCCGCGAAATGGGCGCCATGCTCGGCCGGCTGCACCAGCCCGCCCTGGCCGACGGCGCAGCCTGGCGCGACGCCTGGCTCGGGGAGCTGCGCCGGGCCGTACAGGCGGCGCGCGACGCCGGCCCCGAGGCGCTGTCGCTCTGCGCCCGCACGCTGTCCTACCTGGAGAGCGCGGCGCCGCCGCTGTTCGCGCTGCTGCCCATGGGCACCATGCACGGCGACTTTTCCACGCGCAATGTGCTCTGCGTGGGCGGGCACGTCTCCGCGCTGATCGACTTCGAGCTGGCTCACGACGGCAACGTGGAGCTGGAGCTGGCGCGCTTTTATCAGAAGGAGCTGCGCGGCTCACCCGCACGCTATACCGCGTTTAGGGCGGGATACGCGGAGCATGCGTTTTTCGCCCCCGGGTTCGGCAGGCGCCTGCCGCTGTACATGCTCGGCGAGGCGCTTATCGGCTGCTCGTGGAGCATGGGTGTGGTGGACGAGTTCTTTGACGAATGCTGCGCACTGCTCCGGCGCTTTCTGACGCGCCGGGGGCGGTGAACTGCGCGCAGGGCTCGCTTGCGCACGGACACCGCTTGCGCCGGGCGGTTTGCATACCATTCGCCGCGGACACTCTGGCCGGTACGGCGAACCCTTGGGCTGAACGGCGCGCGGCGCCGCAGGGCCGCATACCGCTGGCAGTCGGGCGTCGAAGCGCAATAGCGCGCTACCGCGCTCACCCATGTCAGCGCGCCGTCGGCTGCACATATGGCGATGCGCTCCATACCAACAGTTCCTGCATGCCGTGCGGCGGCGCACGATTCGCCGCATTCCGACAACAATCAAGGCCGATTTGACGACCCCGACGCGCATTCGCAGCCAGGCGACGCGGAAAACTGCATAAGCCCGGGCACGCTGGCCGCGCTCTCGCAGGCGCTTGCACGATCCGCCTCGCGCGCAGGTCGTCGCGCGGCGCACGTAAAAGGGGCTGGCCTTGCACACACCTGCTGCCTGGCGCATCCAAACATGGGATTTCGCGCCAGCTATCGCCGGATGCTCTCGCTGCTCAGCTTCTTTCCATCGAAGCGTCGCGTATCTGCGATGTCGCTGCCAACCGCATGCGCGCAGTACCACACAGCTTGTGTTCGCACGGCAGCCCACGGCGCTCGGCATTTCGGCGGCTTCCGTCCACTTCCGGCGTACCGCCGGTGGGCCGCGCTTCCGACTTCCGCAGAGTAAGCTTTGCTCTGTCGCGCTGCGCTGTAAGCCAATAGGGGCCACGACGCCCTGTGCGGATTTTAACATGCAAAATGGTTCCCTGACAGTTCAGGGAACCTTCCGTTCATTGACAAAGTATGCTGCACACGGCATGCTTGGCCGTACGTGCAACAGCAGCCGGCAGAACATGCAAATCCAAACATAACGCCGCCTATATCGGAGGGTTTTCGCAGCATCGCCCAAGCGCTGT
>CAWVGT010000143.1:0-4690 GCA_963928645.1 Candidatus Fimadaptatus sp.
CCCGGTCGACGTGTTCTACAACTCGGCGACCTACGACGTGCAGTACGGCAACGTGACCCGCGCGACCCACAAGAACACGTCCTGGGACGTGGCGCGGTTCGAGTCCTGCCACCACAAGTGGATGGACGTGAGCGAGGCGGGCTACGGCGTGGCGGTGCTCAACGACTGCAAGTACGGCTGCTCGATAGACGAGCACTCGATGGCGCTGACGCTGCTCAAGAGCTCGACCCACCCCAACCCCGAGGCCGACCAGTGCGAGCACGTGTTCACGTATTCGCTGATGCCGCACGTGGGCGACTGGCGCGTGGGCGGCGTGGTGCGGCAGGCGTATGGCCTGAACATGCCGCTGACGGCGCGCGCCGCGGGCGGTGCGGGCGACATGCGCGCCACCGCGGACGAGTTCGCCATAGATGCGCCGGGCGTGCTGGTCGAGGCGGTCAAGCGCCAGCTGGACGGCGAGAACACGATAGTGCGCATGTACGAGTGCTACGGCGCGCGCACTCAGGCCACGCTCCGGCTGGGCGCGTCGGCCAAGCGCGCGTACCTGACCGACCTGATGGAGAACGTGGAGCGCGAGGTGCCGGTCGTGGACGGCGGCGTGGCGCTCGAGTTCAAGCCCTATGAGATACTGACCGTGATGCTGGAGGGCTGAGGCGCGGCCGCGCCGAGCTGACGGCATGTCGATCGCCCGTCCCCGAGCGCGGTGTGCGCCGCGCATGGGGGCGGGCGCTTGTGCGCGGGTAAAATGGGCGAATAATATCACATTATGTACGTCAAACTTACTTGCATTTTCCGAACAACTACGCTATAATGAACGCGGAATATGCGCATTAAGCGCACTGTGGGGGGTGCACATGAGTATATTTGACAAGATAGCGCGTTCCGCGCGACAGCTGAGCAACACTCGCACATTGACGACGGCGGCGCTGCTGATAGCGCTGAACGTGGCGTTGGCCAGCGTGCGCGTGCAGATCACGCCAGAGCTGCGCCTGAGCATAGGGTTCATAACGCAGGTAGCGGCGGGGCTGCTGCTGGGCCCGGTGGTGGCGATGCTGACCGGCGCGGCGGGCGACATAGTGGCGCTGGTGCTCTTTCCGTCGGGCGCGTACTTTCCGGGGTATACGCTCACGGCGGTGGCGGGCGGCTTGATATACGGGCTGATGCTGTACGGGCGGCCGCGCGTGGGCTATCTGTGGGCGCTGATGACCAAGGCGCTGGTGAGCCTGGTGTGCAACGTATTCATGAACACGCTGTGGCTGACGATAACCTCGGGCAACGCGATGGCGGTGCTGCTGCCGGCGCGCCTGATAAAGAACCTGGGCCTGCTGCCGTTCGAGGCGCTGCTGCTGTGCATGACGACCAGCGTGGTGACGATGGTGATGAAGCGCCTGCATCCGCGCGGCACGCGCGACTGAGCGGGCTGTATCGAAAAGCATGTATATTGATGACGCCTCCGTGACCAAGTGGCCGCGGGGGCGTTTGTGTGTCATGCGGCTCTGGCCAGCGGGCGAGAACAAGCCGACATTGCGCGGGCGAAACAGCGCACAGCGCAAAGCGCCGCCGCGCTGGGCAGCGCCCCCGCACGCAAAGCGCCCCCGCAGCCAGTAGGGCCGCGGGGGCGCAGTCCAATCGTTGCTCGCCGGATAGCCCAGCGACGCGCGCCGGTTCACTGCTCCGCACAGATGCGGCGCACGTCCTCGTACGCGCGCTGCACGGCGTCGAACGCCCGGGCGATATTGTCGCCGGTCAGCGCCAGCGCGCCTTCGAGCGCTTCGGCAAAGCCGTCGGGCAGCGCCACGCCGCTCGCTACCAGCCGTTTCAGGCAGCCCTTCTCGTTTATGCAGTACATGCGGTAGTGCGCAAACAGCGCGTACACCAGCGCCACCGCCGACCGGAACAGCGACCCGGCCGCGTATATCACGTCGCGCTTGGCTGCGGTCTTGCGCCCGCACATCAGCGAGAACTCGCACTCCCACAGGAACCTGGCCACGGCCGCGCGGCGGTACGCCTCGGGGTAGGGCTCCAGCCGGCGCTTGAGCGCGGCCAGCGCGCCGGTGCGCTCGCGCAGCGGCCGGCACAGGTATACCTCGCCCATGTATATCGAGTTCACAAACCCGAACGGGTGGCCGCACTGGTAGTCGATCGTGAGCTGCCCGGCGAGGCAGTCCTCGACGCAGCGGGCGACCCTGCCGGTATCGCGCAGCAGCAGGTCGACCGCCACGCCGCCCACGCTGAGCCAGCCGCCGCCGTTTATCCAGGGGCCCCATTCGCCTATGTCGGTCGCGCAGTCGGGGCGGTGGGCGTCGTCCAGCGCCGCGGCCTGCGCGCGGAACGCGGCGGCGTCAAACGCCGCGCCGTAGTATATGCCTATGTCCACGTCGGACGATTCGGTCGCGCTGCCGGTCGCGCGCGAGCCGCCCAGCACTATCGCGTCCACGCCGGGCAGCGCTTCGAGCCCGCGCGCGACCAGCTCAATGGCCTCGTCCGCGTTCAGCCTGCGTTGCATGGTGCAGCCTCCCTCCCGATGGCGCCGTATGCGCCGCTCAGTGCGAACTGCGCTCCGCGACCTCCTGCTCGATCGCGTCCAGCAGTATCTGCGCCAGATCGCCCTCGACCTTGACCGGGCGCTCGCCCTTGCGGAACAGCGCGCCGCAGCCGCTGCCGCCGGCTATGCCCATGTCGGCGTTGCGCGCCTCGCCCGGGCCGTTGACTACGCAGCCCATCACCGCGACCTTGAGCGGGAGCTTGATGTGGCGGGTGCCGTCGAACACGCGCCGCGCGATCTCGGCCACGTCTATGCGCGTGCGGCCGCAGGTCGGACAGGATATCACCTCGACCGAGTCCTCGAGCCGGCCTATCGCGCGCAGTATCTGCTTGGCGGCGGCGATCTCCTCGACGGGGCTGGCGGTCAGCGACACGCGTATCGTGTCGCCTATGCCGTCCAGCAGCAGCGCGCCTATGCCTATCGCGGACTTGACTATGCCGTCGGCGGGCAGGCCGGCCTCGGTCACGCCCACGTGCAGCGGGTAGTCGCACAGCTTGTGCGCCAGCCGGTAGCCCTCCACCGTCGTGCGCACGTCGGACGACTTGAGCGACAGCACTATGTCGTCAAAGCCCTCCTTCTCCAGGTACGAGGCGTGCTTGAGCGCGCTCTCGACCATGCCCTGCGCGCTGGAGCCGTACTTCTGCTGTATCTCCTTTTCTATCGAGCCGGAGTTGACGCCTATGCGCACCGGCACGTGGTGCTGCTTGAGGCAGTCGGCCAGCCTGCGCACGTTTTCCTGCGAGCCTATGTTGCCCGGGTTTATGCGCACCTTGGCTATGCCGTTTTCGATCGCGCCTATCGCGAGCCGGTAATCGAAGTGTATGTCCGCGACCAGCGGTATCGGGCTGCGGTCGACCAGGAACCGCACCGCCTTGACGCACGCCTCGTCGTGCACCGCCACGCGCGCTATCTGGCAGCCCGCCTCGTACAGCGCGTTTATCTGCTCCAGCGTCTTGTAGCGGTCGCGGGTATCCGTGTTGGTCATTGACTGTATGCTGACCGGCGCGCCGCCGCCCAGCTTGACCTTGCCCACCATTACGTACTTGCCGCTCATGCTGCACCTCCGTATCACGGGCGGGCCATGCTCGCCCCGACGTCAAATCTGCGGCAGCACGACCGTGCAGGCATAGGCGCCAGGGCGTCTGCGTGCACATTGCTGTCCGCGTCGTGTATGCGCTCAGCCGCCGGTTCTGCGGCCGAGCAGTTAATGTGCATATCGCTTGGCGCCGGAAAGCGCCCGCGTTGCATGGTTACATCGTCATCGCAGTCTCCGCAGGGCAATCAGCCCGGTTCGCAAGTAAGTCTGTCGCGCAACTCGCAGGAAATCCCCCGCGGCTCATGTTTGTAATACCATCGCAGTCTCCACATGGCAATCAGCCCGGTTCGCAAGTAATAGCTATTGCGCAACTCGCGGGAAAGCCCCCCCGCGACGCATGGTTACAATACCATCGCAGCCTCTACATGGCAATCAGCCCGGTTCGCAAGTAAAAGCTGTCGCTCTAATCACAGGAAAGCCTCGCGACGCATGGTTGCATTACCATCACAGCCTCCACAGGGCAATCAGCCTGGTTTGTAAGTAATAGCTATTGCTCAACTCGCGGGAAAGCCCAGCGATGCATGGTTACAATACCATCGCAGCTTCCACAGGGCAATTAGCCCGGTTCGCAAGTAAAGGCTGCCGCTCAACTCGCGGGAAAGCCCAGCGACGCATGGTTACAATACCATCACAGCCTCCACGGGGCAGTCAGCCCGGTTCGCAAGTAAAGGCTGTCGCCCAACTCGCGGGAAAGCCCCGCGACGCATGTTTGCAATACCATCGCAGTCTCCACATGGCAATCAGCCCGGTTCGCAAGTAAGTCTGTCGCGCAACTCGCAGGAAATCCCCCGCGGCGCATGTTTGTAATACCATCGCAGCCTCTACATGGCAATCAGCCCGGTTCGCAAGTAATAGCTATTGCGCAACTCGCGGGAAAGCCCCCGCGACGCATGGTTGCATTACCATCGCAGCCTCCATGCGGAATCGCCCGCTCTCCCCGGCTGTGCAGGCATGTCCATATCAATACAATCGATATGCAACGGCAAGACAAACCGGCATTAGGCTCGCCCGGCCCAACCCCGATATCGACTTCAATGCAGCCGCGGGGG